>NZ_DGMA01000019.1:0-140381 GCF_002388205.1 Achromobacter sp. UBA4530 | reverse complement strand
ATTGGTCAGGTCTTCGCGCGCCGCGAGGCCGACGATGGCGCCCTGGATTAGACCGCCGGCCTGGTTCACGATGTTGGCGGCCGTCATGACGGTAGCGTCGCGGGCGCCGATGGTGCCGCTGTTGATGATGTCGCCGTCGGCGGCGAGTTTGACGTCGCGGCCGGCCATGAGAGTGCCGTCGCCCTTCAGGTCGCCTTCGCGCACTAGCAGGTAGACCTGTGGGACCAGCACGGTCTCGGTGGTGCCGTCGGGCAGCGTAACGGTCTGTTCGACCAGCCAGACGAGATCAGTGGTGAGTTGGCGTTGTTGCGCTTCGGTCAGTGTGGCGCCGAGTTTGATGCCGTTATCCAGCGCGAACTGCGCGCCATTGGCGAGCAGTTGCTTGTACTGGCCGTCGTTGTCGCCGAAGCCTTCCAGGAAGCGCTGGCCGGTGGTGGCCAGGATCTGGTCGGCGACAAGCTTTTGTTCGTAGAAGCCATCGCCCAGGCGGCGGGGTTGACCCGACGGGGTCAGGAATTTGGCGCCGGCAGGAATCAGAGCGTTCAAGCCTCCTGGAGTGTTCCCCAATCCGGTGTTGATGGCGCCCGACGCGCCGGCGTTGCCGACGGGTGCGCCGGGTTTTTGCAGAAGCCCGAACAGGTAATCGCTGGAGACGGACTCGCGGTTGCCGATGAAGCGCGGGTCGGTGGCGACGACGTAGGGTGCGTCGGGTGTGCCGATGACGGCGAACAGTTGACTGTCGGGGATCGTGGCCGGGTTGGAAACGGTGCGCACGACGTTGCCGCTGGGCAGACCGAGCCTGGCGATCAGGACCGGGCCGGTTGCGGTGGCGCCGTTGGCGCCGGGCGCAGCGCCGCTGAGGGAGACCGACAAGTTTCCGCCGGAGGTTCCCACGGGCAGCTCGATGGATTCGGCGGTCAGGGTGCGGTTGTACGGCTCGGAGTATTCCTTGCGGTCGCTGTCTCGAGCCTGAGTGACAGTTGCCGTGCCGATGCGTGTGATCACACGCTGGCCGCTGGCACCGATATTGTCGATGGCAGGGCCGCTGACCGACAGCGTGCCGCCCGACGCGATCTGGCTCTTATCGTTGGTGACGGTACCAACAAGCGTCATCGCGCCGCCGGAGAGGATCTTGCCGGGATCGGAAGATACGGTGCGGGTCTCGGTGATGGTCTCTTCGACTTCGTAGTAGGTGAAGGTGCCGACCAAACGGCTATTGAAGTCTGCGTTGAACTCCCGGATGCGAGCGTCCAGCAGGTCATGCCTGCCCTCGTCTCGCGCAATAGCGGCGTCACGCTCCGGCGGAGACACCATCTCGCACAGGGCGCCTCGGCAGACCTCGATCATTGGAGGGATATGTCCCTCGGGTGGGGGCACGCCAAAAACAGACCAGATTCGATCGCCTGCCTCGTAACGTGTGGTCCCCACGCAGTCTTCGGAGGCGAACCCGCCCATGAGACATTCACGCAGATCGGCGGCACGCGCCGGCGCAATAGGCGCGTCCACTCCTGCTTTCCCCCGGTACGCGGGCGCATAGTCGAACGGAGGACCATATTGGGATGGCGGGTACTTTGTCGAAGGCAACAGGAACCTGCGTTCCGGATCGTCATCCAGCCACGCCGGCGCTTTTCCGCAAGCGGGCGTCACTTGATCGCAGAACCAGTTGGTTGCCATGTCGTACATGTCGGTCGAGCCCGCCGGCGTCACGTACAGTTTGGGAACCTGCTGAACCAGCACCTCTTCGCTCGCGTAGTTCGTATTGATGTTCTGCAGCGACACCGTGGAAATCACCGCGCTCCCCGCCGCCTCGATCGTCGCCCCCGCATTGACGAGCGACCCAGCCTGCCCGTCCGCCTTGCCCATCGCATCCAGCGCGCCGCCGATGCGCAGATCTGCGCCGGCGTAGATCAGGCCGTGCTCTTGGTTCACGAGCGACCCGACGCCGATATCCAGATCACCACGCGACGCAATTACCGCGCCGCCTCCCGGCCCCGATCCATTGACCAGTTCTCCTGCGCGGATGGCGATGGTGTTGCCGTAGATGCGGCCGAAGTTGTCGACGCGGCCTGCGTTGATGTGGGTCGCGTCACCATCGATGAGGCCCGAGTTGGTCAGGCCGCTCGTGACGTCGATGGCGTTGTTGCGTCCGGCCAGCAGTTCGCCGCCGGCCTGGTTGTTGAGCGATTCGGCCGTGATGGACAGGTCGCGGCCGGCGCTGACGGTGGCGCTGTTGTCCATGCTGCCGCCCACCGACAGCGTGAGGTCGCGGCCCGCGGCGATGTCGCCGGTCTGGTTGAGCGAACCGGTGTAGGTGAACGCGAGATCCTGCGTGGATTGCAGCAGGCCCAGGCCTTGCAGCGCCTGGATCGTGACGGCGAGGCGTTCGCCCGCCAACACCTTGCCCTGGGCGTTCTTCAGCACCGCCGCCTTGACCGTCGCGTAGCGCCCGGCCGCGATTTCGCCGCCGGTGTTGTCGACCTCTGTGGTGTCGAGGGTCAGGTCCTGGCTGGCGCTGATGGAGCCGGCCTGGTTGTTGACGCCACCGGCCACGATGGTGGCGGTTTTGGCGAGCACGCCTTTGGGCGGTGCTCCGGCTGCGGTCAGCGTGGCGTGGTTGTCCAGGCTGGCGGCGTTCAGGGTCAGGGTGTCGTCGGCCTGGATCAGGCCGCCTTGATTGGTGACGGCGCCGGTCGCGACGAGGGTCACGTTCGAACCCGCGAGCGTGCCGCCGGCATTGCCGATGCGCGCAGCGTCGATGCGGGTGTCGCCCGCGGCGGCGATCAGGCCGTTGGTGTTGTCGAGCTCACCGCCCAGTTTCAGCGTGGCGTCGCCCGCGGAGGTCAGCTTGCCGTCTTGGTTGCGCAGGTTGACGGCGTCGATGTCGAGGCTGCCGCCGTGCAGCACCGCGTTGCGCGTGGTGATGTCTCCGGGCGAGGTGCGCGGGAGCGTGGCAATGTCTCCCGGCGATATCAGCGCGAGTTTGCCGATGGACGACAGGTTGCCGTTGGACAGGTCCATGCCGCCTGCCGTCAGCGTCATGTTCTTGCCGGCCGCGCTGATGCCGGGGTGGGTGATGAAGGCTGCGGTGAGTTTGGCGCTGCCGGGCAGGCTGAGCGTGCCATCATCGCCGACGCCGGCGATTAAGCGGCCGCTGTTAGTCAGCGCGCCAAGCGACGTGGCGTTGACGTCGCCGCCCGCAAGCACGGAGCCGGTGTTGTTCAGACCGGTGTCTGACACCAGATTGGCGACGCCGACCGCGGAAATGACGCCTGCGTTGTGCAGCAGACCACCGGATTGCAAGTCGATATTGGCAGCGGATTGGATGCGGCCATCGGCCGTTGTGGTCAACGCACCCTTGGCGTCGACGGTGACATTGCCGGCCTGGGAGGCGGCGATGCCGCCGAGCGTGGCATCGGTGCCAGCGCGCAGCGTCATCCCTTGGCCGGCGGCAGCGGAACCGATTGCTTTCAGAGCGCCGCCTGCGGAGGCGGTCAATGCCGCGCCGGCCTGTTGGGTCGACGCGGCGCCCATCAGGAGGTCGCCGCGCAGCGTGATGAACGCCAGGTCGCCCTGCAATGCGGCGACGGTGCCGTTGATGGTCATGCCATCACCGGCAGTGAGCGTCTGTGCGATGCCGGCCAGCATGCTGCCGGCGGCAATCAACGTGCCTTGCGCGGTGGACGTGAGCGCGCCGGCGGCCTGCGTCAAGCCTGCTGCGCCGACGGCGACGTTGCGGCCGGTGAGCGTGAGGTTCGCGTCGCTGGCGGCCGTGCCGTCCACGCGTGCATCGCGCGCGGCGGCCAGCGTCATGTCGCCGACCGACGCCAGTGCGCCGGCAGCGGCGAGGTCGCGTTGGGCTTGTGCGGTGAACGTGCCTGCGGCCTGCACCTGGCCGCCTTGCTCGACGGACACGTCGCGGCCGGTGAGCAGCAGGTTGCCCGTGCCCGCCTCGCCGAGTGCGGCGGCGGTGCCGCCAAAACGGGCATCACCGATGGCCGCGAGTGTCAGGCCGCCGCCCGCGACGATGGCGCCGTCGGACGCCAGGTCGCCGCCGGATGCCGCAGTCAGGTTCTGTGCGGCTTGCATGCGTCCGGTGGCGCCGACTCGCAATTGTCCGCCCGCGCCGGCCGTCAGGTCGCCCACAAGCGCCGCGACCGTGCCGTCAATGCCGACATTCCGCGCGGCTGAGAGGCTCGCGGGCGTGCCCGCTGTGACGAGGCCGGTCACGAAGAGATCGCGGCCCGCCTCGGCCCGCAGCACACCGCCTGGGCCCGCCGCCGATTGGGCAGTGCCGACGCCTGCCGCCGATTGCGCGGTACCTGCACCTGTCGCCGATTGCGCGCCTGCGCCCACCGCCGAGTGCGCGCTGCCGAAGCCTGTCGCCGATCGCGAGATGCCTGCACCTGCCGCCGATTGCGCGGTACCGGCCGTGCCTGCGACGCGCAGGTCCTGGCCCGCGCCCAGATGCAGATTCGCGCTGCCCTGCGCGAGTCCGTCCTGGCCCACCGTCAGATCACCGCCCGCGTCGGCGCGAAGCGTGCCGTTGGCGACCGTCATGCCGTTCAGTTGGGCGTCGATTCCAGCGGAGAGCCGGATGTCGGTTTCACCAGAGATGGTGCCGTTTGCGATCAGCTTGCCGCCAGCCTGACCAGTCAATTGCTGCGCGGACTGCAGGACGCTGTCCTTGCCGAGCATCATGTCGCCGCCGCTGACGGCTTTCAACGTGCCGGCGTCGGCCAGCACCGTGCCGTCCACGCGCAGAATGCCTTGTGTGTTGAGCTGCGCGGAATGCCCTGCGATCAATGCGCCCGCGAGCGACGCCTCGCCAGCCGCGATTGTGGCCGAGCCGTCCGCTTGAATGCGCGATGCGGACGAGGCCGTCAGGGTCTTGCCCGCCTGCAGCCGCAGATTGCCGGTGGCAAGCGTTGCGCCGTCGAGCTGGACGTTGCGCGCGCCCTGCAGCGACAGGTCTTTCAGGGAGGTGACTTCGCCCGCGCTTTGCAGATCGCCGCCGGCGTTTAGGGCAACGTTACCGGCCGCCGCCACCTGGGCTTTCGAACCGATGGAGACGTCGCCTCCTGCCGAGATATTCATGTTGCCGGACGCGGCCGAGACCGTGCCGTCGACCGCCAATGTTTCGCCTGCCGTGAGCGTGGTGTCGCCGTTGGCGCGAAGCGTGCCGGCCTGCGCCAGAGCCCCGCCTGCCTTCACCACCACCGCGCCTTCGGCGTCCCACTGCGTGGGCGCGTCGATGCGCAGGTTGCGCGTGGCGTCGAGGGCGACGCGGCCGGTGGACGATCCCTTGCCCGTCATGCTCGCGTCGCGCCCCGCCATCAGCGTGATGTCGCCGCGCGCGCCAACCAGGCCGCCAAGACTGAGATCCGCGCCGGCTCGGATCTGGGCGGGTCCGCCCGATTGCAGTTGCGCGGTCGCACCTGCGGTCAGATCACCGGCAGCCCGCGCATGCAGTGCGCCGACTGCGGTGAGCTGTCCGGGCAGCACGACGTCACGTCCGGCCTTCAATGCAATGGCGCCTTTGGCCGTGACCAGACCGCTGGCGTCCGTGCCGGCCTGCGCCGCGCCGCTGGCGGCGTTAGAAGTGCCGCCTTCCGCACCCGCGCTGTTGCCAGCGCCGGCATTGGAACCGTCCGAATTCGAACCGCCTGAATTCGAACCGCCCGAATTCGAGCCACCGCCAATCGAACCGCCCGAACCAGCGCCGCCCGAATTGCCCACGCCTTCCGAACCAGACTCACCCGCAGGCGGCGTATCCCCCCCGATCCGCAGATCGCGCCCGGATTCAACCCGGACATCCTCCCCACCGATCACCAGCGACCCGCCCAGCGCCAAATCCTGCCCCGCCGCGACACGCAGCGCACCTTGAGTCTGCAACGCCCCTTGCGCGGCCACCTTCACATCGCCCGCCGCATTCACATCAACCGAGCCGCCCGCGCCCACCACGCCGGTGATCCCAACATCACGCCCACCCACCAGCGCCACGTTGCCCGCGGCCTGCACCGCGCCGTCGACCGCCACATCGCGCCCCGACGCCAGCCGCAGATCACGTCCCGCCTGCATGGCGGCGCTGGGTGCAATGCGGACGTCGCCGGATGCGCTGACCTCCAGGTCGCCGGTCAGCGCGATCAGGTCGCCGCCCACGTTCACGCCGACGCCGGCTTCGGTGCCGATCAACCGGATGCTGTTGGCGTACATGCCGCCCAGCGCCGCGGTGTCCAGCGCCACGACGGGCGCCGGGCCTTCGCCCGCGCGGGCCGTCGCGTTACCCGTCGCATAATCCACGCGCGCCGCGCCCGCCGTGGCGTTGAGCCGGTCGGCCCACACGCCGGCGTTGATCTCCAGCGTGCGGGCGATGAGGTCGACCTGGCTGGCGGCGGTGCCGTTCAGCCCCTCGCCTTCGACGCGCAGCTTGCCACCGGCAACGTCCAGCGCGATGTTGCCGTCAGGGCCGACGTGCGGGCGGCCCGTGGTCAGCGTGGCGCGGTCCGCGTTCAGGAAGCCGCAGCCGTCGCAGGTGATGCCTGCCGGGTTGGCGACGATGACGTTGGCGCGGTTGCCGGCGACTTCCAGCGTGCCCATCAGTTGCGACGGGTTGGGCGCGGTGACCTGGTTCAGGATGGTGGTGGCGCGCTTGTTGCCCAGCATGACGTTGCCGGCCACCTGGCCGGCCAATTGCGTCTGGCTGGCGCCGCCACTGTTGTTCAGCACCACGCCCGACGGTCCCACGTTGAATTGCGTGTAGCGGTTGTTGGAGACCCCGCCGGCGGACGGCGGCGCGATGTTCACAACGGGCACGCCGTTGCTGACGCCAACGATCGGCTTCTGCCCGGGCACGCGCTTGTCCACCGAAATCGGCAGCGTCTGCGCAAGCACGGGCATCCAGACTTGCGTGAAGACGATGGACCAGACGATCAACGAACGAAGCTTGGACATCATGCGTACCTGACGGGGAACAGCGGATTCAGAACTCGAGCATCAAGACCATCGCGATGACGGTCGATGCGGTGTCGAGAGATTCGGGTTTCTTGAGCGGCCAGCCCGCGGATAGGTCGTAGCTGGCGTTGACGGTCGGGATGGAGAACTGTCCGCGCAGACCGGCGACGGCGCCGACCAGCGTTCGGCCCGACAGATAGGCGGCGGAGGGGCCGCCCACTCGGCCGACGTCGATGCCGGCATAGAGCTGCTGTCCGGGTAACCCAGTGAGCGCGTCAAGGTTGAACGACAGGTCGTTGCGCAGCGTCCAGCCGTCTTCGGCAGCGAGCGTCATCTGGCCGTCAAAGCCGCGCACGGCGTAACGGTTGCCGATCGTGAAATAGTCGGCGGGCACGACGGCTGTTTTGGCGTGCTGGATCTGCCAGTTGGCCTGATAGGCCAGGGATTGCTCGGCGATCTGGAACGGCAGATGCAGCCCTGCGTTGGCGGTGAGGATGGTGCTGCGCCCATTCCAGTCAGGATCGCCGTAGACGTAGCCGGGTGCGTCGGAGAACTGCGGCAACGTGCCGCGCACGCCGCCGCCGATGTCGAGCACCGCGCGGCCGACGTAATGGCGATGCCCGTAGGCGATCTCGTAGCCGGTGACGTCGCGGCGCTGGACGTCGATGGCTACGTCATTCAGGGTGCTATCCGTGCGCTTGCGCAGCATGGTGAGCGACAGATTGCCCTTGTAGGCGGTGCCGCGGTACGGCACGACCGACACGCCCGCCTGGATCTGCTTGGTGGTGCCGCCATAGACGATGGGTTCTTCAAAGCCGGCCACCGTCTGGCGATAGGTGGATTTGCTGGCGCCCGCGAAGACGGTCCAGTAGCCAAACGGCAGGCTGTAGTTGACGGAGGCCGCGCGTGTGTTGGAGTCGGCGTCGCGCCAGTGCGCATTGCTGTTCCACGAGACCGACAGCTGGTCGTATAGGAACAGCGGGGAATCCAGCGTCAGGCCGGCATTGATCTGGTATTTGCCGACGGTGTCCATGCCGCCGTTGTCGCCGCCCAGATAGCCATGCCAGCGCTTGCCCGTGCCGGGCTTGATGACGATGTCGGAGTCGCCCGCGTCGGGGCCTGGCGCGATGTCGATGGCGGCGTCGGTCTGGCTGCCAAGACGGCGGATGTTCTCGAGCGCCTGGTCCAGGTCTCGCTGGTTCAGTTCGCCGCCCGGGCCCGTGGGCAGCGCCGTGCGCCACCAGCCGATGGCGCCCAGGCTTTGCACAGCGGAGATGCGGCCCGGCAGATACCGCAGCGTCAACGAGCCGGCCGCCAGCGATTGTTCGGGCACGACGACCCGCGCGGTGATCAGGCCGTCATCGAGCAGCAAGCCGATCAGGTGTTCCTGCAGCGCGCGCAGCCCGCGGCCGCCGACGCATTCGCCAAGCACAGCCACCATGGCGCTGGTCAGGCGTGCCGGCGGTTCAGCGCCCTCCCAGATGACTTCCCGCACGGCAAAGCACGGGCTTTCCTCCGGTAGCGCCAACTCGCGCGCGACGTCCACGGACGGCGCCGACAGGATGTCGGGCCGCTCCGCCGCGAGGGCGCGGTGCGCGTCGATCTCCTGTTCCTGCCGGCGCTGGATTTCCGTTGCCGGCTGAGCGGTTTGCGATGCCGGCTGGCCCAGGACGGGGCCGGCGCTTGCAGCCGCGAACACTGCCGCCCAGATCCCCTTTGCCAGCCAGCACTGCCGTGATCGTCTGCCGGGCCAAGTGTGGACAGCCGCCAGGCGGCGTTGGTGTACGCACCGCCGCGTCGGAACGGCCGCGTCCGAGCGTTGACCAGCATGGTTTTCGGGCATTTTTTGCTTAGGTGGGATAGGCGATGTGGGGAGTGCGCAGGCCTCAGGACCGTGTCTCTGTTGACATTCGTCCGAACAGCCTTCGCGAGGAACGCATTTGTAAATCGCCGCCCTGGCACCCCGGAATCAGAGAAATCCGAAAGCTCAGACCGGGTTAACCCGAATGCACCCATATCGACAAATCGTCAATAATTCACCAACGTTTTGTCGCCGATCCGTCCCCTTGCCTGACTCACCCATGCCTGTATCCGTCCGGGACGCCATCGTTTCGTCTTCCCACCTCGCGTCGTCCGCTCCTGAGCTGTCCGAGGTCGAATTCGGCCTGATCATCGCGTCGCATGCGTTCAATCGCTGGATGGTGCGTTGCATGGCCTGCGCGGGACTGCCCGAACTCACGTCGCTGGACATCCTGGTGCTCAACCACGTGTTCCATCGGGGCCGGGGAAAGAAACTGGCGGACATCTGCTTCACCCTGAATGTCGAAGACACCCATCTGGTGAACTATTCGCTCAAGAAGCTGGAGCGTCTGGGCGTCGTTCAAAGCGCCAAGACCGGCAAGGAAGTGATCTACACCACGACCGACGCCGGCGCAGCCGCGATCCAGCGCTACGCCGAAGTGCGCGAGCAGTGCCTCGTCAAGCCATTCATCGACTCCCCCGCCGCAGACGACGCCAGCCATCAGTTGGCCAACACCCTGCGCGCCCTCTCGGGCCTGTACGACCAGGCTGCCCGCGCCGCCACCTCGCTGTGAGAATCCACGTTGTCTAGCACCACCGCCTCATCTTCCGCTCCGCTGCTGTCCGTGCGCGGCGTCTCGGTCGACTTCAATACCGACACCGGCGGCTTTCGCGCCGTCGACAACCTGGATTTCGACGTGCGGCCCGGCCGCACGCTGGCGATCGTGGGCGAGTCCGGTTCGGGCAAGTCCGTCACGTCGATGGCGATCATGCGCCTGACCGACTACAACGGCGGACGCATTTCCACCGGCCAGATCCTGTTCCGTGACGGCGACGATCGCGAGGTCGATCTGACCCAGGCCAGCGACGAACAGATGCGGGCGATTCGCGGCAACGACATCGCGATGATCTTCCAGGAGCCGATGACGTCGCTGAACCCGGTGTTCACGATCGGCGACCAGATCGTCGAAGCCATCATGCTGCACCAGCAGCTGTCACGCTCCGCGGCGCGCCAGTCCGCACGCAAGTTGCTGGAAAAGGTGCGCCTGCCCGACGCCGAACAACTGCTGGACCGTTATCCGCACCAGTTGTCCGGCGGCATGCGCCAGCGCGTGATGATTGCGATGGCGCTGTCGTGCCAGCCGCGTCTGTTGATCGCCGACGAGCCGACGACGGCGCTGGACGTCACCATCCAGGCGCAGATCCTGAACACCATCCGCGAGTTGCAACGCGACCTGGGCACGGCCGTCATCTTCATCACCCACGACATGGGCGTGGTGGCCGAGATGGCGGACGATGTGGTCGTGATGCTGCGCGGCAAGAAGGTCGAGCAAGGCACCGTTCAAGACATCTTCAACGCGCCCAAGCATCCGTACACGCGCGCGCTGCTGGCGGCTGTGCCGCGTCTGGGCAGCCTGACTGGCCGCGACCTGCCGCTGCGCACGCCGCAAACCGTGCTGGAAGGCGACACGCTGCGCGAGGTGGGCGAGACCCGCGAGCAGGACACCGCTTCCTACGATGAACCCGTGCTGCGCGTGGACAAGCTGACCACGCGTTTTGACGTGGGCCACAACCTGTTCGGCCGCGTGACGCACCGCGTGCATGCGGTGGAGCAGGTCAGCTTTGACGTCTACCCCGGCGAGACCCTGGCGCTGGTGGGCGAATCCGGCAGCGGCAAGTCCACCATCGGCAAGACCTTGCAGCAGCTGGTGGCGCCGACTTCCGGCGCCGTGCGCTACAACGGGCAGGACATTTTCTCGATGGACACTGCCGGCCGGCAGCGCCTGCGCCAGGAAATCCAGTACATCTTCCAGGATCCGTATGCGTCGCTGGATCCGCGCAAGACCGTGGCCTTCAGCATCGCCGAACCGATCCGCACGCATGGCCTGCTGGCCGGCGAAGACGCCATTGCCCGCCGCGTGGGCGAGCTGCTGGAACAGGTGGGACTGAAGCCCGAACACGCCACGCGCTATCCCCATGAATTCTCGGGCGGCCAGCGCCAGCGGGTGTGCATCGCGCGCGCGCTGGCCAGCAATCCTAAATTGATCATCGCGGACGAATCCGTGTCGGCGCTGGACGTGTCGATCCAGGCGCAGATCCTGAACCTGCTGATGGATCTGCAAAAAGACCGTGGGCTGTCGTATCTGTTCATCACGCACGACATGGCGGTGGTGGAAAAGGTCAGCCACCGGGTCGCGGTGCTGTACCTGGGCCAGATCGTCGAGCTGGGCACGCGCCGCCAGATCTTTGAATCGCCGCAACATGCCTACACGCGCAAGCTGCTGGCTGCGGTGCCGGTGGCCGAGCCCGGCCGCCACATCGACACGTCCCTGATCGAAGGCGAGATCCCCAGCCCGGTGCGCCGGGTTGGCGATGAGCCTGCCATCGTTCCCCTCTTCGAGTTCGCGCCCGGCCATCAGGTCGCCCGCGCCGCCTGAACCTCTTTCATCCGTCGGTCCGACCCGATTTCCCGTCCCTGGAGGCGACCATGCAATTCCTTCGCACCACCCTCTCCGCCACCGCGCTGACCCTGGCCCTCGCCGCCGCGCTGCCCGTTTCGACGGCGCAGGCCGCCGGCACGCTGAACGTGGCCATCAACCAGGATCCGGGCAGCTGGGATCCGATCGACACCTTCGTGACGTTCTGGGGATCGGTCGGCAGCAATCTGTACGACGGTCTGACCATGCGCGGCGCCGACCTGAAGCTGCAGCCGGGCCTTGCCACCAGCTGGGAATACCTGGACGACAACAAGCGTCTGCGCTTCAAGCTGCGTGAAGGCGTCAAGTTCCACAACGGCGAGCCCTTCAACGCCGAAGCCGTCAAGTTCACCTTCGAGCGCCTGCTGGGCGCGGAAGGCGCCAAGGGCCCGCAGAAGTCAAACTACGACTCGATCGGCGAGGTCAAGGTGGTGGACGAGTACACGGTCGACTTCATCCTGAAGCAGCCGGATCCGGTGCTGCTGACGAAGCTGGCGGGCTACGGCGCGATGATCGTGCCGCCCAAGTACATCACTGAGAAGGGCGAGGACAACTTCAACACGCACCCGGTCGGCACGGGCCCGTTCAAGTTCGACAGCTACCAGCCCAAGGTCAACGTGACGCTGGCGCGTAACGATGACTACTGGGGCGGCAAGCCGAAGCTGGACAAGGTCGTGTACCGCTTCATCGGCGAACCCGGCACGCAGGTCGCCGAGCTGCAGGCCGGCCGCATCGACATCGCCACGCTGATCCCGCTGGGCCTGATCGAAACGGTGAAGAAGTCGGGCAATGCCGACGTAATTTCCACTGGCGGTCCGGTGGCCTTCGCGCTGCGCTACAACACCAAGAACGGCATCACGCAGCACCGCGACGTGCGCCGTGCGCTGATCATGGCGGTCGATCGCGACGCCATCGTCAAGCAGCTGCTGCTGGGCCAGGCCAAGACGATCGCCAGCTTCCAGGGCCCGCAGTCGTTTGGCTTCAACCCCGAGCAAAAGCCCCTGCCCTTCAATCCCGCCGAAGCCAAGAAGCTGCTGGCCGCCGCCGGCGTGAAGCCGGGCGCCACGGTGCAGATCGACGTGCGCGGCAGCGATTCGAACTTCCGCGAAGTCGCGCAGGCCGTGTCGGGCTACCTGCAGGGCGTGGGCGTGCGCGCCACCATCAAGCCGTATGAAACCGGCGTGCTGCTCAACGACATCATCCCCGGCGGCAAGACCGGCGAAATGTGGCAGAACCAATGGGGCGGCTGGACGTACGACTACGACAACACCGCGTACCTGATGTACCACTCGGGCCAGAAGTGGAATCCGTACGACAACGACCCAAAGCTGAACGCCATGCTGGAAGCGCAACGCACGGTCTATGACGTGAAGAAGCGCGAAGGGATGCTGCAGGAGATCGCCGCGTACGTGGCCGATCAGGCGCTGGAATTGCCGCTGTACAGCCTGAACACGATCGTGGGCGTGAACAAGCGCGTGAAGAACCTGGAAGTCCCCGGCGACATCCGCTTCCGTTTCGTCGAAACCACCATTGAGTAAGTCCCCGAATAGTAAGTCCCCCCCGAGCGCTTCGCGCTTCCCCCAGGGGCATGCCTGCGGACCGGCGGAGCCCGGATCCGCGGCATCCCGCTGGGATGTGCTCCGTTGAGGCATCGGTGCGAATCGATGCCGCGTTAACACCCTTTTCCCGCACCGGTGCAAGCCGGTGCGGCGCCTTATGACCGGATTTCTCATCAAACGCGTGTTGCAGGCCGTCTTCGTGATCGTGGCCGTGACGCTGCTTGTTTCTTATGCCGTGCGCCTGACCGGCGACCCTGCTCTGATGCTGAGCCAGGGGTCAGGCAGCGTGACCGAACAGGACCTGGCCAACATCCGGCAGGCGCTCGGGTTGAACCGGCCGTTCCACGAACAATATCTGTCGTATATGCAGGGGCTGCTGCATGGCGATTTCGGGCGCAGCTTCATGGGCGGCACGCCGGTCGCCAAGCTGATCGGCGATGCGCTGCCCGCGACGCTGATGCTGGCGTTCACGTCGCTCCTCGTGTCCATCCTGATTTCGCTGCCGCTGGGCATCCAGGCGGCGATCAAGCGCGGCAAGGCGACCGACCAGGCCATCCGCATCTTGTCGCTGGTGGGCCTGTCCTTCCCCAATTTCTGGCTGGCGCTGATGCTGGTGCTGCTGCTGTCGATTACTTTCCCGCTGCTGCCGCCGTCCGGCTGGAGCGGGCCGGCCAGCCTGGTGCTGCCGTCGCTGACCATGGCGATCATTCTCAGCGCCACCAATATCCGGCTGGTGCGCACGACGATGCTGGAGACGCTCTCGGCGCAATACATCATGGTGGCGCGCAGCAAGGGGCTGAAAGAGCGCATCGTGCTGTACAAGCATGCGCTGCGCAATTGCGCCATTCCGCTGATCACGTATCTGGGCCTGCAATTCGGCGGCCTGATCGGCGGCATCGTCGTGATCGAGATGGTCTTCAACTGGCCCGGGCTGGGCACGCTGGCCTTCGACGCCATTTCCGGCCGCGACTATCCCGTGCTGCAAGGCACCGTCACGGTGCTGGCCACCGTCATCGTCCTGGTCAACCTGATCGTCGACATCGCCTACGGCATTGTCGATCCCCGTATTCGCACGCGCTGAGCATCATGCAGACAACCACTTCCCCCGCCGCCCCCCAGGCCATGAAGCCGCGCAGCCGCTACCGCTCGCTCGAATTCGTGCTGGGCGCGCTTCTGACCGGCGTCATGGTCCTGCTGGTGCTGGCATCCGGCTGGCTGTTTCCGGACGGCGGCGAATCGATGGACCTGGCCGCCCGCCTGATGGCGCCCTTCTCGTCGGCCGCCCATCCCTTCGGCACCGATCCGCTGGGCCGCGATGTGCTGGCCCGCGTGATCGTCGGCGGCAAGATTTCGCTGCTGGTGGGTTTTGCCTCGGTGCTGGGCGGCGCGCTGCTGGGCATCGTGATGGGTCTCATCGCCGGGTACTACCGCGGCTTCTGGGACATGATCGTGATGCGCTTTGCCGACGTGCAGCTGGCGCTGCCCTTCATCCTGGTGGCAATCACGTTCATCGCCATCCTGGGCGGCGGGCTGTTCAACGTCATCTTCTTCATGATCGTGTCGCAATGGGTGCAGTACGCTCGCCTGGTGCGGGCGCAGGTGCTGGCGTTGCGCGAGCGCGAGTTCGTGCTGGCCGCGCGCGCCTTCGGGGTGCGCGACCTGGCGATGATCCGCCACCACATCGTGCCCAACCTGCTGGGTCCGCTGGTGATCCTGATGACGCTGAACGTGGCCAACAACATCCTGCTGGAAAGCAGCCTGACCTTTCTGGGCCTGGGCGTGGATCCCATGATCCCGAGCTGGGGCGGTATGCTTGCCGACGGCCGCACGTACATGCAGACGGCCTGGTGGGTCAGCGTGTTTCCCGGCCTGGCCATCATGCTGACGGTGCTGGGCCTGAACCTGCTGGGCGACTGGCTGCGCGACCGCCTGGACCCGACCGGCAAGGTCTGAAGAATCGATCCGCGCCACGGGCCGGAAGGAATGTTGAGTATGTCGTTGCTGGACAAGAGTTTCGATCGCACGCTGGACGCCTGGACACACGCCTACATGGCGCCGGCCTGGCGTGGCGCGGTCGTGGAAGGCTGGGTGTTCGAAGGCGTGGACGCCCGGCGCGCCGCGCAGGCCAAGCTTGAGCAGGCGGGCGTGACGGCGCGCTTTCGCAGCGCGTACAAACCGCTCGTGCACTATTTCCTTGAAGAGGTGGAGCGCGAGGGCCTGGTCTCGGCCGAGATCCGCTATCCGCTGCACGAACACGCGCAGGCCAAGCGCTTCACGCTGGAGGCCTATCCGCTCGTGGCGTTGCTGAAAGACGTGCGCGTGACGATGCTGCCCGGCGCCGACGACCTGCACTACGACGTGCACCTGTCGTATGCCGACGGCCGCACGCTCGACACCCGCGTGTTCGCGCCGAACCAGCTTGGGCATGCGCCGGACGGCACGCCGGAGCTGTCGCCTACCGGCTGGTTGCGCGTACTGGACGCCAGCGGCGCCGTGCAGACCGATGCCGCGCAGGCCACCGAGTACCAGTTGCTCTTTCGCAGCATCCTGGACACGGTTCGCAACCACACGTGGGGTGCGCACGAGCCGTATTTCGACCGGCTGGAAATCCGCGTGGATCTGCCCGGCATCGACTTCGCCCTGCCGGTGGACGAGGAAATCGTCAGCACGTTCGAAGCGCTGCACGAGGACATCTATTTCTCGCTGCTGGAGCACTTTCAGCAGCATTCCGGCCGCCCCTCCGGCGACCGCGGCTTGCAACCCGGCCAGATCATTCCCGACATCCGCCGTCACGACGGCGCGCCGCGCGTGCAGATCTCCGTGGAGCCCTTCGCCCCGGTCGCTCCCGTGACGCCGGCCGCGCTTCCCGGTCCGCTGGCGCAAGCCCGAGAGCCGTTGTCGGCCGCGCAGATCGCCGGCTGCATGGCGGCCTTTGGCGGCGACACCTTCCAAGCCGTGTCACGCCAAGGCCGACCCGTGTTGGGCACCTATGTGCGCGGGTCCGGCCCGGCCGTCTTCATTTCCGGCGCGCAGCATGCCAACGAAACCTCTGGTGTCGTGGGCGCCTTGCGTGCGGCCGAGGCGTTGGCCGCACGCGGCGACGCGCATTTCGCATTGATCGCCTCCGAGAACCCGGACGGCTATGCCCTCTTCAACCGGCTGCGCGAGCACCACCCGCGCCACATGCTGCACGCGTCGCGCTACAGCGCACTGGGCGACGACATCGCCTACCGCGAACGCGCGCCGTTTTTCGAACGGGAAGGCCGTCACCAGGCGCATGCGATCAGCGGCGCGCAGCTGCATATCAACCTGCATGGCTATCCCGCGCACGAATGGACGCGTCCGCTGTCGGGTTACCTGCCGCGCCACTTCGAGCTGTGGACTATTCCCAAGGGGTTCTTCCTGGTCCTGCGCCATCATCCGGGATGGGGCGATCGCGCTCAACGGTTGATCGAAGGCGTTACCGCGCGACTGGCGCGCAACGTGCCGGGGCTGGTGGAGTTCAACGCGCGGCAGTTGGAACTCTTTCATGCGCATGCGCTCGAAAAGGGTTTTGACGTGCTTAACGGCATCCCCGTGCAGGTCACGGAGACCGATCGCGAGGAACTACCCATGGCGCTGATTTCGGAGTTTCCGGATGAAACGGTCTACGGAGACCGATTCGTTTTCGCGCATACTGTGCAGATGGAAACCGTCCTGGCAGCCACGGACCTGTATCGCGCCGGGCTTTAGCGGCTTACCGGTGTCTGACACCCAAGCAACAAGAAAATGAAAATCCGAGAACGCAACCACGGCGACGATCTGGCCCTGGTGGACATCTGGCTCCGTTCGGTGCGCGCCACCCACACTTTTCTGACTGAAAAGGAAATCCAGGCCATGTACCCGCAGGTGCTGAACACGTACCTGCCGTCCGTCAGGGTCTGGGTCTGTGAGGACGATGCCGGCGAAGTGGCCGGCTTCATGGGTCTGACCGGCAACAAGGTCGAGATGCTGTTCGTGGATGCCAACAAGCGAGGCAAAGGCGCTGGCCGCCGCCTGCTGAATTTTGCGCGATCGCTGCACGGCACGCTGCTGGTGGACGTGAACGAGCAGAATCCGCAGGCGCATGGCTTCTACAAGCACTACGGATTTCAGGACGTGGGCCGCTCGGCCTACGACGACTCGGGCCGTCCCTTCCCCATCATCCACATGAAGCTTGCCGGCTGAAGCATCCGCTTCAGTTGCCGTGCGGCTTGTGCCGCGCGCGCCATGCCTTCAGCGCTTCGCGGTAGCGGTCCATCGCTTCGTCGTAAAGGTCATAGACACAGGGGATGCAGCCGCTGTTGCAGCATTCGTCAGGCGCGGGACGCTCGGGCGGAACAGGCGGCGGGTCGTCGTTGGATGTTGCGGCGGGGCTCGACTTGCCGCCAGTCGGTTTCTTCGTGCTCATCGCGCCATGTTAGCGCCGCGCACCCAGCTCGGGCGCGTTGCGCGCCCTCACACACCTTCCCGCTTGCGCCAGTCCGCGCGGCGGATTTCGTAGCAGACCTTGGGCTCCGGCGCGTCGCCGGTCATGCCGACATAACGCAACCCGGTCTTTTCCATGACGCGTTGCGACGCCAGGTTTGAACGCAGCGCCACGGCGCCCAGCACGTCGACGGGCAGCAGGCGAAACCCCAGCCCGATCAGCGCACGCGAAATCTCCGGCGCGAAACCCTTGCCCCAGCAGTCGGGATGCAAGGCATAGGCCAGTTCAACGCTGGCCCGCCCCGGCGCAGTGGACACCTTCAACCCCGCGCGGCCCGCGGGCCGGCCCGTGTCGCGGTCTTGCAGCACATACATGCCATAGCCATGCTCGGTCCAGTGGACGATGTTCTGCGCCACATAGCGCCGGCTGGCCGCCGCGTCGCGCGTGCCTCCCATGGACTGCATGAGGTCGGCATTGGCGTGCATTTCGATCATGAACGGCAAATGCGCCTGGGACATCCGGCTGGCGGACAGGCGCAGGGTCTGGAAATCGTCGGGAAACTCGGCGGACGGCATGGGAGTCGGAGGCGATGGCGGACGAAGTTCGGGGACGGGCTGGCCGTCCGGATGGCGGACCCGCCGATCATACCGGCCGGCGCGGTCTTGCACACTTGCGCCTAACCCTCACCCGCGCCGCAGCCCCACGAGACTCCGAAGAAAAACCGCAGCGTGCTCGCAGAGGTTGGCCAAGGCCGCAGCGGATTCGCCGCGGCCCGCCGCTGCGCCATCGGCGCCCCGCTTATTGCTCGGGATACGCACGCATGGCGGCGGGCTGTTCCGCCACCAGCGCGTCCAGGATACGCTTGCCCACCCGGCCGTCCTGCGGCAGGTTCAGGCGCGCCTGCTCTGCCCGCACGGCATCGCGCGTCTTGCCGCCCGGGATGCCGTCGGCCACTCCGATGTCATGGCCGCGGCCATAAAGCTGCTTCTGCAGTTCCTTGATCTGCGCGCGGGACAGGCCGGGATCGTCGGTCGGCCATGCGGTCACCAGCGCCGGGCCGCCTTGCAGGCGGTTCAGCAACAGCGACACGGCCAGGCCATAGCGGCGCGACTGGTTGTAGTGCAGGATGGCGTCGAAATTGACCGTGGCCAGGAACACCGGTCCGCGCGCGCCGGTCGGCGCAAACAGGTACGCCTGCTGGTCGTTGCCCGAAGGCAGCTTCAACACCGAGCCGTCTCCTTGCTTGACGCCGGCCTGCGCCCATTGGGCGATCGTGCGGCGGTCCTTGGACCCCACGTACTCGGCGTCGGGCTCGGGCGGGATCGCGGCGGCCAGCTCGGCCGGCACGCGCACTTCCACGACGGCGGGCAACCCATGCGTCCACTGGGCGCGGCGCTTGCGCAGATGGTTTGCCGTGGAGGCCAGCGCGTCGGGCAGCGAGTTGTAGAGGTCGATGCGGCCGTCGCCATCGCCGTCGGCAGCCAGTTCGTAGAACGAAGTCGGAATGAACTGGGTCATGCCGAACGCGCCGCTCCAGGATCCGACGAACTTGTCGGCGGGCACGGTGCCGTCGCGCAAGAGGCGTACGGACGCGTAGGCGTTCTTTTCCCAGAGCGGCTTGTTCTCGGTGCAAGCGCGCGTCAGCCAGGCATTGAGGACATCGGTCTTGCCGACCTGGCGGCCGTAGTTGGTTTC
Source organism: Achromobacter sp. UBA4530 (assembly GCF_002388205.1). Lineage (NCBI taxonomy): Bacteria > Pseudomonadati > Pseudomonadota > Betaproteobacteria > Burkholderiales > Alcaligenaceae > Achromobacter > Achromobacter sp. UBA4530. The sequence goes on along the minus strand of NZ_DGMA01000019.1, from coordinate 121,233 downwards.
GATGCCGAAGATGGCGACCAGCGTCGCGGGGTCAACCTGGTATTGCTGGCTGATGGCGCCAAGCTCCTTGCCATATTTGGAGAGCACGGCCTTGCCGTCCTGCACGCGCTCGTCGTCGACCGTCTTGGCGATGTAGTCCCACCAGCTTTCGCGGCCCTCGGGCTGACCCTTGGCCGACGCGACGGTCGTGGGCAGCAGCGTGGCGTTGGCCGTGTACTTGTCCCAGTCGGCGACGGTCAGGCCGTTCGCCGTGGCGCCCTTGCGCAGCTTGTCGATGCAGGCCTTGGTGTCGAGCTCGGTCGGGACGATGACGGTCGGTGCGGCGGCGGCGGCGGCGGCCGGGGTGGCGGTGGCGGCGGGCGTTGCAGACGCAGCCGGCGCAGCGGCAGCAGCAGGCGCGGCAGGCGCAGCCGGCGCGGCGGCTGGGGCCGCAGAAGCGGCGGGTGCCGCAGCGGGCGCGGCATGCGCGGCCGGCGCCGGCGTATCGTCGAAGCTGCGCTTGGGTTTGAGCACGGGCTGTTGCTGCTCCGGCGCGGGCGTCTGGGCGCGCGATCCGGTGGCCGATCCGGGCGACTGCGCCTGCGCGGCGCTGGCGGCAGCGGCGGTCAATGCCGCGGCCAGCAGCACGCGGGAAAGGCTGTCGATTCGAGGACGGGAGAAACTCTGGCGCATGGCTTTCCTGAAAAATCGAAGTCAGCCGGGATCGTACCGCGACCAGCCGCCGAAATCGAACGCGCCCCCCGGCTAGGCCGCCGCGCCGTGCTGGAATCCCGCCGGTGGCGCGCGCAACACGCGCCGGCACAGCCACATCGCAATCAGGCTGAAAATCGCAAAGCCGCCCATCTGCCCCAGCATCACGCCCTCGGGCCCGCCCAGGTGCGCGCCCAGCCACACGAAGGGTATGGTGCCCACCGTGGCGCGCAGCCAGCCGATAGCGGTGGAATACGTGGCGTATCCCAGGTTGTTGAACACCGAGATCGCGACGAAGAACAGGCTGTTCAGCGCCCACGCAAAGCTGCCGACGCGGCAGAAGAAGACGATCAGGTCGCGCCCGGGCCCAGTGACCCGGAAGACATCCGGCATCCACGGCGCCAGCACCGCCAGCACGACAGCCGCCGAAAACCCATACAGCAACGCCCAGCGCGTCGTAAGCGCCACGGTGGCCTTCACGCGGTCCCAGTGGCCGGCCCCCAGGTTCTGCCCGAGGATCGGGCCGATGGCGCCGGGCAGCACGAAGAACAGCGAATAGGCCAGTTGCAGCAGCCGGTCGACCACCGTGGCGCCCGCCAGCACGCTGGGACCGAAGCTGGAATAGGTAGAGACGGTAAAGATGACCGCCGCCGGCGTGGCCAGGGTGGTCAGCGCCGCAGGCAAGGCGATATTGCCGATGGCGCCCAGGTGCTCGCGTAGTTCCCGCGCAGGCGGCCAGGTCACCAGCCGATGCTTGCGGAACACCAGCCAGGCGCCCAGCACCACGGTGGCGACGCGCCCCACCCCGCCGGCCCAGGCAATGCCCTCCATGCCGCCGTCCAGCACGAAGATGACGATGGGGTCGAGCACGGCGACCGTGCCGGTGCCGGCCAGCAGCACCCACATCGATTGCCGCCCCTGGCCGGCCGCGCGCAGCAGATTCGACAGCATCATTCCGATACCCATGACCACCGCGAACGGCGTGGTGATGAGCACGTACGACAGCAAATGGTCGCGCACGTCTTCGGCCAGGCCAATGGCGGCGGTAAACGGGCCGATCGCCGCCAGAAACATCGCGCCCGCCGCCACCGCAGCAGCCGCCATCAGGATCAGCGACGCGCCCGCAAGCGTGCGCGCCCGGCCGGCGTCCTGGGCGCCAAGCGCACGCGAGACCAGCGCCGCGCCGCCCACCGTGACGCCGATGCAGACGGACGTGATGGTGAATTGCGTCATGGACCCGAAGCCCACCGCGCCCAATACGGCTTCGTCCTCGAGCGTGCCCAGGTAAAGCAGCGACAGGAACTCCACGGCGAAGACGGCCAGCATGCTGGCCCAGCCGGTCAGGATCATCTCGAGCACGTGCCCGCCGAGCGGGCCGGTCACGAAGCGGGCGTGGGATGCGGGTGCGTTCAAGGCAAGTCTGCCATTGCGCGATGAGGCGTGAGCGGCATTACTGGCGCGGGGCCATTGCGCGGCGTTGTTTGCGTGCCGTTATTGCGCAGCCTGCGGCGCGTCGCGCAATTGCGCCAGGCGCTGCACCGCCAGTTCATAACCCTGGGCCGCGGCGGCCTCGTACCAGCGCAACGCTTCCTTCATGTCGAAGTGCTCCATGACGAGGCCCTGCATGTATTGGGCGCCCGGCTCGCCGCGCTGCGCCGCAGCCAGCATCGCCCGTTCGGCCATGCCGTCCTGGCGCGGCGATTCGCCATAGATGTGGGCATTGCCGCCCTCGATGGTGCCGCCCAGCTCGCGCAGCGAGGGCGGGGTTTGTATGAACAACTGGCGCCAGAACAGCGCGACCAGCACCACGAATAGCGCAAAAAAGAAGGTCCAGGTAAAAAGCCGTTTGGCGGTCATGTTTTTCTCGGTCTCGATGAAGGCAGGCTCGCGCCCGCGGAATTCAGGGATGATTGGCGGCGGGCGCAAACCAGTATTGGAACAAATCGCCGCGATTGGTGTACCAGGGCAGCAGCATTCCGATGCTGTCGGACTCGCGTTGCACCGTCAGCAGCAGCCCGCCCGCGTCCTTGCGCAGAACGGCAACGTGGCGCCGCACGCCCATGGATTCATGCTGGCGCCAATCATGCCGCACGCTGATCCATAGCCGGCCCTGCGTGCAACCGGCAGCGCGCCAGATCGTGTTGCCGGGGCGCATGGGCTCGCCGCCCGAGACCATGGAGCTGGCGCCGTCGTCGTGGACCGCAAGTAGCGCGGCCTCGTGCGCACCTTGCCCATCGTGCGTCTCAATCTGCCAACCGCGCGCATCGGCGACGAACGAAACGGTCGAGCGGGATGACGGCTTCCACGCCGGAAGCGGCGCATCGCGCATGCCCGGCAGATCCAAGGGGTAAAGCAAAAATCCACGCAGGTCTTCGAGCAGGACAGCGTCGGCATCGCCCGCGCGGCGTTCGCCCTGGGCGCGATAAGTGCCGGTCAGGTCGGGACATTGCGCCGGATCCGACGGCAACAGGACTTGCGTGTTGTCTTTGAAGGACGGCCACCTCACGGCGACCTCGTCCACGCGCGACACGGTGCAGCCGGCCAGCGCCGCGGCCAGCAAGGTGATCGTTGCGAGGACGCCGGCACGTTTGGCGTTAGGCCAGCCTTCACGCTGGGTGACGCATTGCGCGGCACACCAGCCGCCCCGCTCCTTCAAAGTCAATGCCGCTCTCCCGTTGCAAGCCGAAGCCCATGCAGGCGTCGAACTATATCCCGAATCCCGCACTGCGTTGCCAAGCGCCCGGGACGGGAGAATAATCGGCAAATCGCTTCCGCTCCCCTGCGCCATGACACCGTTCCGAGGCAAACTTCGCATCCGGCACCTGGAGATCGTGCTGACCGTCTCCGAATTGGGCAACCTGTCCAAGGCGGCGGCGCAGTTGCACAGCACGCAATCGGGCCTGTCCCGCGCGATCGCCGAGATCGAGGAGCTGGTGGGTGCGCGGCTGTTCGAGCGCACGGCAAAGGGCACGACCTGCACGCCGCTGGGCGACGCCATGTGCCGCCACGCGCGGCAGTTGCTGACCGGTTTTCGCAAGGCCGAGGTCGACCTGGCCGCCGTCTCGCGCGGTGAAGAAGGCAGCCTGACCGTGGGCTGCTTTTCCATGTTTGCGGGCTGGCCGGTGGCGCAGGCCGCGCGCGACTACCGCGAGGCGCATCCGCGCATCACGCTCACCATCGAGATCGGCACGCACGAACGGCTGATCGAGGACCTGGACGCCGGCGCGCTGGACGTGTTGATCAGCCGTTTCTCGTCCACCGTGAATCCGGAGATCTACCGGTCGACCACCCTGCTGGAGGATCCGGTGGTGCTGGCCTGCGCCACGCACCATCCGCTGACGCGCCTGCCGCAGGCCACGCTGGCCGATTACGTGGCCTATCCGTGGATCACCGCCCTGCCCGGCAGCCGCATCCGCGGCGAGCTGGAATTGTCCCTGCGCCAGGCCGGTCTGGCGATTCCGGATATGATCGGCGTCCTGTCGCTGGAATTCGGCCGCGAATTACTCGTGGACGGACATTACCTGTGGATGCTGCCCGGCAGCGTCGCAGCCGTCCGGCAGGCGCGCGGCGAACTCGCCGTGCTGCCGGCCAGTCCCGCCCTGCGCAGGTCGCCCCTTGCCGCCATCTGGCGCCGCGACCGCCCCAGCACCCGTCAGGCGCGCGCCTTCGCCGCCCAGCTCGAACGCACCATCCAGGCCGATGGCATCGCGCTGGCCGCATGAACCGCGCGCCGCATCCCGAACACGCACCTCATTCATACCGGAGCACCCATGTACGACTGGCTCAACGCATTGCCCAAGGCGGAATTGCACCTGCATCTGGAGGGCACGCTCGAACCCGAGCTGCTCTTCAAGCTGGCGCAACGCAACGGCGTGGCGCTGCCCTGGCCCGATATCGACGCCCTGCGCGGCGCCTACAACTACAACAACCTGCAGGAATTCCTGGACCTGTACTACATGGGCGCGGACGTCCTGCGCACCGAGCAGGATTTCTACGACCTGACGTGGGCCTACCTGCTCAAATGCCACGAGCAGAACGTGGTGCACACCGAGCCCTTCTTCGATCCGCAGACCCACACCGACCGCGGCGTGCCGTTCGAAACCGTGCTGAACGGCATCAGCCAGGCGCTGGCTGACGGCCGCAAGCAACTGGGCGTGACCAGCGGGCTGATCCTCAGCTTTCTGCGCCACCTGCCCGAAGAACAGGCGATGCGTACGCTGGAGCAGGCACTGCCGTACCGCGACGCCTTCATCGCCGTGGGCCTGGACAGCAGCGAGCAAGGCTTTCCGCCGCGCCTCTTCCAGCGGGTGTTCGACCGTGCGCGCGCCGAAGGCCTGCCGGCCGTGGCGCATGCGGGCGAGGAAGGCCCGCCCGAATACATCTGGGAGGCGCTGGACCTGCTGAAGGTGCTGCGTATCGACCACGGCGTGCGTGCCGCCGAAGACCCGAAGTTGATCGCGCGCCTGATCGACGAGCAGATTCCGCTGACCGTCTGTCCGCTGTCCAACACCCGGCTGCGCGTGTTTGATCACATGCGCGAGCACAACATCCTGTCGCTGCTCGATGCCGGGGTGAAGGTCACGGTCAACTCCGACGACCCCGCCTACTTCGGCGGCTATGTCACCGAGAATTTCCACGCGCTCCACGAACACCTGGGCATGACGCGCGAGCAGGCGCAGGCGCTGGCGGACAACAGCCTGGACGCACGCATCGCTAAATAGCGGAAGGTTCCGATGGCGGGATCCGGGTCGCGACGGTCCGGACAGTCCCCATCCAGCCATGCGTGTTGCGCATGGCTATGTTCAAAACCGGAATGCCCGGCGCGGCACTTTCCTCCCTACCATTAGTCCGGCGGCAGCACAGATTGCCGCCGCTGGACGATGAACAACGATACAAGGGGCAGGAATATGAGTGAACGCGTGAAGGCGGCGCTGCGCACTGGCACGCTGGTTGGCGTGCGCGACGGCGGCGTGTGCCGCTATGGCGCCATTCCGTATGCGCAGGCGCCCGTGGGCGAACTGCGCTTTGCACCGCCGCAACCGGCGGACATTCGCGGCGAATTCGACGCTACGGGTACCGGCCCCGTCCCGCCGCAGTTGCCCTCGCGCCTGCGCGGCGCCATGGGCGATTTCGACGCCGAACAATCCGAAGACTGCCTGCACCTGACGGTCTGGACGCCTGCGGCAGACGGCAAGCGCCGGCCCGTGGTCGTCTGGCTGCACGGCGGCGCCTGGCAGAGCGGCGGCGGCGCGCTGGACTGGTACGACGGCGCCCGCCTGGCCGAACGCGGCGACGTAGTGGTCGTGGCCGTCAACTACCGGCTGGCCGCACTGGGCTGGCTGTACGTGCCCGGGCAAACGGCCAACGTCGGCTTGCTGGATCAGGAACTGGCGATCGACTGGGTGCTGGACCACATCCAGGATCTGGGCGGCGATCCGGCGCGCATCACGGTCATGGGCCAATCGGCAGGCGCCTCGTCGATCTGCGCCATGCTGGCGCGCCAGCCGCGCTTCTCCCGCGCCATCCTGCAAAGCGCCGCGCTGGGCCGCGGCTTTCGCAGCGCGCAGCAGGCCGACGCGCTGGGACAGGTCTTTCTGCGCGCGGCCGGCGCCGACTCGCTTTCGGCGGCGCGCGAGCTGCCGGTGTCCGCGTTGCTGGCGGCGCAACAGGCGCCCGAGGTCGTGCAGGCCCTGCGGGCCGAAGGCAGCAGCCGCAGCCTGTTCTCGCCGGTGCTGGACGGCCAGGTGCTGCCGAAAGAGATCGCCCCGGCGCTCTTGACCGCCGCGGGCCGCGCGGACGTACTGGTCTGCTACACGCGCGACGAAATGGCCGCGTTCCCGGACCACGGCACCGACGCCGCCAGCCAGGAGATGGGCGACGCCGTGTTCGGCGCGCCCTCCCGGCTTTGGGCCCGGCAGGCCGTGGCCCAAGGCCGCAACGCCTGGCTGGCGCGCTTTGATGTCGCGCCGACGGACCGCTTCGGCGCCTGCCACTGCATCGAACTGCCGTTCGTGTTCGACACGCTGCAGGCATTTGCCGATGCCCCGATGTTGGCGGGACTGCCTGCCGCGCAGGGCGAGCAACTGGCGCGCCAGACCCAGACCGCATGGCTGGCGTTCATCCGCGGCGATGCGCCGGATTGGCCGCAAGCGCCACACATGCAGATCCTGGCCTGAGCTCGCTACGCCACACGACAGGCGCCGGCCTTGCCGCCGCGCCCCGCATACCAACAACACAAGGGGAATTCCATGTTCAAGCAAACCTTCCTGGCGCTGGCGCTTGCCGTGCCGCTTGCCGCCACCGCCGCCTATCCCGACAAGCCGGTCAAGATCATCGTGTCCAATCCGCCCGGCGGTCCGGTCGACGTCATGCTGCGCGTCCTCGCAAGCAAACTCGGCGCGGCCTGGGGCCAGCCCGTGGTCGTGGAAAACAAGCCGGGCGCCTCGGGCATCATCAGCACCGGCGCACTGGTCAAGTCGGCGCCCGACGGCTACACGCTCGGCATGGTCGTCGCGTCGTCGGTGACCATCGTGCCGTTTGCGGTGGACAGCCTGCCGTTCGACACGCAAAAGGACTTGCAGCCCATCTCGCTGGTGGCGCGCACGCCGTTCATCTTCATCGTGCCCAAGGACAGTCCGCTCAAGACCTGGGAAGACTTCGTGCGCGAAAGCAAAGCGCGCAATCTGAGCGTGGGCTCGTTCTCGATCGGCACCGCGTTTCACCTGGTCTGGGAACAGACGGCGCGGCGCGCCGGCATCAAGGCGCTGTACGTGCCGTCATCCTCGTCGGGCAAAACGCAGAATGACCTGATCGGCGGGCAGCTCGACGTGGGCCTGGACGCCCCGTCCAGCTCGAAAGGCCTGATCGACAGCGGACGGCTGCGGGCGCTGGCAATCACCAGTCCGCAACGCTTTGGCGGCCTGCCCGACACGCCCACGTTGAAGGAGTCGGGACTGGACTACGCGCCGCAGCCGTGGATCGGTCTGATGGGACCGGCCGGCATCCCCAAGGACCGCGTCGCGCAGATCCAGAAGGCGGTGACCGACGTCCTGAAGGATCCGGCCATGAAAGCGCAGATGGAAACGCTGGGCATGATTCCGATCGGCAGTTCGCCCGAGGAACTGGCGGCCACCATCGAGGCCGATCGCGCCGAGATGGGACCGCTGATCAAGGAGCTGGGCATCAAGCTGCAATAGCGCCGGGGCGCGGTAAATTCCGCGCAACGTAAGCACTGGAAACAGGGCCCCTTGCGCTCGGGCGCTCGGGTAAGATCCTTGTCAATAACAAGTTAACTACCCCGAGGAGGAGAGCATGCCGCAACGCAATTCCCTGTTCCGTCTGGCGCCCTTGGCGCTGGCCGCCCACCTGATCTTTTCCGGCCCGGCGGCCGCGCAAGGCGCGCCCGGCACGCAAGGCACGGTGCAACCCGCCGCCAACCCCGCGCTGGCCGCGCAGATTGACGAACGCGCCAAGGCCATCGAAGACAAGCTTATCGCGTGGCGCCGCGACATCCATCAGCATCCGGAGCTCGGCAACCAGGAACACCGCACGTCCAAACTGGTCGCCGATCATCTGCGCGCGCTGGGCATGGACGTGAAGACCGGCGTTGCGGGCACCGGCGTGGTCGCGGTCCTCAAGGGCGGCAAGCCAGGGCCCGTGGTGGCGCTGCGCGCGGACATGGACGCCCTGCCCGTCAAAGAACAGGTAGACGTGCCGTTCGCGTCCAAGGCCAAGGGCACGTACCTCGGCAAGGAAGTCGACGTCATGCACGCGTGCGGCCACGATGCGCACACGGCGATCCTGATGGCGGCCGCCGAAGTGCTGGCCGGCATGAAGGACGAGCTGCCCGGCACGGTCAAGTTCATCTTCCAGCCCGCCGAGGAAAGCCCCGCGGACTTCGAGCCCGACGGCAAGAAGGTCTGGGGCGCGAAGATGATGGTGCAGGAAGGCGTGCTGGACAATCCCAAAGTCGACGCGATCTTCGGTCTGCACGTGTCCAGCGCTTACCCGGCCGGCTGGCTGGCATGGCGCGCAGGTCCCGCAATGGCCGCCGCCGACCAGTTCTGGATCGACGTGACCGGCAAGCAGACGCACGGCGCGCGCCCGTGGTCCGGCATCGACCCCATCGTAGTCAGCTCGCAGATCATCCTGGGTTTGCAGACCATTCCCAGCCGACAGATCAACAGCATGCTGGAACCGGCGGTGATCACGGTGGGCGCCATCCACGGCGGCAACCGCATGAACATCGTGCCCGACAGCGTTGCGATGACCGGCACCATCCGGACATACGACGAAGGCATGAAGAAGGACATCCATCAACGCATCGCACGCACCGCGGACATGATCGCGCAAAGCGCGGGCGCCAAGGCGGACGTGCGAGTCGTCGAGCTTTACAACGCCACCGTCAATCCGCCGGCGCTGGCCGAGCAGATGGGTCCCACGCTGCGGCGCGTGGCGGGCGAAGGCAACTATGGCTTGCAACCCAAGTCGACGGCGTCCGAGGACTTTTCGTTCTATCAGGAGAAGGTGCCCGGCATGTTCTTCTACCTGGGCGTAACGCCCAAGGGAACGGATGTCGACAAGGCCGCACCGAACCATTCGCCGCGCTTTCACGTTGACGAGTCGGGGCTCATCAACGGCGTGCGCGCGCTGTCGAACCTGACGGTCGACTACATGGCGAGCGCGCGCAAGGGCAGTTGATCGTTCTTACCGGGATCGCCGATGCACGCGCCGCGTCCATCGCGGAACGTGCATCGGCAACGGTGGCGACAGGCTTTACGCCTGCTATCGCTTCGGCTACCAGGACGGCATAAGCAAACGGCTACAAATTCTTTGTCAGCCGCCGCCCCGCTTCTTACAGTGTGCGCCTTTGCCGCCATGCGGCCGCACGACAGAAGCTTTCGCCATGCCGATCTCCCGACGCAAATTCCTGCTTGCCAGCACGCTGGCGCTGCCGCTGGCTCGGCCTCGACTGGCGCGCGCGTCAGACTGGCCCGCGCGTCCCATCCGTCTTGTCGTCACGTTTCCGCCCGGTGGCGCCAGCGACATCGCCGCGCGCATCATTGCGCCCGTGCTGGCCGAACGGCTGGGTCAGTCCATCGTGATCGAAAACAAGCCGGGCGCGGGCTCGACCATCGGCGCAAATCTTGTCGCACAGTCGCCCGCCGACGGCTACACGTTGCTGATGTCGAACTCGGCGCCCCTGTCGATCTCGCCGGCGCTGATGCCGCAGGGCGGTTACGACGCGCTGGCCAGCTTCCGCCATATTGCCTACCTGGGCGCAGTGCCCACGGTGTTTGTCGTGCACCCGTCCGTGCCGGTGTCCAGCCTTGCCGAGCTGACCGCCTGGATCAAGGCGCAGGACCAGCCGGTGCAATATGGCAGCGGCGGGCTGGCGTCCGTGGGGCAGATCGTGGGCGAGCTGTATTCGCGGCAGACGGGCGCGCCGCTGCAGCACATTCCGTACAAGGGTTCCGGCGCCATGCGCAACGATCTGCTGGGCGGACAGATCCGCGTGGCGGTGGATGCCCTGCCGCAGAACCTGCCCTTCCTGCGTTCAGGGCAACTGCGCCTGTTGGCCGTCACCACGCAGGACCGCGTGCCGCAGGCGCCCAGCATCGCTTCGGTGGGCGAACTGGGCTATCCGGGCCTGGTCGCGGAAAACTTCATCGGGCTCTCCGCCCCCGCGGGCCTGCCTGACGCGGTGGCGGCGCGGCTGCATGCGGACGTCGCATCCGTCATGGGCGATCCGGACATTCGGGCCAAGCTCGAGGGCCAGGGCTTCGTGCTGGCGCAGAAGACGCCGGCGGAGTTCACCGATTTCGTGCGCCGGCAGGCCGATAGCTGGGGGCCGGTCGTGCGCGCGACGGGAGCCAGCCTGTGAGCGCCCGCCGTCTGCTCGTGCTGTTCGGCTTTCCCGGCCGGGGCGGCTTCAACGAGGCGGCATTGCAGGGCGCCGAGCGCGCGGCGCGAGCGGGCCATGCGCTGCACGAGGAATGGGTCGCGGCCACTGATCCGGCCGCGCGTGCCGAGCGCCTTGCGCAGTTGTGCAACGGCAATCCGGATCTGGTGATCGTGCACGGCGGCCAGGGCGACGTGCCCGTTGCCGAGGTGGCGCCGCATTTTCCGCGCACGCAGTTCGCGATCACACAAGGCAGTCATACGGCGGCCAACGTCGCGAGCTATGAGATTCTGCAGGAGCATTCCGCGTTTCTTGCCGGGATTCTGGCCGGCTTGCGGACGCAGGGAGATGGCGCGGGTGACCTGGTCGCGGATGGCCGCCCCGCGGGTGGCCGCCCCGCACACCTCTCCGGCGAGCGCGTCCCGCCCGGTCTGAAGGGCCGCGCCGCCTTTGCCGACGGCGTGCGCCGCATGACGGGCCGGGATCCGCTTACGGGCTTTTGCGGCAATCAGCACGACCCCGACCTGGGTGAGGCCTGGACACGTGCGCTCGCCGCACAACGCGCCCGCGTGCTGTTCGCGATGATGGATGGCGGCCGCGACGGCGTCACGCGCGCCTGCCGCGAGGCCGGCATCTGGCAGATCGGCAACGTGCTGGATTGGGTAGCCCGCGATCCGGAGGTCTATCTGGCATCGGCGCTGGCGGACTCCGGCCTGTGCGTTGAGCGCGCGGCCGCGGACCACGCCGCGGGCGCGCTGGCCGCGGGACGCATCACGCGTTTCGGCCTGGAGGCTGCGCACTCGTTGCGGCTCGTGCTAGGCGCAGACGTCACCGCCTACGAGCGGCGCGAGCTGGACGCCTGGTCTGGGCGCCTGGCGTCCGGCGAGATCGAGATTGCCAGCCACTACGACGGCCAGGAATTCGCGCTGTCGTAGATGCCCTCGCAGCGTCACCGCACCGGCAACATGTGGCGCGTTGCGGGCAACGTGACCCACGGCCCTGCGCACACGTCTCGCGAGCCTTGCGGGCATCCCGCATTGACGCGTCGCCATGCCGTGGCTACAGTGGCCGGCAGTCTTGCGGCAAGGCTTTTGCGCCGCATTTTCGAACCGCCCGCGGTCCCGCCGTTGGCCCAACACTCCGGATACCCATGAACAGCTTCCGCGTCGGCATCGCCGGCTTCGGCGCCATCGGCCAGGCCGTGGCGCAATCCCTGGATGCGGGCCTGCCCGGCCTGACCCTCGCCGCCGTCGCGGTGCGCGATCCCAACGCCCCGCCCGCCTTCGACTGGAAGAACGGCGCGCCCACGTTCACCACCATCGGCGGGCTTACCGAGCACTGCGATGTGGTGGTGGAATGCGCGCCCGCTGCCGTGTTCCGCGACATCGCCGAACCCGTGCTGCGCGCCGGCAAGAAGATGGTGGTGCTCAGTTCGGGCGCGTTGCTGCGCCACGAAGACCTGATCGGCATCGCGGGCCAGCATGGTGGCCAGGTCATCGTGCCGTCGGGCGCCATTCTTGGGCTGGACGCCATCACCGCCGCCGCGGAAGGCGTCATCCACTCGGTCACGATGATCACCCGCAAACCGGTGCGCGGCCTGCTCGGCGCGCCCTACCTTACCGAAAACAACATCGACATCGAAGGCATCACCGAACCGCGCCTGATCTTCCGCGGCTCGCCGCGCGAGGCCGCCGTGGGCTTTCCGGCCAACCTCAACGTGGCCGTCAGCGTGTCGCTGGCGGGCATCGGCCCGGACCGCACCACGCTGGAAATCTGGGCAGATCCCTCACTCGAACGCAACGTGCATCGCGTCGAGGTCGTGTCGGATTCCGCCTCGTTCTCGGTGGAAATCCAGAACATTCCCTCCGCCAATCCCAAGACCGGCCGCATCACCGCGCAAAGCGTGATTGCCGCGCTGCGCAAGCTGACCGGACCGCTGCGCGTGGGCACCTGATTTCCGGTGGAACGTATCAAAGGCCGCTGCTCGCTGCCTTTTTTCATCTTCGTTTGGAGCAGTGTCAGACGCCCCTGCGACGCTTTGGGTGATTGGCCTTCAAGCCGCCGCTCTGCGCAGCGCATCGCCATGGCGCGACGCCGGCATCGGGCCGACCTTCCAACGGCCCGTTCCATCCAGATCCAGCCGCTGCGTATGGAACGCATCCAGCGTGCTGCGATGGCCCACGCTGACCAGCATGCTGTCCGGCAACGCGTCGCGCAGCAGGCTGTACAGCATGTGTTCCAGTCCTTCGTCCGTGGCCGAAGTGGCCTCGTCCAGAAACACCAGCGCCGGCCGGTTGTACAGCACGCGCGCAAACGCGATGCGCTGCTGCTCGCCCAGCGACAACACGCGCGACCAGTCGTGCACCTCGTCGAGCCGGCCGGCCAGATGCCCCAGGTTGACCTGCCTGAGCGCGTCGGCCAGACGCGCGTCGTCGGCCGGCTGCGCCAGTCCCGGATACGCCACCGCGCCTCGCAGGTCGCCTAGCGGCAGATAAGGCCGCTGCGACAGGAACAACGCGGACTCGCCTTGCGGCCGCCGCACCTCGCCGCTGGCATACGGCCACAGGCCCGCCAGCGCGCGCAGCAAGGTCGTTTTGCCGCTACCCGACGGCCCCTTGATCAGCAGGGCCTGACCGGGGTGCAGGCGCAGGTTCAGGTTTTCCAGAAGACGCGCGCCATCCGGGCGCGACACGTTCAGGCCTTCGATCTGCAGCCCGTCCGGCAGGGCTTGCGTCTGCACCTGCGGCAGCGCGCGGGCGGCCTCGTTAGCGTCCAGGAATCCGTTCAGACGATCCAGCGTGGCGCGGTACTGCGCGAAGGTGTCGTACGAACTGCGAAAGAACGACAGCGATTCCTGGACCTGCCCGAACGCCTGCGAGGTCTGCATGACATCGCCCAGCTTGATTGCCCCGCTGAAGAAACGCGGCGCCTGCAGGATGAACGGAAACACCACCGCGATCTGGCTGACCGACAGGTTGAAGCCGTCGAACTTCAAGCCCCGGTACACGCGCTGCCAGAGATTGGCGATGTAGGAGGTGAAGCGGGTCCACAAGGTCGCGCGCTCGACTTCCTCGCCCTGGTAGAACGCGACGTTCTCGGCGTTCTCGCGCAGGCGCACCAGCGCATAACGGAAGTTGGCGGTCAGACGCTCGGACAGGAAGTTCAGCTTGATGAGCGGACGCCCGATCTTGAAGGCCAGCCACGTGGCGACGATGACGTACAGGTACACCACAAACACCATGGCGCGCGGGATTTCAACGCCGCCGAGTGTCAACGGCCCTGACAACCCCCACAGGATCGACGTGAAGGCCACCAGCGACACGATCGCGCTCAGCGCGCCGATAGCCAGCGTGCGCGAGCCCGTCACGAACTGCGCGATGTCCTGCTCGATCCGCTGGTCGGGGTTGTCGACGGGTTCGGCCAGGAAGTGTCCGCGGTAGTAGGCGCCCGCGCCCAGCCAGTCGCGCGTCAGCCGATCATTCAGCCAGACGCGCCAATGGATGTCGAAGGCCTGCCCCACATAGCTGTCGGCCAGGCTGCGCACCACATGCACGGTGGCCAGCACGGCGAAAATGCCCAGAAAGTGCCAGAAGACGGCCTGATCCAGCGCCTGCAGGGCGCTATAGAAGCCGTTGTACCAGAACGAAAACAGCACGGTCATGCGCACCGCGAACATCGCCAGGAACAGCAGCAGCGCCAGCGTCAGCATCGGGCGCCAACTGCGGCGGGGCGTGAGATACGGCCAGGCCAGCCGCCAGAATTTGCGGCCCCAGACGGTGGTGCGGGTCAGTACGAGCGTGACCAGCGCCAGCGCGACGGCGGAGATGCCGAATGCGCGCGCGAGCCACAGGGCGCTTTCCGCGAGTTGCTGCTGCCAATTCAGATCCATGAGCCCGGAACCTCGCAAAGACGTTCCTGGTTAGACGGCGGGATCGACGGCAGTTCCGGCAAAAACGCGGTTTTAAGCCTCGCTTAAGCCTGATTGAAGGACGTTGAAGGGCCGTTGAAAGACGTGACGCACTTTATTCAGATCTGAGATCCAGATTGGCGAACAGATCCGCCAGCGTCGGCACGCTGCGCGCCGGCCAGATCGCGCTCAAGTCGAAGCTGGGCAGACGCTCGCCATCGCGCACTTCGCAAAAGCGGACGCCCCGAAATCCCATGGACCGGATCCAGCTGGGCAGCAAGGCCACGCCGCAGCCGCCCGCCACGCACGACAGCACCGTCAGCGTGAGGCTCGCCTCCTGGTTCACGTGCGCATCGTGGCCGCCCTTGCGCATGGCATCCAGGATGGCCGCATAAAATGCAGGCAGCTGCGTCTGCGGGTACATCACGAGACCAGCCTGCGCGATCTGCGCCATCGACACCTGGCCGTCGGCATCGACCTCGAATTCGTCGGGCACGGCGGCCACCAGCCGGTCGCGCAACAGCTGGCGCTCGCGCATGCGGCCGCCGACGGCCACGGGCGTATGCATCAGGCCGATGTCGATGTCACCGGTCTGCAAGGCCTCGGCCTGTTGGGCGTTGCTCATTTCACGCAGGATGATGCGCACGCCGGGCGCCTGCTTGCGCATCTGCCGCAGCGCGCGGGGCAAGGTGTCAAAGAGCGCCGAGGAAACCAGCCCGACCGTCAACTGGCCCGCGCTGCCCCGCCCGATCTCCCTGGCGCGCCGGGCCGCCGCATCAATGCGGGCGACGCTGGCGCGCACGTCCTCCAGGATGGCCTGCGCGGCGGGCGTGGGCGTCGTGCCCTGCCGCGACCGCTCGAACAGGCGCACGCCCAGGTCTTTCTCCATGCGCGTCAACGCCTGGCTCAGCGCCGGCTGCGCGATGCCCAGCCAGTCCGAGGCGCGGCTCACGCTGCCGTGGTCAACCACTGCCAGGAAGTACCGCAGATGCCGGGTTTCCATATCGTTCCAATATATTTATTGCGCCTTTCCAGAATGGAAAACTATACCCCGACTTCCTAGAATCCCGACTTACAGAACACTACATAGCGCGTCGCCGTTCCAAGAGAGCGGTGCGCCGCATGAGGAGACCGCTTTGCCCTCGCCGATTCCAGGCGCCGCCGTCGACACCCACGCCCACGTGTTTCACCAAGGCCTCGCCTTGGCCAACACGCGCCGTCACACGCCCGACTACGACGCCACGCTGGCCGAGTACCTGGGGCTGCTGGACGCGCACGGCTTGACCCACGGCGTCCTGGTGCAGCCCAGTTTCCTGGGCACGGACAACAGCCATCTGGTCGAGGCGCTGCGTGCCGCCCCCGCCCGCCTGCGCGGCGTGGCCGTCGTGGCGCAGGATGCCAGCGAATCCGAACTGCAGGCCCTGGCCGACGCCGGCGTGGTCGGCATCCGTCTGAACCTTTTCGGCCTGGACACGCCCGCGCTGCACACGCCGGCGTGGCAGGTGCTGCTGGCCCGCGTCAATGCCCTGAACTGGCACGTTGAAGTGCACTTGCAAGCCGCGCGCCTGGACGGCGTGTTGCCGGCCTTGCTGGCGGCCGGCTGCCGCATCGTGGTCGACCATTTCGGACGCCCGGATCCCGCGCTCGGCGTCCTGGACGCAGGCTTCCAATACCTGCTGCGCCAGGCGGACAGCGGCCGGATCTGGGTCAAGCTGGCCGCGCCGTACCGCAACTGGGCGGCGCCGGCCTGCGCCGCGGCCGGCCGTCTGGCCACGCAGCAATTGCTGGACGCCTACACCCCTGAACGCCTGATGTGGGGCAGCGACTGGCCCCATACCGAACATCGCCACCTGGCGTCCTATCCCGCCGCGACGCAGTGGCTGGACGCCTGGATCGACGACCCCGCGCAACGGCGCACCGTACTCGCCGACACGCCGTTGCGGCTATTCCAATTCCAAGGAGACGCTCCATGACCCCTCTGTTCAAACGCCTGGCGCACCGTAGCGCGCTGTTCGCCGCCGCCGGCCTGCTGGCTGGCGCTGCTGGCGCCGCGCACGCCGCCTACCCCGAACGCGCCGTCACGCTGGTCGTGACCTACCCGCCCGGCGGCACCGTGGACGTGGTCGCCCGCCTGATCGGCCCGAAGCTCGCGGCTGAACTCGGCCAGCCCGTCGTCATCGAAAACCGCGGCGGCGCCGGCGGCATGATCGGCGGCGCGGTCGTCGCCAAGGCCCAGCCCGACGGCTACACGCTGATGCTGGACGCTTCCAACCACGCGCAGAACCCCGCGCTGCACAGCAAGATGCAGTTCGACACGCTGTCGGCCTTCGCGCCCGTGTCGCTGCTGCTGCGCGTGCCCAACGTGCTGGTCGTGACGCCGTCGTATGAAGTGAAGTCGGTCGGCGACCTGATCAAGCTCGGTCAGCCCGATGCCAAGGAGCCGGTGTACTTCGCGTCGGCCGGCCCCGGCTCCGCCCAGCACCTGGCGGGTGAACTATTCAACCTGCTTGCCAAGACGCAGTTGCAGCACGTCGCGTACAAGGGCGGCGGCCCGGCCATGATCGACGTGATGTCGGGCCAGGTCCCCGTCATGTTCGCAAGCATGGGCTCGGCGTGGCAGCACGTGAAGAACGGCAAGCTGCGCGCCGTGGCCGTTGGCGGGCTGGAACGCTCCAAGACCGCGCCCGAATTGCCCACCATCGCCGAGTCGGGCGTGCCGGGCTACGAGACCTACGAATGGAACGCCGTGTTCGCCCCGGCCGGCACGCCGCCCGCCATCGTCGAGCAAGTCTCGCAGGCGCTGGCCAAGGTGCTGAAGGATCCTACGATTGCCGAGCAGCTTGCCGGCATCGGCGCCGAGCCCATCGGCTCCACGCCCGCCGAACTGGACACGTTCCGCCGCGCCGAAATCGAGAAGTGGCAGCGCGTCGTGAAGGAAGCTGGATTGAAGCTGGATTGAGTACTGCCGGGCCCCACGGCCCGGACACCGCGTAGCCGGTTTGCGGCGCTCTTCGGGGCGCCGCTTTTTTTTGCCCTGCGCGGTCGCCATTGCGGCAACGGTTGGCGACGCGCGCGCGGGTGCATGCCATGCCCGCCGGCGCTTCCGGTCTCCGGGCGGCGCTATCATGACGCCTTGACCAGCTTTACCGCAGGAACCCGCAGGATGGACAAGATCCGGCTCGACAAATGGCTTTGGGCGGCGCGCTTCTACAAGACGCGCAGCCTGGCTTCGGATGAAATCGGCAAGGGCCGCGTGTTCGTGAACGGACAGCCCGCCAAGCCCGCGCGCGAGGTCGGCGCGGGCGATGTGATCACGGTACGCAAGGAAGACCCCGCCGTGCAGGTGCGCGTCGTGGCCGTCAGCGGCGTGCGCGGGCCTGCCCCGGTTGCGCGCCAACTGTACGAAGAGACGCCCGAAAGCGTGGCCGCCCGCGAACGCGCTGCCGAAATGCGCCGCCTCGCGCCGGAGCCGGCACTGGGCATCGAAGCGGGGCGCCCCACCAAGCGTGACCGCCGTCTCATCGACCAGATGCGGGGCAAATCCTGATGAAGCGCGCCGCAACCGGCGGCCTGGTCTATTCCACCGAAACCGGGCGCATGTGCCCGCAATGCCGTCAGCCCGTCGCGCAATGTCAATGCAAGGCGGCGGCCTCGAAAGTCGCGGCAGGTGACGGCGTGGCGCGGGTCTCGCGTGAAACCAAGGGCCGCGGCGGCAAGAGCGTGACGCTGGTGCGCGGACTGGCGCTGGCGCCCGACGCCTTGAACGCGTTGGGCAAGCAACTGCGGACCGCGTGCGGTTCGGGCGGCACCGTCAAGGACGGCGTGATCGAGGTGCAGGGCGACCACTGCGACCGCATCCTCGACGCGTTGACGAAACAGGGCCACCGCGCCAAGCGCGCGGGCGGCTGAACCGTATCAGGTATCAGGTATCAGGACAGAACGATGGAAATTTCCGTGACCGACGTCGCGAGCTGGCATGCCCATGTGTACTTCGACGCGGCAAGCCGCGACACCGCGTTCGCCCTGCGCGAACGGATCGTCGCGACGTTCGACGGCAAGATGGAAATGGGGCGCTTCCATGAGCGCCCCGTGGGTCCGCATCCGCAATGGAGCTACCAGATTGCGTTCGGCCCGCAGCATCTGGCCGAGATCGCCACGTGGCTCACGCTGAACCACGGCGCGCTCGATGTTTTCATGCACCCGAACACCGGCCATTCGCTGCGCGATCACCGCGACTGCGCGGTGTGGATCGGGCGCAGCCACATGTTGAACCTGGCTGCGCTGGGCGGCTGAAGCCTTACAGCGCCCGGCCCACGATCAGCGAGTCGATCGCCATATGCGGGTCGTCGCTCTTGCCCTCGTAAGGCAGGCGGCTCAGCACATAACGCATGGCGTTCAGACGGGCGCGCTTCTTGCAGTCGGACTTGACCACGATCCACGGCGCGTCGGCGGTGTCGGTGTGGGCAAACATGGCTTCCTTGGCGCGCGTGTAGTCGTCCCACTTGTCCAGAGATGCCAGATCGACCGGGCTCAGCTTCCATTGCTTGAGCGGATGCACCTTGCGTTGCTGGAAGCGGCTGCGCTGTTCTTCTTGGCTGACCGAAAACCACAGCTTGATCAGCGTGATGCCGCTACTGACCAGATGGCGCTCGAAATCGGGCGTCTGGCGCAGGAACGCAAGGTATTCGTCCTGCGAGCAAAAGCCCATCACGCGTTCGACGCCGGCGCGGTTGTACCAGGAGCGATCGAACATGACGATCTCGCCGGCGGTCGGCAGGTGTTGCACGTAACGCTGGAAGTACCACTGGCCCTTTTCGGTATCGGACGGTTTTTCCAGTGCGACCACACGCGCGCCCCGCGGATTCAGGTGTTCCATCATGCGCTTGATCGTGCCGCCCTTGCCTGCGGCGTCGCGCCCCTCGAACAGGATCACGACACGCTGGCCGGTGGCCTTGACCCACGCCTGCAGTTTCAGCAGTTCGACCTGCAGCTTGTACTTCTGCTTTTCGTAATTGCGCCGCAGCATGCGGTGACGATACGGGTAGACGCCCTCGCGCCAATCTCGCGCCAGCTCGTCGTCGGGATTGCGGCGCGTGCCCGGGGTCTGACGGTTGGCCTCCAGCAGCGCGCGATGCACCGCCTGCGCGTCGTCGGGCGACAGCGCGTCGATAACGGTGCGCAGCGCCGCGTGCGCCTCACCGGGATTGCCGATGGTGTAGCGGCTGGCGATATCGGCCAGCACCGCCGCGGTCTCCTGCCGCGCCGCGTCCTGCCGCGCGGCCACCCGCTTGCGCAATGCAAGGGCCGGTTCAACGGCGGGGTCGGTGCCCGCCCCTGCAACGCCGGGCGGCTTCGCTTCACCCTTGGCGGCGCGGGTGACGGGCGCGCGGCGCGCGCTTGCCGTGCGCTTGGCTGCGGCTTGGCCGCTGCTGGACCGCTTGGCGGGCGCCGGCGCGGCGTCTTGATCGGGGGCTGGCGATGTCTTGTCGGTCATTGGTCCTGTCCTTGCTGCGCAAACATCAAACCCTAACTTGCGCCACGGCACGCGGGATTGATGGGGATCAACAGTTGTAACATTTTTTCACGAACCCGGCCCCATTACACTGCACGTCCCTCCTCCCCTCATTCGCGACGCCATGTGGTCACGCATCAAGCGATGGTTTGCCGGTCCGCCAGCGGCCGAAGACCCCTTGCAGGAAATCGTGCGCTTTGAAGACGCCGGCCTCACGCGGTCGGGCGAGCTGGCGCGCGCCATGGGGCTGCAGCAGTTCTGGCCCTGGCGCGACGTGCATGAGTTCGGCTTCGCGTTCACCCAGGCGATCTACCCGGATCCCTGGTTCGGCGACTACATGGAAAGCCTGTGGTTCGTCCGCGTGGCCAACGAAGACGGCGGGCTGATGCGGATGGAGTTCGACGAGCGCGTGCTGGATATCAACGACTTGCCGCCCGCCCTGCTTCGCAACATGCCGGGACTCGACATGGACGTGCTGCGGGAGGGTCTGGCGACCGCCGCGCGCGGCCTGCGTCATTTCGAAGGCGATGGCGAGTGGGTGGCATGGCGGCGCGACGTTTCCGAGGAACAGCCGTCATCACCGTCCTGATCGCCGCCGTAAACGCCGCCCCATCAACGTCGTAATTGCCGCCTTTTGCGTCTTGCTGATCGCTGCCCTCAACGGCAGATCCGATGCCAGGCCCGGCTACACGCGATCCAGCCCCTGCTTGAGATCGGCCAGAATGTCCGCCGGCGTTTCCAGCCCGACCGACAACCGCAGCAGGCCTTCCGACAGCCCATAGCGCTCGCGGTCTTCGGCCGAGTAGCTGGCATGCGTCATCGATGCCGGATGCTGTATCAGCGTCTCGGGATCGCCCAGGCTGACCGCGATGCGCGCCAGCTTCAGGCTGTTCAGCAGCGTCTTTCCCGCCGCAAGGCCACCCTTCAGCTCAAAAGCCACCAACCCGCCGCCCGCCGCCTGCTGGCGCTGCGCAATGTCGGCGCCCGCCGTGCCGGACAGGCCCGGATAGAACACGTCGGCCACCGCCGGATGCTCGCGCAGCAGCTTGGCCACCCTCAGCGCGGATTCGCTGTGGCGCTGCACACGCAGCTCCAGCGTCTTGATCCCGCGCAGCACCAGAAACGCCGTGAACGGCGACAGCGTCGCGCCCGTGAAATACCGCAGGCCTTGCAGCCGGATGGCGTCGATGTGCTGCTTGCGGCCCACCACCGCGCCCGCCAGCAGGTCGCCATGCCCGCCCAGGTACTTGGTGGCCGAATGCAGCACGATGTCCGCACCGTGTTCAAGCGGCCGCTGGAGCACCGGCGTGGCAAAGGTGTTGTCGACGATGGTCAGCAACCCCTTGCCACGCGCGATGGCCGAGATGGCCGCAATGTCCACCAGGCGCAGGTTCGGATTGGCGGGGGTCTCGAAGTACACCGCCCGGGTATTGGGGCCGATGGCCGCGGCCACGGACTGCGGCTGGGTGAAATCCGCGAATACGGCGCGCACGCCGAATCGGGACAGCCCCTGCGTGAACAGCGTGAAGGCCGTGCCGTAGACGATCTGGTCCACCACGATCTCGTCCCCGCTTTGCAGCAGCGAGAACAGGGTGGCCGAAATGGCCGCCATGCCCGACGCCGTGACCACGCCAGCCTCGGCGCCTTCCAGCGATGCCAGCCGCTCTTCCAGCAGCGCCTGCGTCGGATTCCGCGTCCGGCCGTAGACATAGCCTTGGGCCTCGCCGAGCCGGATCCGGTCGAAGGCCTCGATGCTGTCCTGCGTGTAGGTGGACGTCAGATACAGCGGCGGCGACAGCGCGCCCTGTTCGTCCAGCGGATCGTAGCCCAGGTGGATGGCGCGAGTCGCAAAACCCTGCTGCGCGTGGTCGGTCATGGTGTTCACTCCTGTCATGGGTGGGTGCAGGGGCGCATCGCGCCTGCCTGGAAATCGGAAAGTGCCGCCAGCCCGCGGCATTGACGGGGCCGAAGCGAGTCTTTACAGTCAAACGCCGTATCCCCGTTTTCGTGCGCGACATGAACGACCCGCAAGCGCCCGCCACGGCCGCCGGCCCGGCGGTTCCCCCCGCGACACCGCCCCAACCCGGCTGGCTGCTCAAGGCCGCCACCTGTCTGGTCTATTCCGGGGTGCTGGCGTGGGCGGTCTACAGCAGCCGGCCCGCCACCATGCTGGACGTGGCCAAGCTGGCCTTCGGCGGGGCCATCCTGCTGGGCCTCCTGCCGTTTGTCGTCCTGGGGGTCTTTTCGATCTGGAAGCGCTTTCGCACGCCGCGCAACCGCTTGCGCATCATGCTGGGCACGGGGGTATTTCTGCTGGCCGCCGTGGCCGGGCCGCTTGCCGAACGCAACCACGACAACCGCCAGCGCGACATTGCCAACACCGAAATCCGCAAAGCCATCGACGCGCTGCGCCTGCAGGCCGGCGGCGGCAGTGGCGCGCCCGAAGACGTGCCCGCCATCGACCCCTCGCCCAAAGCCACCGGCCCGTACGGCGAAATGGAACGGGCCATGAAGACCATCGCGGGCAAACGGCTGGCGCAGCATCGCGCCTACCTGCAGGAACTCAAGGAAATCGGCCTGCCCAAGCTGTTCGACGCCCGGCGGCTGGCGCGCGACTCGGGCCTGATCGAAAGCCGCCTGATCCTGGAACAGGCAGAAAAGCTTGTACCGGGGTACCGCGAACAAAGCATGGAAGTCTTGAACGGCATGCCGGCGCTGGTGCGTTCGCTGACCATTGCCGAGCCGGAAAAGGACAAGATCCTGAAAGCGCTGCAGGACTCGCGGGCGGCTAGCACCGAAAAGCTGGCGCGCGTCTGGGACCTGGAAACGCAGATCCTGCACGAGTTCGGGATGATGATCACGCTGCTCGATGACAACCGGCAGTTCTGGTACGCGGACCGCGACGAGCTGATGTTCGGCCGCGACGCCGACCTGGCGCGCTTTCATCAGCATCAGGACGCCGTCAACCGGCTGGCCGGCGAGCAGGAGAAGCTGGCGACGCAGTCCCTGGCCGCCATGCCGCAAGCGCCCTTGCGCTGAACCGGACGATGTCACGCGCGCGGCTCGCATTGTTCACCGCTTGTGATCGGCGCGGCGCGACAGCCACTCGCCGGTGAACTGCACGATCGACACCAGCGCGATCAGGATGACGATCACCTCGAACATCACCCGGGTCTCGTAGCGCTCGTAGCCGTAGCGGATCGCCAGGTCGCCCAGGCCGCCCGCCCCCACCGCGCCCGCCATCGCTGACGCGTTGATCATGGCGATGACGCTGACCGTCATGCCGCCGATGATGCCCGGCAGCGCCTCAGGCAGCAGCACGTGCCGCACGATGTGCCAGCGCCGGCAGCCCATGGCGCGCGCCGCCTCGACCAGACCGGGGTCCACGTCGTTCAGGCTGACCTGCGCAATGCGCGCAAAGAATGGAATCAGGTTGGCCGACAGCGGCACGATCGCGGCCCATGTGCCCAGCGTCGTGCCGACCAGAAAGCGCGTGAACGGCAGCATCGCCACCAGCAGGATGATGAACGGGATGGCGCGGAACGTGTTGACCGTGATCGACAGCGCCTTGTTGAACCGCGGACGCGGGTAGAGATTGCCGGGCGCCGTGATGGTCAGAACCACGGCCAGCGCCAGTCCGGTCGCGATGGCGATGGCGGCGGAAATGCTCACCATCGTCAGGGTCTGCAGAAACGCCTGCAGGTACTTGTCAAGCATCGGTAGCGACATAGCCCAGCACCTTGATCTGATCGGCCACCAGCGCGGCGCGCGCGGCCTCTTCCTGTAGCGCGTGCGCGGGCACGGACACCAGCAGACTGCCCTGCGCATGGCCGCGCAGCCGGTCCAGTCCGCCGTGCAGCAGCGTGGCGCCCGGCCCCATTGCCGCCAGCGCCTGAAGCGACACGCCCTCCGGCCGGTCCTGTCCGGTGAAGCGCAGGCGCAGCACCGCGACGCCGGCGCGTCCTTGCAGGTCGGGCACCAGCTTGGCCGCCAGGTCCGCGGGCAGGTCGTGTTGCAACGGCCGCAGCAGTGCGCGCGTGGCGTCGGCCTGAGGGTTGCCGAACACGCGCCACACTTCGCCCAGTTCGACGTTGCGGCCGCCGTCCAGCACCAGCACGTTGTGGCAGACCTCGCGGATGACGGCCATGTCGTGCGTGATCAGCACGACAGTCAGGCCCAGCTTGCGGTTGATGTCCAGCAGCAGGCCCAGGATCGACTGCGTGGTTTCGGGATCGAGCGCGGAGGTCGCCTCGTCGCACAGCAGGATCTCGGGCTCATGCACCAGCGCGCGCGCGATGCCCACGCGCTGCTTCTGGCCGCCGGACAGCTTTGACGGATACACGTCGGCCTTGTCCCGCAGGCCCACCATCTCAAGCAGCGCTTCGACCCGCGCCCGCGCCGCGGCGGGCTTAACGCCGGCCACGCGTAGCGGCAGCGCGACGTTCTCGGCCACCGTCTTGGCGGACAACAGATTGAAGTGCTGGAAGATCATGCCGATCCGGCGGCGCAGGCCGACGAGCGCATCCTCGTCCAGGCTGCCCACGTCCACGCCGTCCACCCGCACGCGGCCGGCGCTGGGACGTTCCAGCATGTTGATCGAGCGCAGCAGCGTCGACTTGCCTGCGCCGCTGCGGCCGATGATGCCGAACACCTCGCCGCGCGCGATCGAGAACGACACGTCCGACAGCGCCACGACGGGGCCCGCGGGCCCTTGATATTGCTTTTGCAGGCCCTCGAACACGATGTGCGCGTCGCGCCCCGGCGATGGCGCTGCGCCGGCCGCGTCCGCGGCCAGGGAAAGTTCGCGTTGCATCTTGGCTTAGAAGACCGGAATCACCGAACCTTCGAACTTGGTCAGGATGAACTGGCGAACCTCTTCCGAGTGATACGCCTTGACCAGCGCGGGCACCCACGGCGCGTCCTTGTCCTTCTCGCGCACGACGATGATGTTCACGTACGGATTGTTTTCTTTCTTCTCGACCGCGATGCCGTCGCGCGTGGCGATCAGCCCGGCTTGGTACGCAAAGCTGTTGACGATGGCGGCGGTGTCCACGTCGGGCAGCGAGCGCGCCAGCACCACCGAGGCGCTTTCCACGAAGTTGAGCTTCTTGGGATTGGACGTCACGTCGGCCAGCGTGGCGGTGCCGGTGGCCGGGTCGAAACCGTCTTTCAGCGTGATCAGGCCCTGGTCGCGCAGGATGACCAGTGCGCGCGTCTGGTTGCTGGGGTCATTGGGAATGCCGACCTTCGCGCCCTCCGGCAAGTCCTTGAGCGACTTGTATTTCTTCGAATAGAACGCGATGGGCGAGATCAGCGTGTTCGCGACCGGCACCAGCTTGTAGCCGCGCTGCTTGATCTGGTCGTTCAGGAAGGGAATGTGCTGGAAGGCGTTGGCTTCCAGGTCGCCGTTGTTCAGCGCTTCGTTCGGGCTGGCGGTGCCGGTGATGACGACCGGCTCGACGGCCAGTCCGTTTTTCTTGGCCACCTGCGTCACCACTTCCCAGATCTGCTCGTCCACGCCGCCGCGCACACCCACCTTGAGCGGCTTGGGGTCTGCCGAGAACGCCGGGCCGTGGAACATGGCGGCCGAGGCCAGCACGGCGCCCAAGAGGCGCTTGAACAGCGGCGTCCATGCCATGCGCGATTGCTGCGCGGCTTGGGAAACGCCTGCATCCGCGGAAGCCCCGGCGGCAAGAATACGGATAGTCATGATGGAATCGCCTCTAAGTCAACGCAGTTATGAGAGAGACGATTCTAGGGACGGGGCTTATGCGCGCGAACGAATAGTTGGTTGAGTCGTTATTACGGGGTTTTTTGGATATGGCGCGTTGGCATATGGCGCGTCGGCGCGGTGCCGAACGCGCAGTCAGGCCGGGCCGATCAGGCCGGGGCGATCAGAACGGCTTGACCACCGCCAGCGTCACGATGGCCGTCGCCGCCAGCACGACATAAGGCGCCTGCAGATCGATCAGGGGCGGCCGCTTGCCGCTGCCGCCGGCCATGCGCCGCAGCGATGCGCTTTGCATGCCGAGCAACCCCGACAGGCTCAGCGCAAAGGCCACCTTGATCCAGATCCAGTTCATCGCGAACCACCCGAACGTCATGGCCAGATGCAGGCCGATGAGCCAGGTGATGACCATGGCGGGCGTGGTGACGTAGAGCGTCCAGCGGCGCAGCGCGTGGAGCATCTTGCGTTCCTTCGGCGCATCTTCGCCTTCCTGCGGCTGCGAGGTCAGAAGAAACAGGGCAACGAAGAGCGAGCCGCAAAGCCACGCGACCGCGGCCGCGACGTGGGCCATCTTGAGGAGTTGATATGTCATGCGCGGCATTATCGCCGCTCGCTGGAAGAGCCGTGCGGCGCGTGCGCGCAGGCAGTTTGCGATACGGCAAACCGGGCGGCGGTCGATGCGCTGGGATGTTGGGCGTTAGTTGACGGACTGCGGCGCGGGCGGCGTGGCGGGTGCGGCGGGCGAACCTGTATCGGGCGTCGCTGCCGCGGGCGCTTTTTCCGTGGCCGATCCGGCAGCCGGCGCCCCTTGGACAGGCGATCCTGCGGCAGGCGATCCTGCGGCAGGCGCTCCCCCCGTAGGCGTCTTCGCAGGCGCCGCATCGCCAGCCGGGGCCGGCTTGTCACCGCCAGCCTCCGTCGGATTCAACGTATCCGCCGGCGCATTCGGCGCCACCACCGGGTCTGCGGGCGCAGGCGCCGGGGCGGACTTGGGCGCGGCGCCCTTCGTCCGCACGGTCGGCTCATGCGGCGCGGCAGCCGCCTGCGCATCCGGCAGGAACCGCTGCAGCAACTGGAAGAACCCGTCATAGAACTTGGGCCGCGTCACCGTCTGGCTGGCGGTCTTGACCAGCGAATCGTCGCTGCCCCCA
Organism: Achromobacter sp. UBA4530; assembly: GCF_002388205.1. Classification (NCBI taxonomy): domain Bacteria; kingdom Pseudomonadati; phylum Pseudomonadota; class Betaproteobacteria; order Burkholderiales; family Alcaligenaceae; genus Achromobacter; species Achromobacter sp. UBA4530. The sequence continues at coordinate 94,344 of NZ_DGMA01000019.1, read as the reverse complement.
AACGGCATGGACACCTGCCCCAACACGCTGACGCCCACGCTGGCCGAGTTGCCGGTGCGTTTGATCGAATAGCGGTCCTGCACGGCGTTCGCAAATACGGTGGTGCGGTCGCTCGCACCGCCGTCCGATGCACATTCGACGTTGAAGCTGATCTGCGTATGCTGCCCGTCCTCGCCCTCGAAGTTCTTGTGGCCCGTGACGCGAGACGGCTCGTACTTGTCGATGAGATAGCCCTGGCTGAGCAAGGCGCGCCGGCCCGCGTCGCACGCGGCGCTGCTGGCCGCCGGAACGCTGCGCGAATAAGTATCCGTTTGCGCGAAGTCCTCGCGTTCGTAGACGGGCTTGGGGGAAGAACATCCGGCCAGGACGGCCGTAAGGGTGGCAAACAACGGAAAAGCGATACGGCGGGTGACGCGAGGCATGAGAGGTCCGGCGTGGGGCGACGACCTGCATTATCGGACAAGAAATCCGTTTATTTATTGGGGACAGGATAAGCCGGAGATATGTTGAAACAGGTTCGGGCGGTCTGTCATGACCGCCAAAGCGGTTCCCCCTGCGTACCGGCGGGGCATCCCATACCGGCACACGTCGTAATTCGTATCGAAATCGGCGCGCCATTCCATGGCCCGCGCGCAACACCCTTGGCAACGCGTCAGTGCACACGTTCCTGATGCCGACGCGCCGCGGGCCTGCTCCCGGCGCGCGGCGCAAACCTGCAATCAACGCGCGGCGCGGGCCGCGGACGGCTGCTTGTCCAGTTCGCCCAGGATTTCCGCCGCCAACCGCACGCGCGCCTCGTTCGGATAGTTGCGGTTGGCCAGAATGACGATGCCCAACTTGCGCGCGGGCACAAACGCCACATAGGCGCCAAAGCCGTTGGTCGAGCCCGTCTTGTTGATCCAACTCTCGGCCAGCGGCGCCAACGGCGGTTGCAGCGCCTGGGCCGGATGGCTCTGGCTGTTCAGCGTGCCGGCGTTGGCCGTCAGCAGCGTGTCCAGCGCCACCGGATACGGAAACTGTTCCCATGCCATGTCCTGCGTCATGCTGCCTACCTGGTAGTAGCCCACATGGGTATCCGCAAGGGCGCGGCGGATGTCCTTGTCCAGCACGTCCATGTCCATGCTGGCTTCAATAAAGCGCAGCATGTCGCGCGCGCTGGACTTGACGCCATAGGCCTCGGCCGCGAGCACACCGGGATTCACGCGCACCGGCGCGCCCTGTTTGTTGTAGCCCTGCGCATAGCGCGACATCTTGGCGGCGGGCACGTCGATGTACGTGCTGGACAGGCCCAGCTTCGGAAACAGGTCCTTTTCCATCGCCTGCGAGAACGGTTGCTTCAGGCTGGCGGCGGCCACGACACCCAGCATGCCGATGCTGGGATTGGCATACGCGCGAGACGTGCCGGGCGCGTGTTCAGGCTTCCATGCCTTCAGGTACTGCATCAATTGCGCGTTGTCGCGCACGTCGTCGGGCACCTGCAATGGAAACCCGCCCGTGGTGTGCGTGGCAAGATTCACCAGCGTCAGCTTGGCGAACTCGGTGCCGGCAAGCTCGGGCACGAACCGGGCCGGACTGTCGGTCAGCGTCAGCAGTCCCTTGGCCTGCGCGTAGGTGGCAAGCGTCGCGGTGAAGGTCTTGCTGATCGAGCCCAGCTCGAAGAGCGTGTCCCGATTGACCGCGCGCCGCGTTTCCAGCGACTCGACGCCGTAGGTGTAGAAGCGCTGGCGGCCCTGATGCGTGACGGCGATCACCATGCCCGCGATGTCGTGCCGCCGCATGACCGAGCGGGCCGCTTCGTTCACGACGCTGTCGATGTAAGGCAATTCAGAGCGGCCAAGGGCGGGACCGGACACGGCAGTAAGAATGCCGGCGCAAAGCAGGCCGGCGCAGAGGTGTCTACGGGTGTTCATGCAGCGTTCTCAGGGAGGGGGACAAACGAGCCGGCAGGACGGGCGGCGCGGCGATGTCGAATCGTACCGCGACGCGCGTCCCGTCTGGCGCAATTTCCCTTCCTGCGATCGCCGCAGCGCCTGGCAATGGGACCCCTTCTCCCCTTCGCCCCGCGCTCTGCCTCAGGCCAAGGCCGGCTCCGCACGCAGCGGCTGGGCCGGGTTCAATAGCCCCGTGCCTTCCTGCCCCGTGCCGCACGTGTCCTTGCAGACCTTCCCGTCCTTCATCACCAGCACGATCCGCGCGGGATCGACCAGCAGCGACAGATTGTGCAGCGGATTGCCGTCTACCATGACGACGTCCGCAAGATACCCGGGCCGCAGCATTCCCAGCTCGTCAGGGCGCTGCATGATCTGCCCGCCCAGCCGCGTGGCCGCGACTAGCGCCTCGACCGGCGTCATGCCAATGTAGTCCACGAAGTATTGGAGGTCATTGGCGTTCGTGCCGTGCGGCATCCAGGCAAATCCGTAATCACCGCCCGGCAGGATTCGTATGCCGCGCTTGTGCATCTTGCGCAGGCTATCCGCGGCGATTTCCAGCTCGCGCTTGTAGCCCATGCTTTCGGCTATGGCGGGCGTGATGCCGTAGTCGGACGCATGGTAGGCGGTGCGGACCAGCCAGCCGATGCCCGGCGCGACAAAATGCTTGTCCTTGTTGGCTTCCAGCATGTCCAGCGCTTCGTCGTCCGCAAAGCTGGCGTGATAGACCATCTCGATACCGTGGCGCACGCATTGCTTGACCGATTCGCTGGACCGCGCGTGGGCCGCGATCCGCTTGCCGTACCGCTTGGCCTCCGACGCCAGCATGGCGACCTCGTCTTCCGCGAAAGGCGACATCTCGGCTGGCAGGCCAGCGATGTACTCGCCCGACAGATTGATCTTCAGATGGTCGACGCCGTACTTGATGAATGTGCGGACCGAGCGGCGAATCTCCTCGGGACCGCTGCAGACGCTGCCAAAGCTCAGCTCTTCGAAGTGCATGTGCGGCAACGTGTTGTCGCCTAGCGCACCGATGGTCGTAATCTCCTGGCTGCCGGCCAGGTAGCGCGGACCCGGGCACTCGCCGGCCTCGATCGCATTGCGCAGCACCACATCCAGCCGCGGCTTGGCGGCGGCCGCGCCGATGGCGGACGTCCACCCCATTTCCAGATAGCGCTTGGCCACGCGGACACACCACAAAATGTGCTCTTCGGGCGGCATGAACTGAATCGCCGCCAGCGTGGGCTGGTCATTCCACGAGAAATGCGTGTGCGCCTCGGTCATTCCCGGCATCAGGAACCGGCCTTTGCCGTCGATGACGCGCGCGCCGTCCCGGCTGACCCGTTCGGGCAGGCGCGCCACCTCGGCGATGCGGCCGCCGTCGATCAGCAACTCTCCGTCAAAGACGTCGTCGCCGCTTCCGTCAAAGATGGCGACATTGGTAATCGCGATTCTGGACATGCGTGGTCTCCTCCTGGCCCGTGGGGGCCGGAATTTTTTTATGAAAAGTGTTGATGCGAAATGGTTGCTGCGAATCCAGAGCTGCGGCTCGAGGACTCGCTCGATTACCGCCAGCCCGGCAGTCAGGCTCGCTTCATCGAGCCAAGCCCGCGTGAAACGCTTGCAACGCTTCAATGCAAGCGCCGGGCTGCTCAAACGTGGTCCAGTGTCCGCAGTCCGGGACGATGGTGCAGCGGCTGCCCGGGATGCGCCCCGCCATCACCTGCACGTTCGCCGGCGGCGCAACGCCGTCTTCGTCGCCCGTCACCAGCAGCACGGGCACATCCAGACGCTCAAGATCGGCAGACTCCGCCGCGGCCAGCGCTTCGCAGCTTTGCGCATATCCTTCCGGCGGCTGCCGCATCACGCTTTCCCGGACCAGCGCCAGCACCGCGGGTTGTTCCGCCTTGGTGCGACGGCTGGTGGCGCCCTTGACGATGGCATCGGCGATCTCCTGCATGGCGGGCGCGCCCTGGCGGGCCAGCGCCGCCCGCGCCCGGATGCCTGGCCGCCCCGCCTCCGGCGGCTCGGCCAGCGGTCCGAACAGCGCCAGCGATTGGACCCCGGCCGGTTCCTTCAGCGCCAGATGCTGCGCAACGATGGTCCCCAGCGAATGCGCCACGACGTGCACCGCACCGCAGTCCAGCGCTTTCAACACCGAGACCAGCGCGTCGACATAGCCCGAGATGGACAGCTTGCCGTCCGGCAAAGGCGATCTGGCGCTCCCCGGCAGATCCGGGCGGATGACGCGATACCCCGTCAAGGCGCCCATCAGAGGTGTCCAGGTGTTGGACGAACCGCCCAGCCCGTGAATGCACAGCAATGCGGGCCCGTCGCCGTCGATTTCCACCGTCAGGCCATTGATCGTTCTTGTCGTCATGACGCCTTCTCCACGAATTCGTTCTCGATGCTGCCCAGCCCCTCGACCTCCACGCGAACCACGTCGCCAGCCGCCAGATACCGGGGCGGCGTCATCCCCATGCCGACACCCGCTGGCGTCCCGGTGGCGATCACGTCGCCGGGATACAGCGTGATGCCGCGCGAGATCGTTTCGATCAGGGTCGGGATGTCGAAGATCATGTTCTCCGTGGGACCGTCCTGCCGAAGTTCTCCGTTGACCCAGCAGCGCACGCGCGTTCTCGTCCCATCGAATGCATCTGCCGTGACGATCCACGGCCCCATTGGACAGAAGGTATCGAACGACTTGCCCATGTCCCATTGCTGATGCCGCATCTGCACGTCGCGGGCGGTGACATCGTTGATGACGGTGTAGCCGAAGACGTGTTCCATCGCCGCACCGCGCGCGATGTTCTTGCCCGTCTTGCCGATGACTACGCCCAGCTCGGCCTCGTAGTCGATCTGCGCGGACACGCCGACCGGCAGCAGAACCTGCGCGTGCGGTCCCACCACGCATTCCGGCACCTTGGTAAAGACAATGGGCCACGATTCCGGATTGGCGTCGTTGTCCTTGAAGACGGACGCAGACAACTCCTTTGCATGCGCATGGTAGTTGCGCCCCACGCACCACACGTTGCGCCGCGGCCGGGGTAGCGGCGCCCGCAGGTCGACGTCGGACAGGCGCAGCGGCGCCAACGTGTCGGGCAGCGGGCGGCCCGCCGTCAACAGGTCGATCACGGCCTGCGCGCCGAGATGCCTGCCCGCCGCCTCAAGCGCCAGGGGCGCGACCGACAGGCCGTCGTCCGACACCAGGCCGACGCCGGGCTCTCCATTCATCAAAAAACTTGCAATCCGCACCGCAGTCTCCTTCGTGCTTCTGAAAGTGGGCGAGCGGTTCATGCCTCGCCGTCAGCACGACTTTAGAAGCGCCGGCACGGCCGCGCTTATCGTTCGGTGCGGGAACTTATCGCAGAGTCAGATGGCGAGATAGGTGTATACACCTAGAGCCCGGCAATGCCCGAAACCACGCCCATAAAATTCCCGCAGAAGGCCCCGGCGGACAGGTGGCCATGGCGAGGCGAGTGCGCGCGCCTCGCCCGATCAGAAACTGGGAGACAGATCATGCAAGAGACTTACGCCTTGCACGAAGGCGCGTTCGGCCGCGCGGTCGTGCTGGAGCTGCGCGGGGATTTGATTGCGCATGCACATGCGGAAGTGCAGCTTGCCCTGTGGCTGGGCGGCGCAAGAGCCGAGGCGCACGTCGGCTCGAAACTGGTGCCCTACAGCGAACATCTTGCGCTCGGCACCAACACCTATGAATCCCATGACGCCCGCCTGCTCGACCGCTCGGGTCCGGCCGTCTTCCTGGTTCTGTACATCGCCAAGCCCTGGCTGGACGAGCGCCGCGCCGCCACCGGTCGGCCGTTTCGTTTCACCGCGCCCGGCGTGCCCATCGACCCGGCCGTGCGCCAGGGCTGTTGGAGCCTGCTGGACAAGATCGTCGCGCCGCAGGACCATCCGCGCGCCGACATCGACGCCGAGGTCGAGGCCCTGCTGCAGGCAGCGATCGAATCGTCCTCCCAGACCAGCCGCCCGCCCGGCGCGGCCGCGCGCCCGCAGACGCTGGACCGGCGCCTTCGCACTGCCATCCTGTACATGCGCGAAAACGTCCACGAACCGGTTGCCGTGGAAGACATCGCCAGCAAGGTGGGGCTGTCGCGGGGGCACTTTTTTGCGCTGTTCCGCGACCAGCTCAACACCACGCCGCAGGTGTTCTGGAGCGCGGTGCGCGTGGAGGAAGCCGTGCGCAGACTGGTCCAGCAAGAACAGCCGCTGACCTCGGTCGCGATGGACCTGGGGTTTTCGACGCCTGGAAATTTCTCGCGATTCTTTCGCGATCACATGGGCGTGTCGCCGTCGCGCTTCCGGCGCGCGGCCTCGGGCTCCGCGCCCCATCTGCTGACGGGGATCCCCTGACTACGCTTCTCCGCACTCCCAACGCGGCACCACCTCGAAAGGCGCATCCTCCGCCGGCGGCAACAGCGCCAACGCCGCATCCACGGACGCCTCATTGATCCAAACCGTCAAGCCGTCCGCCGGCGCTGACGGGGCATCCGCCATCAACCGGTCCAGTTCCGCCTGCATCACCAACGGCAGGTATTCCTTCAATGCGTTGATGTTCGCCGCGACACAAGCCACCGCCTCGGCCGCCGTGAGGCCATCCTCGACAAGATGCCCCACGTCCGCCGCGCTACGCACCAGCGCGTCGAACACAAACGCCTCGAACGATGCCCACTCCACGCGCGCATCGCCGCTGTCATGCCAGACGAGGGCAACGCCCACGCCGCCACCCGCCGTGGGCGTCAGGCAATAGGCATCGCCCGCGCCGGACTCTGCAAAGGGCAGAAAGCGCCTGCCATGCTGATAGCCGGGATTGAGCCACTCCTCGGCGGTTTCGCGCGCCTGATGCGCATCGATCCACTCCAGGTCATCCATGCAGGACAGCACGGGCCGCGCGGCCAGCGTGTTGCCCTTCCAGTCAGCGCGCCACGCCGCGCTGTCCTCGCCATAGCCGGTGCGCCCGGCGTCGATCAGCCGGGCCAGCATCCCGGGCAATGCCACGCCGCAATCCTCGGCCAGTTCGGCAAACGTCGCCATTCGTCTTTTTCCTTCGTCAGAACTCAAGCACATCCAGAAAGCACTCGGCCTCGACGGGGTCGCCCAGCACAATGGTGAGCGCCTGCAACGCACGCGCCCGATGCTCGGGCCTGATTTCCCAGTCATCATTGCGCAGGTCTTCGTCGGCCTCCAGGCAGACGACGCCCACCGCGGCCAGCGCGGCCGCGAACGTCGGCAGATCGGGCGCCACCACGTCGGCGTCCCACGCGCCCGTGCCGTGCATGGCGTAAAGAATCTCGCCGGTCCCGGTGTCCAGGATGAAGGGGTCCGCGTTCTGGTCGGCAATCACCAGCCAGTTGTCCTGCCATTCTGCAACGCGTTCGCCGTTCGACGCGTCCCAGCGATAGCCGGCCTGCCGGTCCCACAGCTTGAACAGCGGCGGAAAGCTGATGTTGGTTTCGGAAAGCGTGATGCCGACCGGCCCCACGTTCTGGTGATAGGTGGCGCCCCACGGCCCCACCTGTTCGTAGAAGTCGGCGAGCACCTGTGGCAGCGCAATGTCGCCCTGCCACGCGTCGCGCGGCTGCGGGCGCAGTTCGCCAAACCGGGCGAACTGCGCCCGGAGGGATTCAAAGGAATTCATGTTGATGCGTATCTGGACAACGTATTAGCGATAAATCTTGCCGCGCCGTCAGCGCGGACGGTAGCGCGGACGGTAGCGCGGGTGGTAGCAACTGAACTTCGCACGCGGCGCCAGACCGCATTTTGCTACATTTGAACGCCCTGCTCCGAGGCGACGCACGATTGAAGCGCCACAGGGCGGCGGCAGAAGAAAACCGCTTTCGACCACGGACAATCCATGCGCCTACCGTTTGCAGTTTCCGCCTTAACCTTGGCCGCACTCCTCGCCGGCTCCGGCGCTCACGTGCAGCAATGGTTCGACGTGCCGCCGCGTCCCGATCACCCCAACGTCTCGATCCGGATCGGGGGCCTGCCCAACACACAGCAAGCGTCGGGCAACGCCCGGGGCAGGATGGAACTGCGCTACACCGCTGCGCAGACCATTCCGGGCGCGGACAAACAGCCCGTGCGCTATGACCGGTCGGTGACCGAGGTGCTGTTCGATTGCCGCCGGTCGCAGGTCGGCTTCTTGCCGGCCACCAGCTACTTCCTGAACGACACCCTGGTCACCACCATCAAGGACGAGACACTGGACGAAAGCCAGGTTCAGTTCGTGCGCTTTGCGCCAGGCAGCCCGCAGATGAAGGCGTTGCAGGCCGCCTGCGGAAAATAGCGGCGCTAAGCAAGCATCAACGTGCCCGGGGCGCGAGTGGGATCTTGCTCGGGTCCGCGCCGCGTGGCGTCTTCGGACAACCGAAACACGCCCACCGCCCGCACCAGCTCGCGTGCCTGGTCCTGCATCGAGCCGGCGGCGGCAGCGGCTTCCTCGACCAGCGCCGCGTTCTGCTGCGTCACCTCGTCCATCTGCGCCACGGCGAGGTTTACCTGATCGATACCGCTGGCCTGCTCGTGCGACGCGGCGGCGATCTCGCCCATGATGTCGGTCACGTGCTGCACGGCGGTGACGATCTCTTGCATGGTGGCGCCCGCGCCCTCGGCCTGACGCGCGCCCGCGCCCACCTTGCCGGCGGAATCCTCGATCAAGGCCTTGATCTCGCGCGCGGCCTGCGCGCTGCGCTGCGCCAGCGAGCGGACTTCGCCCGCCACCACGGCAAAGCCCTTGCCCTCCTCGCCCGCACGGGCCGCTTCAACGGCCGCGTTGAGCGCAAGGATGTTGGTCTGGAACGCGATGCCGTCGATCACCGACACGATGTCGGAAATCTTGTGCGAGCTGGCCGAGATCTCCTGCATGGTGCCGACCACCGCGGACACCGCCGCGCCGCCGCGCAGCGCGATTTCCGATGCGCTGGCTGCAAGGTGGTTGGCCTGGCGCGCGTTGTCCGCGTTCTGCTTCACGGTCGAGGCCAGCTCCTCCATTGACGCCGCGGTTTCCTCGAGCGATGCCGCCTGTTCTTCGGTGCGGCTGGAGAGATCGGCGTTGCCCGCCGCGATCTGGCTCGAGGCGCTGGAAATTGTTTCCGACCCGTGCCGGATTGCACGGACGGCGCCCGCCAGCCGCTCCTGCATGTCCTGCAAAGCGTGAAGCAGGCGCCCGGTCTCATCGCGGGAGCCCGCTTCGATCCGCTGGCCCAGGTCGCCGCCCGCCACGGTTTCGGCGGCCTTGACCGCACGCGCCAGCGGACGGGTGATCGACCGGCTGACCCGCCACGCGAGCAACGCGCCCAAGGCGAGCGCCAGCCCGGCCAGGCCCACGTTCAGGCGCTCGGCTTCCTGGATGACGGCCTGGCTTGCAATGCCGGCCTCGTCCATGTCGGCCGACTGTTCCCGGGACAACGCGATGATGTGATCCTGCAGGCTGTCCAGAATGGGCAACGTCTCTTGCAGCATGCGCTGGCGGGCGCCATCGCGATCAGCGCTCCTGAGCAGGGCGCCCACCGATTGGAAGGACTTCACGTAGCGGCCCCGAGCCTCTTCCAGCGTGCGCAGCCGGGCGCTGGCATCGGCCGTCGCCATCAACGGCCGCAGTGTGGCCAGGGCGTCGTCGATGCGTTTACGGTTGGCCTCGATCTGCTGGAACAGCTTGTCCATCGCGGCCGGGTCGGCGTTGACGATCAGTTCCAGATTGACGCGGGCGTTGGCGCGCGTCGTGACGTCGACCACCGAGATCGCGTTGGCCTTCACCCAGGTTTCCTGCGTGATGGCGCGGTTGATGCTGCCGATGCGTGTCAGTTCGAAATGCGACACGCCGGCCAGGGCCAGCAGCAGGGCCAGCACGACGCCGAAGCCCAGGCCCAGTTTGGTGCCGATGGAGAGATTGCCGAAATGGGTGCGGAGCTTCATAGAGGGGCCTCAGGGAAAACCCCAGTCTATGTTTGCCGACACATTTCGCAAACATTTGCGCACGTCGTTGTTTGCGATTCCACAAAGACAACGAAGATAGGGCGTGGCGCAGCAACACTGCTGAAACAAGCTTGACGTCGGCCCGCGAGCGGCAGCGTTCAAGCGGAGTTTGCCGCGCAATCTCCGTGCTATTGATACCGCTCGCGATATCCCACGGGCGACATGCCGCAGTATTTGTTGAAGATGTCGCGGAAGGCCTTGGTGTCGTTGTAGCCGACTTCGTACATGACTTCGGCGACGCTCTTGCGCGAGCTTTCCAGCCGCTGCTTCGCGGCTTCGACGCGCACGCGCTGAACGTATTCCACGATGCTGTTGCCGGTGGCCTGGCGGAAGCGCCGCTCCAGCGTGCGGCGGCCCAGCGCGTGGCGGCCGGCCAGTTCCTCGACGGTGATCTTTTCCTGGTAGCGGCCTTCAATGTATTCCTGCACCGCCCGCACGATCTCGTCCGCGTGCGACTTCTGCCCCATGAAGACCGAAAAAGGCAACTGGCTCTGGCGGCTCCAGTCCAGCTGGAAATACTTGGCGCACCAGATCGCGGTGTCGCGGTCGGTGTACTTTTCGATCAGGTGCAGCACGAGATGCGCGGCCGAAAATGCGCCGCCGCTCGTATAAACGCCGTTTTCTGCCATGACGACGCGATCGCTGGTCCATCGCACCGTCGGAAAAAGGCTGGCGTACAGGTTTTGCGCAACCCAGTGCACCACCGCCTGCTGCCCGTCGAGCACGCCGCCCGCCGCGAGCAGCGCGGCGCCCATGCACAGGCTGGCGACCTCGCCGCCTTCGCGGTGATGGCGCGACAGCCATTCGATGAGTTCGCGGTTGGACAGGACCGCGTCCGATACCGAACCCAGAAGCGGCGGCGCAATGCAGATATGGATGTCGGTGGCGTCGGCCAGCACCATGTCGGCCTGCACCTTGATGCGTCCGTCGTCCAGGCTGACCTCGCGCGTCAGCGCAAGCGTGCGCACATGGAACCGCGGCTCGCGGCCGTGCGCGCGCAGGTATTCGTTGGCCACCATGAAGCCGTGGCGCGCGGTTTCCAGGGACGCAATATTGGTCCCCTTGGGCAGCAGGAACGCGACGTTTTTCATGTTGCCAAGCATACGCCTGCAGGCTGACGCAATCCACCCGCAAGATTGTCGCAATTGCCTATCTGAAAGCCGCGCGGATCCCGATAAAGTGGTTCCTGCCGATCCAGGAATCCGGACGGCGGCCGGAACGGATTGCGGACGTGCCGGCCCGAACCAGAACAACACGGACGTGAGGAGTGATCGATGGACAAGTACATAGACGGTTTCCTGCTGTGCGTACCCAAGGCCAACCTGGAGACGTACAAGAAAATGGCCACGCACGCCGAGGGCATCTGGCGCGAGCACGGCGCGCTGGACTACCGCGAAGGCGTGGCTGACGACATCGACGGAGAAGGCTTCGCGTCGTTCAGCGCGGCAGCCGGCGCGCGCGAAGGCGAAGTCGTGGTCTTTGCGTGGATCCTGTATCCCAGCAAGGAAGCGCGCAACAGCATCAACGCCAAAGTGATGTCCGATCCGCGCCTGGCGGAAATGTGCTGCGAGGGGGTGTTCGACGTCAAGCGCATGTGCTGGGGCGGCTTTGCCACGCTGGTCGGCACCTAGCGTGCGAGGCCACGCCCCGAGCGCAACCATTCAACCCGCAGCCGTTCAATAAACCTGGAGACACATCATGGCCACCAAAGCAGCCAAGCCCATTCCCGACGGCATGCACACGCTGACGCCGCATATCATTTGCGAGGGCGCCTCCGACGCGCTCGCCTTCTACAAGAAAGCCTTCAATGCCGAGGAGCTGATGCGGCTGCCCGGACCCAACGGCAAGATCATGCACGCGGCCATCCGGATCGGCGATTCGGTCCTGATGCTGATGGATGATTTTCCGGAATGGGGCAGCCTGGGACCGAAGGCGCTCAAGGGCACGCCCGCGGTGCTGCACTTGTACGTGACCGACGCAGACGCCGCGATCCAGCAGGCGGTCGCGGCGGGCGCGCAAGTCACGATGCCCGCTGCCGACATGTTCTGGGGCGACCGCTACGGGCAGGTGGTTGACCCATTCGGCCACCGCTGGTCCATCGCCACGCACATGCAGGACCTCACGCCCGAGGAGATCCAGCAGAACATGGCGAAGATGGGGCCAACGGATGGCTGCGGGGACCCGTCAAAAAATTGAGCGTGCGGCGCGGCGCGGGGGACGCCGCGTCCGCCTTGATTCATCAGGGGGCCAGTTGCGGGTACGGTCCCAGGAAATCCAGCTTGCCGATCGGCACGCCTGCCTGGCGCAGGATGCCGTAGGCGGTGGTCACGTGGAAGTAGAAGTTGGGCAGCGCGAACGTCAGCAGATACTCGTCGCCCTGGAATTCAGGCTTGAAGTTGCCAAAGCTCAGCGTGATGCGACGGCCTTCGGCGCCGTCGACCTGCTCGGGCTTGACGCTTTCCAGATATGCGATCGTGTCCGCGACGCGCTGCTGCAATTGTGCAAGCGTGGTCTCGGTGTCGGCGAATTTCGGGGCGTCGCCTTGCGACAGCCGCTGTGCCGCGAACTTGGACGCATCGCTGGCACGTTGCACTTGGCCCGACAGCGGGTACATGTCGGGCGCGAGGCGCGCGTTAACGAGTTCCGCAGGGTCGATGCCGGTGGCTTGCGCATGCGCGGCAGCCTTTTCCAGCAGCGCGGCCAGCACGTTCAGGCCGCGGATGAAGACAGGCACGGACGCCTGGTACATGGACAGGGGCATATCGACGATTTCCGTAAAAATGGGGTTGGCGAAGGGTGTCAACGGGCGCCAGGCGCTTTGAGATTGCAGCGATGTTACGCCGCCACGGAGTCGCCCGGACGCCGGTGGCGGCGACAACATCATTCTGGATGCCCGGACAATGGCGCACCGCAGCCGGCCACCTGCCTGCTGCCCGCCGCCAGCCACCAGCCAGTCCTTTTTGACGCCGGTGTCTGTCATTGCGCAACGGCAATCGCGCCCGTACGCCGCTGACTCTGAAAGAACCGCCAGACCAGCGCGGAGGCATCAGGACCGCTGCGCGCGTGATACCGGATGGCAGGATCCCCGCCACTCCAGGCGTGTTCAAGCCGCGTGATCTCGCACAACCGCAGCACCGTCTTGCGGCCGCGCAGCACATCCACCCTGCGGTACGCTTTTTCGGTGCCCAACCCCAGCACGCGCTCGATCGGCAACGCGTGCGGATCAGCGGCATTCAGGTTGCGGAACTGTTCGAACAACTGCCTGGCATTGCGCGGCGCCACGGCCGGATCAAGCTGGCCGTGCAGGATCAGTGCCGGCATGCCCAGGTCAAAAACGGCGGGGTCCGCCACGGCTTGCACCAGCGGCGCCAACGGCTTGATACTGCCGCGCCGCATGGTGCTCAGGCCATTGCCGGCGTTATGCGCGTCGCCCACGACCGGCCCCGAGTGCATGGCCACCGCAGCGATCAGGCTTGGATGACGCAGGGCGACCAGGGCCGCCATCCCCGCCCCTGCCGACAGGCCCGCCACGTAGACGCGTTCGGGGTCCAGACCGTGACGCACGACTTCCGACCGGATCAGGGCCGCGATCAGATCAGCCTCGGCCCCGCCATGATCGTCATCCGGCTGAAACCAGCGCCAGCAGCGCTGCACCTGACGCGCCAGCGATTGCTGCGGATACAGCACCATGAAATCCCCGGCGTCCGCCCACTGGTTCATGCGCGATCCACGCGCGAAAGCCTCGGCTGTCTGTCGGCATCCGTGCAGCATCACGACCAGCGGCATGCCGGCGGCTGTGGCACTTACGGAAGCGGGGGTGTAGCGGGCAAAGGCCAGCCGGCGGCCGGTCTTGTCCGTGAACTGGCGGGAGGCCTCCCAGCGGCCGGCGCCAAGCGACGCCGCCTCGGGCGCTGCTGCCCTGCCCGCGCCCGCCGTCCCGCCTGGCCGCGCCGTCTTGACCGCACGCCCCGCCGTGGAGCCGGCGGCCGTCTTGCGCGCCGGCGTGGCGCGCTTGCGGGCTGGTTTGGGGGCCGCCATGCGCATTGCCGTGCGCTGGAGGCGGGTGATCTTTTTTGCCGCTTTGAAAAACAGACTGCTGAAACTGCGCGCCATTGTTAGGGCCTGTTCGGAAGTTCCTGTTTGCCGCGCCGCCCGGGGTGCCGGGGTTGGCAGCGCCGGACGGCGGTCGCCGCGGCTACGCCGCTCCGCAAGGCGGATGCCTGTCGTCTGGTGCGCACGCGTGGATGGGCGGAGAGGACGCCCCAACCGAAAGACCTGGTGCCGGATTCATGAGTGCTTCCCCTAAGAGTGTCGATCACGGCAACGCCTGGCGCGGCCGACGTGCAAGCCCGGAGTGAAGAACATGCGACGCCTCTTTGGGCGATTCGTTCGCGGGACGAATGTATCACAGCGTAACGACGTTGCGATCGGTCAAGCCTACCCGACGCGCGCCTTGAGCGCGCATGCCAAAAAGCCTAAGGTGGAAAACTTGTCATCAACAGGCTCCCCATGTTTCCCAACGACCGACCCCAGACCCTGGGCGAAGAAATCGCCAACAGCATCAGCCACGGCCTGGGCGCCGTGGGCGCGCTGGCCGGCACGCCGCTCCTGATTGCCGCCGCCGTGCGCCAGGGCGATGCCGCCTTCATCGCCGGCGCCGCCGTGTTTGCCGCGTCAATGTGCCTGCTGTACCTCGCGTCCGCCATCTATCACGCCCTGCCCCGCTGCCGCGCCAAGCAGATCTTCAATGTGCTGGACCACTCGGCCATCTACCTGCTCATCGCGGGCACCTACACCCCGTTCGCGCTGGGCGCGCTGCGTGGCCCTTGGGGGTGGACCCTCTTCGGACTGGTGTGGGGCCTGGCGCTGCTGGGCGTGGGCCTGAAGGCCAGCAAGCGGCTCAACCGGCCCTCGCTATCCACCGGCCTGTATCTGGCGATGGGCTGGATCGTCGTTATCGCGGTCAAACCCTTGCTTGAACTGGTGCCGACCGGCGGCCTGTGGTGGCTGGTGGCTGGCGGCCTCGCCTACACCGGCGGCGTGGTCTTCTTTGTGTTCGACAACCGCTGGCGCTACAGCCATTTCATCTGGCATCTGTTCGTGCTGGCCGGCACCGTCTGCCATTTCTTCGCGGTGTTCTGGTACGCGGCGTAAGCCCGCAAAGGCGCCGGATCCGCTTCCGAAGGACAAACCTAAGGACACATCGCGGCCAGCAGCGACTACGAAACCGCGCAAAACGTTTCGAGCGCAAGGGGCCGGCCCCCCCCGGGGCTGCCCCCGCGCCGCGCGTCGGGGATCTCGTGGTCTGCCGACACAGGAAAACACATCGCGAAACTTGTCCCACGGCGGTCCGGCTGGTCATCATGGTCGGACTTTCAACCGGAACAAGGAGTTTTGATGCAGCGTTCCAAATATGCATTCCTATCCGCCGCCATTCTGACGACGGCGCTGTCCGGTGCCCCTGCCCTGGCTCAACAGGCCGCCCAGGCTCCGGCGCAGACGCAAGCTCAGCCGGGCATGGCGCCCGCCGTGCAGAAGCCGACGGATCAGCAATTGCAGAAGTTCGCTTCGGCGTCGCAGAAGATCTCTGGCGTCGTTGACGAATACCGTCCGAAGGTCGAAGCCGCCAAGACCGACGACGCCAAGCAGAAGGTCGTCAAGGAAGCGGACGAAAAAATGGTCAAGCTGGTCCGCGCGGACGGGCTGTCGGTCGAGGAATTCAACGGCATCGGCCAGGCCGTGCAGCAGGATCCCCAGCTTCGTGATCGCCTGATGAAGATGCAGCCGGCGCGGTAAGCCCAGGCGCTGACGGGCACGCAGTCACGCCGCCCACGACGGCCGCCTCGGAAAAACAAGGCGCCGCATGCCCTGAACGGGACATGCGGCGCCTTTCGCATTGCGCGAGGCTCGACGCTGCTGTTGTATCAGGTCTTCAGGCGGTAGCCCGTCTTGAAAATCCACCGCACGCCAATCAGGCATGCAACCAGGAAGGCCAGCGTCATGCCCACGCTGACGCCGATGCTGACGTCCGCTACGCCAAAGAACGCCCAGCGGAAACCGCTGACCAGGTAGACCACCGGATTGAACAGCGTGACGGTCTGCCAGAACGGCGGAAGCATGTTGATCGAATAGAACGTGCCCCCCAGAAAGGTCAGCGGCGTGATGATCATCAACGGAATGATCTGCAGCTTTTCAAACCCGTCGGCCCAGATCCCGATGATGAAACCGAACAGGCTGAACGTGACGGCGGTCAGCACCAGGAACGACAGCATCCAGAACGGATGCGCCACGTCGAACGTCACGAACAGGCGCGCGGTGGCCAGCATGATGAGGCCCAGGATGATGGACTTGCTGGCGGCCGCGCCGACGTAGCCCATCAGGATTTCCACATACGAAATGGGCGCCGAATGGATTTCGTAGATCGTGCCTGAAAAGCGCGGCATGTAAATGCCGAACGAGGCGTTGGCCACGCTCTGCGTCAGCAGCGACAGCATGATCATGCCGGGCACGATGAACGCGCCGTAGCTCACGCCGTCAATTTCGACCATGTGCGAACCGATGGCGGAACCGAACACGACGAAGTAAAGAGACGTTGAAATCACCGGCGACAGCACGCTTTGCATCAGCGTGCGCCAGGCGCGGGCCATTTCGAAAAGGTAGATGGCGCGGATGGCGTAGAAGTTCATGATTGACCGTGCACCAGGCTGACAAAGATGTCCTCGAGCGAGCTTTCCGAGGTGTTCAGGTCTGCAAATTCGATCTGCAGGCGGCTCAGGTCCTGCAGCAGACGCGAAATATCGCCGCCGCGCTCGTTGTCGTAGGTATAGACGAGCTTGTAGCCGTCGGGCGAAAGCTCAAGCTGGTAGGCGTCCAACGCCGTCGGAATGCCGGGCAGCGGCGCCTTCAGTGTCAGCGCAAGCTGGCGTTTGCCCAGCTTGGCCATCAGCGCATTCTTCTCCTCGACCAGGATGATCTCGCCCTTGCGGATCACGCCGATGCGGTCCGCCATTTCCTGGGCTTCTTCGATGTAGTGCGTGGTGAGGATGATGGTGACGCCGCTTTCGCGCAGCCGTCGCACCATTTCCCACATGCCGCGCCGCAATTCGACGTCGACACCCGCGGTGGGCTCGTCCAGGAACAGGATGGCCGGTTCGTGCGACAGCGCCTTGGCGATCATGACGCGCCGCTTCATGCCGCCGGACAGCGCCATGATGCGGCTGTCCTTCTTGTCCCACAGCGACAGATCGCGCAGGACCTTTTCGATATAGGCGGGGTCCGCCGGCTTGCCGAACAGCCCGCGGCTGAAGGTGACCGTGTTCCAGACGCTTTCGAAGGCGTCCGTGGAGATTTCCTGCGGCACCAAACCGATCTTGGACCGGGCGGCGCGGAAATCGGACACGATGTCGTGGCCGTCAGCCAGCACCGTGCCGTGGGTGGGATTGACGATGCCGCAGATGATGCTGATCAGCGTCGTCTTGCCCGCGCCGTTCGGCCCGAGCAACGCGAAGATTTCGCCGCGCTGGATGTCCAGGCTGACATTCTTGAGCGCCTGGAATCCCGACGCATATTGCTTGGATAAGCCTTGTACTGAAATGACTGGCTGCACGCGAGCCCCCAACTTGACCATAGCCGGAGGATTTTACCCGTCGCGCGGCCCGCGCTTGTTCAACCTGGCGGAACGGTGTGTTTTCTTTTTGGGAACACTGGAACTAGTTTTTGGAACACTGGAACTAGAAGTCGTCGTCCTCTTCAACCTTGGGCATCAGGTACGCCGTCAGCGCGCTGGACAGGCCGGCCATCACCCACAAGACAAAAAACGACACCGTGTAGAAGCCCATTCTGCCGGTTGGGACGTAGCCGAAAATGGCCACGTCCAGCGGGTCGATCAGGGCGAAGATCAGTGCGCTACCCGCAGCCGCCGCCATGAACGACGGCCACAGGATCCACATCAAAGATCGCAATCCCATGCGTGAACTCCCCCGATCAAGGTTTGGCGGCTGCAGAGCCGGCGGGCGTCGATGCCGGGCTCGCGGTCGCGCCGGTCGCGGTCTGTTCGATGACCAGACCGCGTTTGACCACACCCTCCTGGATGGGCTGGCTGGCGAATTGGGTCATTGCGAAGTAGATCGTGATGAAGCAGCCGACCATGGCGGCGAACGGACCCGCCATCAGGATCCACGGCCAGGGCTCGCGGTACCAGGGCTTGGCGGGATGCGCCGCGTCGGCGGCGTCAACGGTGATTTGTGCAGCGTTCATGAAGATTCCTTTTGGTGACCAGGGCGGTGTCTGCCCTACTCGGGCACGTAGAAACTGGCAGCTTCGTCGGTTTCAACCTGCCGGTTCTCGCCATCCTGCCCCTTGGCGCGCAGCGTGATGGGATGGGCGCCGGGCGCCGCGCCCGCCGGGGCGCGGATGACCATCGGCACCAGTTTGTTGGCGGCGGGTTCGACCTCGACCACGTCCGATCCCTGTTGGCCCGCCAGCACCGCCAGGTCGGGCATGCCTTCGGCCGTCAGGCGCAGCCGCATGGGCGCGTCCGACGTATTGATGATCTGCAGGCGATACACGTTTTCGATCATGCCCCCTGCTACCTCGCGGCCCAGCACGCCGCGGTCGCGGATCACATCGACGCGCAGCGGGTTGCGGACCACCAGCGAGACGACGAAGGCGATCGCCAGCAACAGGATCAACGTGCCGTAGATCAGGACGCGGGGCCGCAGCAGATGCGACCGCGCGCTCTTCGTGGACAGGCCATCCAGCATGGCGCGCTCGGACGTGTAGCGGATGAGGCCCGGCTCGTACTGCATCTTGTCCATCACCTGATCACAGGCGTCGATGCAGGCGCCGCACCCGATACACATGTACTGCAGACCGTCACGGATGTCGATGCCGGTCGGGCAGACCTGCACGCAGAGACTGCAATCGACGCAGTCGCCCAGCCCCTTCGCCTTGTGGTCCACCTTGCGCGAGCGGCCGCCACGCGGATCGCCGCGGCGCTTGTCGTAGGTGACGACGAAGGTGTCCGGGTCGACCATCACGCTCTGGAAGCGGGCGTACGGGCACATGTACTTGCACACCGATTCGCGCATGAAGCCGGCGTTGCCCCAGGTGGCGAAACCGTAGAACAGCATCCAGAACCACTGCCAGGGTCCGAGCTGCAGCGCGAAGAGTTCGTGACCGAGTTCGCGGATGGGCGCGAAGTAGCCGATGAACGTAGAGCCGGTCCACCAGGCCAACGCGATCCACAGGAAATGCTTGGTGAACTTCAGGCGGAACTTGCGCCAGCTCCAGGGGGATTCGTCCAGCCGGATGCGCGCGATTCGGTCGCCTTCGACCTTGCGCTCGATCCACATGAAGATTTCGGTGTAGACGGTCTGGGGACAGGCGTAGCCGCAGAACAGGCGCCCGGCCACCGCGGTGAAGAGAAACAGCGCCAATGCCGAAATGACCAGCAGCACGGCAAGGTACACGACGTCCTGCGGCCACAGCACCAGGCCGAAGATGTAGAACTTGCGCGCGCCCAGGTCGAACAGCACCGCCTGGCGGCCGTTCCATTCGAGCCAGGGCAAGCCATAGAAGATGATCTGCGTGATAAAGACGAACGCGATACGCCAGCGGGCAAAGATGCCACTGACGGATCGCGGATAGATCTTGCTGCGCACCCCCGCCAACGTCTGCTCCAGGGTCTCCTGGCCAGGACGCGGCGGCCGCGTATGCGGCCGCCAGGGCGGCGGGTCACCGCCAGGCGAACTGCTGACGCTTGCGGTTGACCCATCTTCCATTTGCTGCTCCGTGCTTGTAAGTGCTTAGTGATATGGGAGGCCGCGCGGCCTCCCATTTACGTGCTGCCGGTTCACTGCTTGGCAGTGCTGGCCTCGGCCGGCGCGGCAGCGGTCTGCGTAGACGCGTCGGGCTTGTTGGACAGTCCCCAGACCCACGCAGTCAGGATCTTGATCTGCTCGGGACTCAGGATGTGTTCGTGCGCCGGCATGCGGTTGTCGCGGCCATCAAGAATGGTCTTGACGATGCTGGCTTCCGAACTGCCGTAGAGCCACACGTCGTCCGTCAGGTTCGGCGCACCGACAAGCTGGTTGCCCTTGCCATCGACACCGTGACAGGCGACGCAGAAGTTGGCGAACTCGCGCTTGCCGCGGAACACGCGGACCGGATCGGCGGTCAGGCCCGACAGCGAACGCACGTACTGCGCGATGTCGCCGGCCATCTTGGGATCGATCGAAGCCTTCCAGGGCGGCATGATGCCGTGGCGGCCTTCTTTGATGGTCTGCATGATGGCTTCGGGCGAACCGCCGTGCAGCCAGTCGCCGTCCGTCAGGTTGGGAAAGCTGGGCGCACCCTTGGCGTCGGAGCCGTGGCACTGCGCGCAGGTGTTCAGGAAGAGACGCTGGCCGATTTCACGGGCGCCCGGATCCTGCGCAATCTGCGGCACCGTCATGGTCTCGAAGCGCGCATAGATGGGACGCACGGCTTCAGCCATCTTGGCCTGCTGCTGCGCCACTTCGTCTGCGCTGCTGTAGCCCAGCTTGCCCTTGTATTCGCCCAGGCCCGGCATCAGGAAGAGGTATCCCAGTGCAAAGGCGCAGGCCAGCAGGTACATCCACGTCCACCAGGTGGGGACCGGGTTGTTGAGTTCGGTCAGGTCGCCGTCCCAGACGTGCCCGGTGTCCTCGACCTGGCCGCTGGCCGGCTTGGCGGTGAGCCAGCGGCGTTGCGTGTACAGCAGCCACACGCACCACACCACCCCGCCCACGGCGACGATCGAGATGAAATACCCCCAGAAGCCATTGACGAAATCGCTCATGACCGATTCGCTCCATCTTGTTGTGCCTGCCCGAATTCATCGGGCAGTGCGAACGGCAGCATGGCCGATTCGCGGTTGGCGCCCTGGCGGCCGCGCGAGCAGGCCCACCAGACGATGCCGAAAAAGGTTGCCATCGAGATGGCGGTGACGATTGCGCTCAGGTAGCCGACCATGATCAGCCTCCTGTGGCCGCTTGCGCGGCGGGTTGCACGGCCGATTGGGCGGCAGGTTGCTGAGCCTTCTTGGCCGCTTCCGCCTTGGCCTCTTCGGCCTGCTTGGCAAGCTGCGCCTTGCGCACGCCGACACCCAGGCCTTGCAGATAGGCCACCAGCGCGTCTTCTTCCGTCTTGCCTTCGATTGCCTTGGGCGCGGCGGCGATTTCCTCGTCGGTGTAAGGCACGCCCAGGGCACGCAGGGCACGCATGCGCTGGTCGACGTTCTGGCCGGTGATGACCGTCTTTTCCAGCCACGGATACGCCGGCATGTTGGATTCCGGCACGACCTTGCGCGGATCGCGCAAGTGGATGCGGTGCCAGTCGTCGGAGTAGCGCTCGCCGACGCGCGCCAGGTCCGGACCCGTGCGCTTGGAGCCCCACAGGAACGGGTGATCGAACACCGATTCGGACGCCAGCGAGTACGACCCGTAGCGCTGGACTTCAGCGGCGAGCACGCGCACCTGCTGCGAATGGCAGCCCACGCAGCCTTCGCGGATGTACACGTCGCGGCCCATCAGCCGAAGCGGGCTGTAGGGCTCGACGCCCGCCACGGGCTGGGTGGTGCTGTGCTGGAAGAACAGCGGGATGATTTGCACCAGGCCTGCGAAGGAGACCACCAGGATGCTGGCGATGATCATCCAGCCGATGTTCTTCTCGAGGGTCTGATGAGAAAAGAAGCCGTGATTCTTGTTGGCCATGATGTCCTCGTCAAACAGTGGCCGGCACGGCGGTCGCGGGGACCGACGGACGGGCGGCATGGGGATCGTCTTGCGGAATGGCGGGATTGACCGCGGTCGCGCCGCTCACCGTCTTCCATACGTTCCAGGCCATGACGAACACACCGCACAAGAACAGGGTTCCACCCAGCAAACGGATCAGGTAGTACGGAACGCGCGTCTTCAGTTCTTCGACGAAGCTGTAGACCAGGGTGCCGTCCGGCGCCGTGTCGCGCCACATCAGGCCCTGCTGCACGCCGGCGATCCACATGGCGGCGATGTACAGCACCACGCCGATGGTCGCGATCCAGAAGTGCAGTTCGATGGCCTTGACGCTGTACATCTTTTCGCGGCCATAGAGGCGCGGGATCAGGTAGTAGAGCGAGCCGAACGAAATCATGGCGACCCAGCCCAGCGCGCCGGAGTGCACGTGGCCGATGGTCCAGTCCGTGTAGTGCGACAGCGCGTTCACGGTGCGGATCGACATCATCGAGCCTTCGAACGTGGACATGCCGTAGAACGACAGCGCGGTGACCATGAACTTCAGGATCGGGTCGGTGCGCAGCTTGTACCAGGCGCCCTGCAGGGTCATGATGCCGTTGATCATGCCGCCCCAGGAAGGCGCCAGCAGGATCAGCGAGAAGGTCATGCCCAGCGACTGGGTCCAGTCGGGCAGCGAGGTGTACAGCAGATGGTGCGGGCCCGCCCACATGTACGTGAAGGCCAGCGCCCAGAAGTGGACGATGGACAGGCGGTACGAGTAGATGGGACGGCCGGCCTGCTTGGGCACGAAGTAATACATCATGCCCAGGAAGCTGGTGGTCAGGAAGAAGCCCACCGCGTTATGGCCGTACCACCACTGCACCATGGCGTCCTGCACGCCCGCGTAGGCGGAGTAGGACTTCCACATCGACACCGGCATTTCAATGTTGTTGAAAATGTGCAGGATGGCGATGGTGAGGATGTACGAGCCGAAGAACCAGTTGGCCACGTAGATGTGCTTGGACCGGCGCTTGATGATGGTGCCGAAGAACACGATGGCGTAGGCGACCCAGACCAGCGTGATCAGGATGTCGATGGGCCATTCGAGTTCGGCGTATTCCTTGCTGCTGGTAAAACCCATGGGCAAGGTGATGGCGGCTGCGACGATGACGACCTGCCAGCCCCAGAACGTGAAGGCGGCAAGCTTGTCGCAGAAGAGGCGCGCCTGACAGGTGCGCTGGACGACGTAATAGGACGTCGCGAAAAGTGCGCTGCCGCCGAAGGCGAAGATCACGGCGTTGGTGTGCAGCGGGCGCAGGCGGCCGTAGCTGAGCCATGCGGTGTCGAAATTCAATTGAGGCCAAATTAGCTGAGCGGCCAGAAAAACACCGACAGCCATGCCGACAATGCCCCAGACCACGGTCATGATGGCGAACTGCCGCACGACCTTGTAGTTGAAGGTATCGGACTTGCTTGCGATTGCGGGGCAATCGTTCATCACCCATCCCCTAAAGTAACAAGAACTTCCAGGTTTCGATGATGGGACTAGTCACTCGAGGAGGCGTTGATTTGGATCAACCGGGTTGCGACGCCTTGGACATCGCTGCATAACCGCAACGCTATTAGGGGTATCGGGCCGTGAAAAGACCTGGCCGATGCGCTGCGGCGGGGTCCGCAGAGGCGCATCGGCGGCGGTAATTTGCGCCCCGGCGATCAGCGGCGGCCGGCGGGGCCGCTGTCGTCGTCGCGCAGGATGGCCGTGCCGGCGCTGTCGGTGTCGTCGTACTGACCGTTGAAGACGGCCCACCACAGCGATACGCCGATCGCCAGCACGAAAAGCAGCGACAGCGGCAGTAGCAGGTAGAGGATGGTCATGGCGCGGCTCCCAGTGCGGCGCCAGCGGCCAGACGGCCCGACCAGTCGCGGCGGCACAGGCGCCAGGAGTTGTAGGCCACGGCCAGCGACGACACCAGCATGGTGATGGCGGCAAGCCAGGGCGTGACCCAGCCCACCAGGGCCAGCGGCGTCATCAGCAGATGCCAGACGAGCGAGCCGTAAAGATTCTGCCGCGCCTTGCGCCGGGCATCGGCAAGCAGCGCGTCAAGCGCGGCCTCGGGCATGTCCGGATGCGCCGCCAGCGCGCTGTGCGCGGAAGCCATGGCGGTGGGGACGGCCATGGACATGGCACAGGGACAGCTCATGACCAGCAGCGCCACCATGACGGGAATGCTGTGGGCGGGATCGATGTAGGCCCAGCCCGCCGCGGCGGCCAATGCCAGCGCGACCTGCACCATGACGAAACGCGACGCCACGCGGTCGGCGCGCGTGCCGAGCAACAGGCGCTGGTCTTCGACGCGGGCATGGCGGCGGCCGGCGGAACCCGCGCCGCCGAAGGATTGGCGGGCGCACAGTTCCAGATAGCGCGCGGTCAGCAGGAACGCGACGAACATCGTGACCGAGTCGAAATAGACTTCGCCCCGCCCCGTATACGTGGCGTGGACGCTGGGGATGAAGGCGGCAATGATGCCTAGCGCCACCGGCACATCCATGCCGGCGCGGCCCTGCCGCAGATTGGCGCCCGCGTGGCGCCAGATGGGCCATGCCGAATACAGGACGACGGGCACGGTCAGCGCGAAGCTGGCCCAGTTCATGAGGACGATGGCCCAGTCCAGGGTTTCCAGCGCGTCGGCGGGCATGGATTCATGGCGCAGATAGCCGGGCCAGGCGAACATCATGACCTGCATCATTGCCAGCCAGGCGAGCGACAGACGCACCAGCGCATGGCGGCGTTGCTGGCGGTCGGCATCGGGCAGGCTGGCCGGGACGGCGAAAATCGATTTGGCACGCATGTTGCCGATGGTAGTCAGGCCTGTCCCCGACCGCCTTGATCTGAATCAAGACGCCAAAGACGATTTGCCACTGCCCCGCCGCCCCGCCGCCCTGCCGCCTCCCCGCCTCGCCTCCCCGCCTCGCCATCATGCCGCCCGCCCATCCTCCGGCACTGATCTATGTGACGGGTGGCGCGCGGACGGGGCAACTGATAAAACGGTGCTCTGGCCGCTGCGGTTGTCCATTGCGCTGCCGCAGCCGCCTCCCCTACGCCCGCGGCACGTCCGCAGGTTCCGGCGCTGTCCGGCCGCGCTCGACCAACATGGGGCCGTGGTGACCATTCACCTGGCTTGCGGTATGCAGAAGACATCGACGCGGCGCCCCGTCGGGGTTTTTGTAACCGGCACCGATACCGGTATCGGCAAGACGCTGGTGTCGGCCATCCTCGCCCGCGCCTGGAACGCCGACTACTGGAAACCCGTGCAGACGGGTGTCGCCGAGGATCCGGGCGATACCGACACCGTGGCGCAGCTGGCGCAGTTGCCGCCCCACCGCCTGCATTTACTTGCCTACGTCCTCCAGGCGCCGCTATCGCCATGGGCGGCAGCCACGCTGGAAGAGACCGTGGTCGATGCCACCAGCATCGTGCCGCCCCCGACACGCGCGCCGCTGATCGTGGAAGGCGCGGGCGGCCTGTATATGCCGATCGACGATACGCACATGATGATCGACCTGATCGCGCGCCTGGGCATGCCGGTGGTGTTGGCGGCGCGCAGCGGACTGGGCACCATCAACCACACCTTGCTCAGCCTCGCGGCGCTGCAGCGGCACGGCATTCCGGTGCTTGGCGTGGTCATGAGCGGACCGCCCTCCGCGGGCAACAAGGAAGCCATCGAACGCTTTGGCGGCGTGCGGGTGCTGGCCGAGATACCGCCGCTGCCGCGTGTGGACGCTGCCGCGGTCGACGAACTAGCCAAGGGCATTGCGCCGCTGACCGAATGTCTGGCGTCGCTGTACGGCGCCGAGGCCGAAGCGGACTAGCCGGGCCAGCGGCTTCGTGCGCGGCGCGTCACTGCCGCGCCATGTCGATGAACGCCCGCAGCGCCGATGACACACGGCGCTGGCGGGGGTAATACAACATGAATCCGGGGATCGTCGGGCACCAGTCCTCAAGCAGCCGCACCAGCTTGCCGGATGCCAACAGTCCGGCAACGTAGTTTTCCGGCACGTAGCCGATGCCGATGCCGTCGGCGGCCGCCCGCACCTCGGCGTGCACGTCGCTCAGGGCCAGACGCCCCGGCACGTCGAACTCCAGCACCTCGCCGTCCCGCTTGAATACCCACTTGAAGTACCGGCCACTGGGGAAACGATAGCGGACGCATTCGTGCCTCATCAGGTCAGCCGGATGCCGTGGCGGCTCGCGCTCCCGCAGGTAATCCGGCGAGGCCACCACCACGGAGCGCAGCGCCGGGCCGATGGGAACGGCCACCATGTCCTCGGGCACCGCTTCGAGCAGACGCACACCTGCGTCGAAGCCGGACTTCACGATGTCGACAAAGCTGTCGTCTTCGCCGATCTCCAGGCGGATGTCCGGGTAGGCGGCCAGGAACTGAGCCGCCATCGGCATCAGCAGCAGGTACGACGCCGCGCGCGACGTATTGATGCGCAGCGTGCCGGCGGCGGAGCCGCGAAAGTGGTTCATTTCGTCCAGCGCGTCGTCCAGCCCGTGCAGCACCGGCTGCAAACGCTCGGCCAGGCGCTGGCCCGCGTCGGTCAGTGCCACGCTGCGCGTCGTGCGGTTAAAGAGATTCACGCCCAGCCGCTCTTCCAGTTTGCGGATCGCGTAGCTGACCGCCGATGTGGACAGGCTGAGCTCTTCGCCCGCCTTGCGGAAACTGCCCAGGCGGGCCACTGCTGAGAACGCGGCAAGATGGGACAGGTTGTCGAGCGGCATGATTATGCAAATTCATTCAATAAATCATGCCGAAATTCTAGCTTGAATGGGGTCCTTACCCGGAATATTGTGAACGCCTGCTCAACAAATACCCCAAGAGGCCGTCATGATCCAAGCCCAAGGCTACGCCGCCCACAGCGCCGACACCCCGCTCGTCCCCTTCAGCTTCACGCGCCGTGAACCCGGCGATGACGATGTGCTGATCGACATCCTGTATAGCGGCATCTGCCACTCCGACCTGCACCAGGCGCGCGGCGACTGGGGCAATTCCATGTACCCCATGGTGCCCGGCCACGAGATCATCGGCCGCGTCGCGCAAGTGGGCAAGAACGTGTCGAAGTTCAAGGTGGGCGATTACGCCGGCGTGGGTTGCATGGTGGACTCGTGCCGCCATTGCAAGGCATGCCAACTGAACCTCGAACAGTACTGCGAGGAAAACGCCACGCTGACCTACAACGACAAGGAACGCGGCAGCGACCAGCTGACGTTTGGCGGGTATTCCGATCGCATCGTGGTCCGCGAGCATTTTGTCGTGAAGGTGTCCGACAAGCTCGACCTGAAGGCCGTCGCGCCGCTGCTGTGCGCCGGCATCACCACCTACTCTCCGCTGCGCCACTGGAAGGTCGGCCCCGGCAAGAAGGTGGGCGTCATCGGTCTGGGCGGCCTGGGCCACATGGGCGTCAAGTTTGCACACGCGATGGGCGCTCACGTGGTGATGATCACGACGTCTGCCGACAAGGCGCGCGACGCCAAGCGTCTGGGCGCGGATGAAGTGCTGGTGTCGCGCGATGCCGACGCCATGGCGGCGCACGCCGGCACGTTCGACTTTCTGTTGAACACCGTTCCCGTCAGCCACGACGTCAATCCCTACATGGCGCTGCTGGCGCTGGACGGCACCATGGCGCTGGTGGGCGCATTGACGCCGTTGGATCCGATCCCCGGCGCCAACCTCATCATGGGCCGCAAGTCCCTGGCGGGCTCGGCGATCGGCGGCATGGAAGAGACCCAGGAGATGATGGACTTCTGCGCCGAACACAACATCGTCAGCGATGTCGAAATGGTGCCGATCCAGGCCGTCAACGAGGCCTACGAGCGGCTGGTGAAGAACGACGTCAAATATCGCTTCGTGATCGACATGGCTTCGCTGAAGGAAGAACGCGCCGCCGCGTAGGTCAACACACACGCAAGGCAAAGCGGGGCCGGGTTCGTTACGGACGCAAACAAAAAAAAGCGGACCCGGATTCACGTCGTCAATCGGGATGGCGGCCGACCTGCGCGCCGCAGACCTACGCCGCATCTCTTAGAACAAAAGGTTGAGATTTCACTTCAACCGTTCCTCTGGCGTCATCCTTCCTACAACCTTCGTTTACATCCATCCGGCTTTTCCGGACGTTGCTGCGGTCGCTCGTGGAATCGTGTGCGGCCGCAGCCGGGGCACGCGCGGCCTCCCGTCACGACATTGACGGCAGACGCGGCGGGCGGATAGATTTTCGCCACTTGCACCGTTCGATTCAGATCGGGCAAATCAAGCAGTCCGACATTCAAGCAGTTCGCTGTGCGCAGTTCGATTCGCAGGTAGCTGGACCATCGCCCGTACACGGGCATGGGCAGGGATTTGTTTCCCGGGTTCCTTGTTTGGAGAACTGGCATGGCCACGAAAAAGCCTCGTCCGGCTGCGAAGACCGACACCGTGAAACGCCGCGAACCTGCGGCAGGCGAACCTGCGGCAGGCGAACCTGCGGCTGGCGGACTCGCCGCAGGCGGACCAAGGGTGGTGATCGATGGCGGCGTTGTCCGCATCCCGCCCATCCTTCCCCTCTTTCCGCCCGATCACAACCGCAACTTTTTCGACGGCTCGCGTCCCGGCCATCCGGTATTGCGCGCCGACGATCTGCTGGCCTTGCGCATCGAACTGCGCAACCTGACCATCACGCCGGGACAGCCGCCGCGGCTGCAAAAAACCGCCAGCGGCGCCGCGACGTTGATCCTGCACTTTCCGCCGCAGTCCATCGCCGAGGAAACGTTCTTCGAGACTGCGGCCGCCGGCACGAAGAACCCCGACCCGCCGCGTCCCGGCACGCCCGCCAAGCCCGAGCCGTCCGGCGGCGGCGCCGAACCGCCGACCGGCCCGCCGGTGCGCGCCCGCATCGCCAACGAGTCCCGGCTGGCCTTTACCGTGCCGGACGGCTTTGACGTGCCGTACACGCTGGAACGGGTGCTGCAGGCCGTCGAGTCGCTGCCGTTAGCCGTGCCCGCCAACGCACGGCCGCCCACGGCCAAGGCGCCGCGCCCCCCGCTTCGCTGGCACGACCTGCTGGAGATCGGTTTTGACAAGCGCGTGGCCAAGCTGCCCCCGGCGCAGCGCGCGGCGCTGTCGAGCTTTGCCTTGCGCAACGCGCGCATCGCCATGCAGCCCGACGCCCCCGGCGCCAATCTGCTGCTGCGGCAGGCAAGCGGCAGTCCGGGACTGCGGGCCTACCGCCTGCCGGCCGTCCGGACCGACGTACCGCCGCTGCGCGCCGGCGACATCGCCATCCCCGTGCCGCGGGGGCCGCGCCCCGCGCCGCCAACGGCGCAGCAGACGGCGATCGAACTGCCGTGGCGGCTGATCCTCAGCCCATATGCACAGGAGCGCTGGCGCCACGCCAAATCCCCCGCCACGTCAGCAGCCACGCTGCATACGGAGCTATGGCATTCGCGGCTGCTGGCGCCCGCGTCGGCCGATCCCGACGTCGAACCGCCGCAGGCCGACGCCCAGCGCACCGTGCGCGCGGTCTGGGCATTGGGCGGCGAAGGCACCACGAAGCCCATGCAATCGGCCTTTCCCGTGCCGGCCAGCACGTATCTGCCCGCCCCCGGCATCAGTCCCTTCCGCATGCCGATGGACGACTTCGACCGGTTCCAGATCGCGCATCTGTCTTCCAATTTCTCGGTGGCCAATTACGCGCCGCAGGCCATCGGCACAAACCTGCTGATGTTGTCCGCGCTGGGCGCATGGCTGGATTCTCGCGGCAACTGGGATGCGCCCGGGCTGTCGCTGGAAGAATGGACGCATCGCGGCACGATGGGCCGCGACCACTATGTGCGCGTGGTCTACAAAGGCCTGCTGTTTCCGTTCGGCCATCGCGTCTCGCTCATCAAGGTCAGCGAACGCAAGTTCCATCGCGACCGCAGCGGGAATCCGGCGTACCTGCGCCAACGTCTTTTCATCGTCGTGCGCGAGCGCGAAAAGGTCTTTGCGCATCCCGACTACGTGACGCGCGATCCGGCGGGCAACACCGTGTTCCTGCACCGTCAGATGCCGTTGACCAGCGTGCGCATCCTGACCTCGTCCACGCCCAACCTGGATTCGCCGCTGGCATCGCCCGGCGGCATCTTGGGCCAACTGTTGTTCTGGCCCTACGTGGGCGGCGCGCCCTTCCGCTTCGCGTGCGCGGCCACGGACATCGACGGGCGCGTCATGCAGTTCGACCTGCCCATGATCTTCATGGACGGCGGCGAGGCCTGCCCGCGCAAGCAATCCGGGCAATGGCTGACGCCCATGTTCGACAAGGCGGAGGACTTTGCCGAAACCGCCCGGACCGCGTGGCGAAACGCCCCGCTGTCGCAGCGCAGCGCGCCCATGAACCAGCAGCAGGTAACGCTGGCGCCCAGCCAGAAGGCGGGCGACACCGCTGCGCAGGCCGACTCGCTGGAATTCGACGCGGTCGTCGACAAGGGCAATGTGCAGTTGCGGGCCTACAGCGACGACCTGACCGGCCCCGTCTTCTATCCGTACATCCGGCGCGCCGCCATCCGCATCGCCGCGCTGGCCAAGCTGACCGGCAGCGCAAAGAACAGCACGCTGACATGGAATCCGTACTACCTGGCGCACGGCTTTGACGGCAATGCCGGACAGGTGTTCGGCGACATCGATGCGGAGCCCGGCTACCAGGGCGGCGCGTCCCTGGACTTCTCGGCGCAGGGCGACCGCTCGGGCGGCTTCGTGCAGCCGAATCTGCGGCCCACGGCGCTGTCGCGGCTGGCGGGCCCGATCAGCGGCAAGGCCGACGACTTCATCGCCGGGCGCATGATCGGCGCCGACGTGTTCCCCGCGTCAGGCGGCGGGCTGCCGTTGCCGCTGTTGTTTGGCTGCATTCCGCTGGGCGACGTGATCCAGGTCGTGGAGGACGTGGCCGGGCAGGCGGACAAGGTGCCGCGCTTCGTGGCCGAGGCCTGCTCGCAGCTCGAAAGCCTGGTGAACGACGCGGGCCGGCTGTACGGGCTGGTGGCGGGCATGGTGCAGGAACCGGGCCGCATCGCGCAAGGCGCCCTCACCGCGCTGGACGACACGCTGGACGACCTGCAGGAGCAGGCCGAGGCGTACGCGCAACCCCTGGTGCAGAACGCGCGCGACCAGGTGGACGCGCTGGCGGCGGCTGCCACGGCGATCAGCGCGCAGGTGGCGCAGCTGGCCGGCATGTCCTTCGACACGGCGCCCGCCCTGCCCGGCCTGCCAGCAGCGTTGACCACGGCGCAAGGCGCCATCACCAACTTGCGGGGCGCGGCGGACGCCAAAGTCGGCGGCGTCTCGCTGCCGTCGGGTCTGCGCCAGTCGCTCCTGGAGGCGGCACGGACAGCCGAGATCCTGGTCAACGGCCTGGGCGTCGTGCCCGTGCTGCTGACGCAAGGCAAGACGCTGTACGACGCGCTGGATGCACTGGTCGGGCAGCCCGATCAACTGGGCGCGATCTTCTCGGACCCCACGGTGCTCAAGCCCCGGCTGCAGGCCGTCTCCGCGGCGGTGCAACCGCTGGCCGACACGATTGCCGCTTCCGTACTGCTGGACGGCGCGCCGCGCCAATTGCTGACCACCGCGCTGCGCGCCGTGAAAACCGCCATGGACGCGGTGCTGGCCAGCGCCGAGCTGCTGGAGATGCTGACCGGCGACGAATTGACACTGCGCTTTGACTGGAACCCCGCGATCAAGAGCTGGTCGCTGGTCGCGGGCGAACCGCCGCTCTTTCGCGTCAATGACCCGCAGGGCTTTCGCGTGGCCGTGGAAGCCAAGGTGCGCAAGAACGGCCAGAGCGCGCCCAAGCTGTCGGTGACGTGTTCGCTCAAGAGCTTTGACCTGGTGCTGATCGCGCCGGCCAGCTTTCTGGAACTGAATTTCGAGAAGATCGAGTTTCGCGTGAACACCGCGTCCAAGATGAACGTGGACGTGCTGCTGACGGGCATCAAGTTCGTCGGGCCGCTGTCGTTCGTGGAAACGCTGCGCGACCTGATTCCGCTGGACGGCTTCTCCGATCCGCCGCATCTGGACATCACGCCGCAAGGCATCGACGCGGGCTACAACGTGGCGCTGCCGGCCATCGCCATCGGCGTGTTCAACCTGTCCAACCTGAGCCTGGGCGCGGGCTTCACGGTGCCCTTCATCGGCCAGCCGCTGTCGGTGCGCTTCAACTTCTGCACGCGCGAGCAACCCTTCAACCTGTCCGTCTGCATGTTCGGCGGCGGGGGCTTTTTCGGCATCACGCTGGATCCGAAGGGCGTGCAGATCATGGAGGCGGCGTTCGAGTTCGGCGCCAGCGTGTCCGTGAACCTGGGCGTGGCCTCGGGCGGTGTGCACGTCATGGCCGGCATCTACTTCCGCATGGAGCAGACCGCGTGCTCGCTGACCGGGTACTTCCGCATGGGCGGGTACGTCAGCGTGCTGGGCCTGATCAGCGTGTCGATCGAGCTGTACCTGGAGATGCGCTACGAGTTCGAAAGCGGCAAGTGCGCCGGACGCGCCACGCTGACGATCGAGATCGAGATCTTCATGTTTTCCAAGACCGTGGAGATCAGTTGCGAGCGCAAGTTCGCGGGCGCCAACGGCGACCCGGGATTCCGCGACCTGATGGGCCCGCGTCCCGACCTGCCGCTGGACGAGGAACTGGCGCTTATCGACGACGACAGCCGCTACGCCTGGCGCGAATACGCCGAAGCCTTTGCCTGAGGACTGCCCATGCCCAAGCAAACCATCCTGTGGACCGTCATTCCCAACGGCCGCGTGCCGGACGGTGAATTCGCCGGCCGTCTGCGCGTGTCCATCGTGGCGTCGCCCCGGCTCACGCCGCAGGCCGCCGACGAGCAGCGGCTGGATGCCTACGCGGACTGGGTCGACTGGCCCGCCACGCTTGCCCGCGCGCGCTTCACGCTGAACGCCGATGGCGAGGAGATCCCGCTGGAAACGCTGCCGCAGGCCGATTCGCAGCTCTGGACGCGGCTCCTGCCGCCCGCGACGCCCGTGGCGGGCTTTGTGTTCCGCGACATGAGCCGCGTGAACCTGTTTTCGTTTTCCGTCGCCAGCGTACTGAGCCTGACGCGCGAGCATTATGGAAACCTGGCGCTCAACGCCACCACCACGCACCCGACGCTGCTGCCATGGCGCAACGCGCATCCCGGGTTGCGCGGCCTGCTGGAAGCCTGCGGCACCCGGACCGAACACGTGCGCGGCGACGGCCGCGAGCGCGTCGAACAGCTGGTGCCGGGCCTGGACCGGTTCTTCGGCGATCGCGAAGGCGGCATCGACCGCGCGCTGCGCGGACAGGTCTATGGCGAGCACAGCGTGTATCCCGGCAAGACCACTGCCCCCGGCAGCGAGGCCGATGGCAAGCCGCAGGCCGGCCCCACGTTTGCGCTGCGCGCCATGCCGGGCCGGTGGCAGGACCCGGCGCATCAAGGTGTGGACCAGAGCCTGATGGCGAGCTGGCGCTCGCAGGGCGAGTACACGCTCTTCATGGCCAACCGCTTCTATCGCCGCGATCCGCCCACTGCCGCCCAGCGCGCGATCCGGCGGCCCGACGGCAAGAACGTACCGCCTCCGCCCAAGCAGCCCGAGATGGATTTCCACGCCATCGTGGCCTCGTATGGCGATTACCCGGCGCTGATGCGGCGGCTGGGGCTGGTGATCGACTGCGTGCTGCCTGCCGATTCGCCGCTGGACAAGCGGATTGCCGCCGGGCAGCAAACCCAGGGCCGAATC
This sequence comes from Achromobacter sp. UBA4530, assembly GCF_002388205.1. Taxonomy (NCBI): domain Bacteria; kingdom Pseudomonadati; phylum Pseudomonadota; class Betaproteobacteria; order Burkholderiales; family Alcaligenaceae; genus Achromobacter; species Achromobacter sp. UBA4530. The sequence goes on along the minus strand of NZ_DGMA01000019.1, from coordinate 60,894 downwards.
TTTTTGGTGCCGCGCTGGGACGGCGGGCAGCCCGAGGGTGGCGCCTTTCCCGCGACGGCCTGGCGGGGCGATGCGGAGCGCTTCACGACGCGGCCGCGCAGCCCCGACCACGAGCGCGGCATGCTGCGGCTGCGCAGCGCCGACGACCGGTGGAATCTTACTGAGCCGCGCAATCCGCTGTTCGACGTCTACCAGCTGGATCCGGACGGCGCCGCGCTCAAGACGGTCGACTTCGTTTTGACGGCACAGAACCTGATCGGCCGCAGCCTGAAGCACGGCGCCGACGGTGAGGTGACCTACAGCACCGGAGACAAGCAGCCCGTGGCGGCGCTGCGTTCCGGCGGCCTGGGCATTTCGCGCCGCGACCGTGCGCGCGAAGTCGCGCAGAATGCGGCCTCGGCGGCGCTCAAGAATGCGGCGCTGGAGGGCGCCCCCGGCAGCATGCTGCTCTACACGGAAGACCTGCTGCGCGGCTACCGTATCGACGTACAGCCCTACCCGGCCAATGACCCGCAAAAGTGGCAATCGCTCTGTCATCGCCACGGCGTGTACCGCTGCACCGACGGCGGCCCGGACCTGGATCTGCCGGACGACGAAGGCTACGTCAAAGGCGCGTCCGCCACGGGCGGCGGGCAGCCCGACGATCACTACCTGCACGAATCGCTGTTCCGATGGACGGGCTGGAGCCTTGTCGCCCCGCGCCCCGGGCGCACGCTGCGCGACCAGACGGACCCGGCAAGCGGCGTGCAGGGCGAACGGCCCGAGGACGTGCAGGACACGGTCACGGACAAGGGCAACGGGCTGGCGGTGACCTTCAGCGCGGTCAAGGGCAGCCTGCCGCGGCTGCGCTACGGCATGCCCTACCGGCTTCGCGCGCGTCTGGTCGACCTGGCGGGCAACAGCCTGGCGCCGGACGATCCGTCGCTGGAAAAAGACGACAACGTCACGCAGCCGGTGACCTATTGGCGCTTCGAACCCGTGGACCCGCCCGCGCTGGTGCATCGCACGCGGACCAGCGAAGGCGAATCGCTGGAACGTCTGGTGATCCGCAGCAACCGCGGTCAGGATCCCCAGGTCTATCTGGCCAGCCCGGATTTCCTGGCGTCGGTGACCACCACCGATTTCACCTACAGTCCGGTCAACGAACGGCATGTGGTGCCGCCGAAAGCCGCCCAGCTGCAATGCGAAACGCATGGGCTGTTCGACAGCATGTTCGGCACCGCGGATGGCATCAAGAAGGCGTACGAGATTTCGGCGCGCGACATCGGCACGCTGTTCGACAAACTGCCCGGTTCGCAGGTGGAGCTGATTACCCCGCAAGCGCTTGCCGAGGTCGCCCGGACGGATCAGGTGCCGCCGCAGCAGCCCAGCGCCGAAGAACCCACGGGTCAGCGTCTGGCCGCCGGCCAATACGTGATCCACGGCGAGGAGCAGGTGCGCACGCCGTATCTGCCCGACGCGGCCGCCTGGGGCATCTGCCTGCGCGCGCAACCCGGCTACAGCCTGCCGGGCGTCACGGGACCGGCATTACTGGGTGAAGGCGTCGCCGTGCTGGCCACGCCGTCCGCCGGTGAACTGGTGCTGCTGGTCACCTATGCGGGCCAATGGCCCGACACGCAGGGCTTGCGCATTGCGCTGGCCGAACGCCCCGCGACCCTGACCGATCCGCCCTGCTCCGAAAGCTATCCGGACGACGGCATGCCCAAGTGGGACAAGGACAACCGTATCCTGACGTTCTTCCTGCCCAAGGGCATGATTGCGCGGCTGCGCTACTCCAGCTTCGTGCACCACGGACTGCTCAAAGCGTTCGGCCTGCCGGAATGGACCGGCACCGACGCTGGCCGCAAGACCTTGCAGACCGCCGCCATCCTGGGCAACTGCTGGATGCTGACGCCGTACCGCCCGCTCGTGCTGGTGCATGCCACCCAGCAGCCCGTCTGCGACCCGCTCCTGCTGCTGCCCGGCCAACCGCAGCGCGAATCCGGCGCGGCGCATGTCGATCTGGAAGCGCGCGTGCGGCTGCACGGGCCGACGACCGGCAAGATCGAGATCGAGGCCGACTGGCACGAATGGGAAGACGATCCGGCGCGGCCGCGTCCAAGACGGCTCGATGGTCACGGCGTGCTGGCCGAAATGCCGCTGGCCGAGAACTATCCCAACCTCTTCAGCCTGAGCCACATCATCGCGGAACAGTCGTTCAACGGCACACGCCAGCGCGCGCCGGGCAACCGCCACGAATTCGGCGATACGCGCTTCCGGCTGATCCGGTACCGGCTGCGCGCCACCACGCGGTTCCGCGAGTACCTGCCGCCCGCGCTGTACGACCAGACGGATAAGGTGACCGTGTTGGGGCCCGTCGCGCAGGGGCCGCTGGTGCAGGAAGGCGCCCCGGACGACCCCGGCGCGCCCGTGCTGGCGCAGGCCGGCGAAGCGCCCAACACCATCGTGCCGGCCAGCGCACCGCCCGATGCGCCGCGCCTCATGTACGTGCTCCCCACCTTCCGCTGGCAGCAGACCGCGGGCGACGGCACGCTGGACATCACGCGCCTGGGCAACGGGCTGCGCGTGTGGCTGGAGCGCCCGTGGTTCTCGTCGGGCGACGGCGAACTATTGGGCGTGGTGATCTACGGTGAAAACAAGAACTTCACCGACGTGCCCGACGCCTTGACGCCGCTGGTCACGCAGTGGGGCATGGATCCGCTGTGGGACGCGCCGCTGCCCAAGCACCGCACCCGCGCCGCCGACTTTCCGGCGCGCGTCATCGACGATGACGTGCCGTTGCAGGAAATGCCCGGCCAGCGCGTGCGCGTGGTCGGTCACCGCGTGCGATGGGACGACGAGCGTGCGCGCTGGTACTGCGACATCGAGCTGGACCCGGGCCGCAGCTATATGCCGTTTGCGCGGCTGGCGCTGGCGCGGTATCAGCCCAACGCCATCGACAGCGCCAAGCTCTCTCGCGTCGTGCTGGCCGAGTTCTCGCAGGTGCTGCCGCGCCGCCGTGCCGTCTTCACGCGCCAGCGCGGCCGGCTGGCGTTCACGCTGCGCGGCGTGGTTCCGGCGCACGGGCCGATGCTGTTCCCGATGGAGTCCGAGTATCTGGACATCTCGTTCATCCCCGGCCCCGGGCAAACGGGCGAAACCGGCCGCAACCGGGTCGAGCTGGTACTGCAGACCCGCGATCCGGCGTTGGACACCGACCTGGCGTGGACCGATGCCAGCGTGCTGGCCTCCAGCCTGCTCAGTCCGGCCAGCGGCGGCATCGCGCAGACGATCAGTCCGGCGGTCACCGACGTGGCGCGCCGGTTGACCCCGCGCGACGTGTCGTTGCACGAGGCGCCGGCCCGGCTCGGCGAGATCGTTGCCGGTCCGGTGGTGCGTTTTCCGCCGGTGTTCGAAGGCCCCGTGCTGGGCGAGCTGCTGGACCCTGTCATCTGGAGCGCGGGCGTCCCCCTGCCCGATCTTGGCGGCAAGCCGGCACGCGTCGCGGTGCGCGAGTACGAGCGCTATTACACCGACAGCACCGTGCCCGAGCAGCGCGCGGGCGCCGTGCGCCAGCGGCGCGTGGTGGAGGAGCGGCTGGTGTATTCGGCCGTGTTCGATCTGTGAGATCGATCTGTGAGTTCGATCTGTAATGCGGCGGCGCGGACGGGTGGTGCGGGCAAAAAAGAGGGTGCCCGCAGGCACCCTTGAATCCACCCTACAACAGCACCTGCAACTACACACCTGCGCGCGGCGTCCGGCATCCCAGGTGGGAACCGGGCGCCGCCGATCGACACCGCCGCGTTATGCGGCCTTCTGCGTCTTGCCGTGTTCGAACTGCGCTTCTTCGGTCGAGCCGGTCAGCGCGGTCGTGGACGACTTGCCGCCCTCGATCGTCTGCGTCACGGCGTCGAAGTAGCCCGTACCCACTTCGCGCTGGTGCTTCACAGCGGTGAAGCCCATTTCGGCAGCGGCGAATTCCTTCTGCTGCAGTTCCACGAAGGCGCTCATCTGGCGGCGGGCGTAGCCGTGGGCCAACTCGAACATGCCGTAGTTCAGCGCGTGGAAACCGGCCAGCGTGATGAACTGGAACTTGTAGCCCATGGCGCCCAGCTCACGCTGGAACTTGGCGATGGTGCCGTCGTCCAGGTTCTTCTTCCAGTTGAAGGACGGCGAGCAGTTGTAGGCCAGCAGCTTGCCCGGGAATTGGCGATGGATGGCGTCCGCGAACTTGCGCGCGTATTCCAGATTGGGCGTGGACGTTTCGCACCAGATCAGGTCGGCGTACGGCGCGTAGGCCAGGCCGCGCGAAATGGCCTGATCGATGCCGGCGCGGGTGCGGAAGAAGCCTTCCACCGTGCGATCGCCCGTGATGAAGGGGCGGTCGTTTTCGTCGACGTCGCTGGTCACCAGGTCGGCGGCGTCGGCGTCGGTACGCGCCAGCAGCAGCGTGGGCGTGCCCATCGTGTCGGCGGCCAGGCGGGCCGACACCAGCTTGGCCACGGCTTCGCGGGTCGGCACCAGCACCTTGCCGCCCATGTGGCCGCACTTCTTCACGGAAGCCAGTTGGTCCTCGAAGTGGACGCCCGACGCGCCGGCCTCGATCATGGCCTTCATCAGTTCATACGCGTTGAGCACGCCGCCGAAACCGGCCTCGGCGTCCGCCACGATGGGCGCGAAGAAGTCGATGTAGCCCTCGTCGCCCGGGTTCTTGCCTTCCATCCACTGAATCTGGTCGCAGCGCGTCAGCGAATTGTTGATGCGGCGAACCACTTGGGGCACGGAGTTGGCGGGGTAAAGCGACTGGTCGGGATACATTTCGCCGGCCAGGTTGGCGTCGCCGGCGACCTGCCAGCCCGAAAGATAGATGGCCTTCAGGCCGGCCTTGACCTGCTGCATGGCCTGGTTGCCGGTCAGGGCGCCCAGCGAATTGACGAACGGCTCGCTGTGCAGGAGCTCCCAAAGACGCGTGGCGCCGCGGCGGGCAAGCGTGTGTTCGACGCTGATCGAGCCACGCAGGCGGATGACGTCTTCGGCGCTGTAGTCGCGCTTGATGCCCTGCCAGCGGCTGTTTTCGGCCCAATCTTTCTGGAGATTGCGGATTTCGGTTTCGCGATTGCTCATTGTGATGCTCCTGGTCAGTGATAAGAGACTTCAAAAGATTCGCGTCTGGCTTTGCGTGAATCGATGGGAGAAAGTCTATGCCTGTGCTGCGGAGCAATGTGACGCCGGGTCTTATACAAGAGGAAAAATCTTAGTCAGTTAAATCAATGGGTTACAGACGGGATTTTGTATAATGAAACGCCATTGTCGTTTGTGAAATGCCGTCCCGCTGCTGCGCAGCACGGACTTTCACATGCCGAGAATTACGTTTCACATTGTGGAAAATCGGCCGCTTTTTAAGCGCCTACAATGCCGCCATCCCCCGTTCTATTTGTCTCTGCTATGACCCTGTCTCACGGCCCGCTTGGGCAGAGCGTGGCCTACGCCTCGCAATACGATCCGTCGCTGCTGTTTCCCATTGCGCGTTCGCACAACCGCGCAGCGCTCAATCTGACCGCCGGCAGCCTGCCGTTCACGGGCGTGGACCTGTGGAACGCCTACGAGCTGTCGTGGCTGGATGCCAAGGGCAAGCCGCGGGTGGCGATGGCGACGTTTTCGGTGCCGGCCGACAGCCCCAACATCATCGAATCCAAGTCGTTCAAGCTGTACCTGAATTCGTTCAACCAGACCCGCCTGGTCAATTCGGCAGCCCTGCGCGGCCGGCTGGAACGCGACCTGAGCGCAGCCGCGGGCGCGCCGGTCGGCCTGGACTTCTTCCTGCCGCAGCGGTTTTCCGAGCTGCAGATGGGCGAGCTGGACGGCATCTATATAGACAAGCTGGATATCGAGATCGACACCTACGAGCCCGCGCCCGAACTGCTGCGTACCCGGGCGGGCGATGTGGTCGAAGAGACGCTGGCGTCGCGCCTGTTGAAGTCGAACTGCCCGGTGACCGGCCAGCCCGATTGGGCGACGGTGCAGATCCGCTACCGGGGCAAGCCGATCGATCGCGAATCCCTGCTGCGGTATGTGGTGTCGTTCCGCCAGCACGCGGAGTTCCACGAGCACTGCGTCGAGCGCATCTTCAGCGACATCATGCAGGCCTGCGGGCCGGAGCAGTTGACGGTGTATGCGCGGTATACCCGGCGCGGCGGGCTGGACATCAATCCGTGGCGCAGCAACTTTGAAGCGGCGCCGCCCGCGGACGTGCGCACGGTTCGGCAGTAAGCATTCCAGCAAGCACATACGCGCCGATATCGGTTATCGATAGCCGGCGCTTACCGCAAACGGCCTTCCCGGGAACTGACCCGGGAAGGCCGTTTTGTTTTACCGCTGTTGCTTCACCGCTTTTCCTTCACCGTTTTCGCATCACTTCACGAACGGTTCGGGCCGCGGCGTATCGTCTTCGGAAGGCGGCAGGAACGGGTACTGAATGACCGGCTGGTCGCCCGTCAGCGTCTTCAGGAACGCGACGATCTGGCCGTTTTCCTCGGCGGTGAATGTGCGGCCCAGTTGCAGGCGGCCCATCACGTCGACGGCCTGCGTCAGCGTGGCCGCTTCGCCGTCGTGGAAGTACGGATAGGTCAGCGCCACATTGCGCAGCGTCGGCACCTTGAAGTTGAAGCGGTCCGCGTCCTTGCCCGTGACCGCGGCGCGGCCTTCGGCCTTGTTCTCGGTCACGTAGGGCGTGACCAGACCCATCTTCTGGAACGAGTTGCCGCCCACCGCCACGCCGTTGTGGCAGGCCACGCAGCCGCTGTTCTTGAAGAGCTCATAGCCCGCCAGCTCGCGCACCGTCAGCGCGTTCTTGTCGCCCTTGAGCCATTGGTCGAAGCGCGAATTCGGCGTGACCAGCGTTTCTTCAAACGCGGCCAGCGCGCTGGTGACCTCGTCAATGGTGATCTTGTCCTTGCCGAAGACTTGTTTGAATTCGGCGCGGTAACCGGGGATGGAATTGAGCACCTGCACCGCCAATTCGTGCGTGGAGGCCATTTCCATCGGGTTTTCGATCGGGCCGCCGGCTTGCTCGCGCAGGTCCTTGGCGCGGCCGTCCCAGAATTGGGCAATGTTCAGGCTGGAATTGAGCACGGTGGGCGAGTTGATGCCGCCCTGCTGCCACTTGTGTCCGATGGAGGCCTTCAGGTTGTCCGAACCGCCCATGGCCAGGTTGTGGCACGAATTACAGGAGATTGCGCCGGAGCGCGACAGTCGGGGATCGAAGAAGAGTTTCTTGCCCAGTTCGACCTTGGCCGGCTCTTTGATAACCGCCGGTTCGACGGGCTGGATGGGCTCTTGCGATGCGCTCCAGACCTGCCCTGCCCACAGTCCGAGTACCAGCCCCGCAGCCAGCAACGTTGTTTTCTTTCTCATTTGCTTCTCCTGTGAATAACCAGACCAACCATGTGGTTATTACAGCGAGGAAGCCATGCAGTGACCTTGCGAGGCGTCAATCGGCGCCGGCCGGCGCCAGAGACCGAAACCGAAGCTTGACGGCGCGCAACATGGCGTCGGCGCCGTCAAGGCGGATCAAGGGTGTCCAGCGGTCAGGGGCGCGCGGCGGCCACCGCGGCGGGCGGTTCGGCGCGGCGCGCCTGCACCGCGATCCACTGCGCCAGGAAAGCGGCCACGGCGAACGCCACGCCCGCGCCCACCCATGGCCCCTGCCGCAAGCCGGCGTCCAGCAGCAGACCGAAGGCCAGCGGCCCCAGGGCCGAGCCGACGTCCATCCCCGAATACACCAGGCCGTACACCGACCCCGTCGAGCCTTTGGGCGTCACGCGGCGGATCAGCATGTCGCGCGACGGCGCGGCCACGCCCGAGCAGAAGCCCGCCAGCCCCACGACCGGCGCGGCCAGCACGGCGGGCACAAGGCCCAGCGCCAGCACGACCAGCGTCAGACCGGCCAGGATGAGCGCGACCATGACGGTACGCTCGGTACGCGGATTGGCCGACACCAGGAAGCCGCCCGCCGCCATGCCGACGGCCGAGGCGACCATGTAACCGGACAACGCCGAGCTGGCCGTGACCTTGGACAGGTCGTACAGCTGACCCAGCAGCGGAATCGTGTAGTTCTGCACCGAGGACAGCGCAATGGACGTGCAGGCAAAGAACAGGAATGCGCCCCACAGCGCGGGCTTGGCAAGCAGCGCGGACAGGGTCGCGAGCACGCCTTCCTGCGGCTTGGCGGCAGGCTTGGGCGCATTGCCGGCGTCCTTGGCGTCGCCGCCCGCCTCCACCGGTGACGGGCCGCCCAGCAGATCGCGTCCCAGCACCGTCAGCAACAGCACCAGCGCCACGAGGCCGGCGGCGCTGTAAGCCGCGACGCGCCAGTTGGCGAGCAGCGTAATGGTGGTGATGAACACGGGCGTCAGCGCCCAGCCCAGGTTACCGGTCAAACCGTGCGTCGAGAAGGCGTGGCCCAGCCGCGGCGCGGTGATGCGGTGATTGATGATGGAATAGTCCGCCGGATGGAACACCGAATTGCCGATGCCCCCCACGACCGCCGCAGCCATCAGCATGACGTAGCCGTTCGCCGAGCCGATCAGCACACCCGACAGCACAAAGCACGCCAGCCCGAACCACAGCACGGGACGCGCCCCGATGCGGTCCACGACGAAGCCCGACGACGCCTGGCCGATGCCGGACACCACGTAGAAGGTGGACACCAGGAGGCCCAGCCGCGCGAAATCCAGCCCGAATTCCAGGCCGAGCGCGCCATAGAGCGACGGCAGGACCAGCTGGAAGAAGTGGGACGAGGCATGCGCCACGCCGATGAGCAGGATGATTTTCCAGTCGCGCCGGCGTACGGCGGCGTCCGAGAGCAAGGGGGTGGCGGCGGTAGCGGTGTTCATTGCACAAGGCCGCGCATGGGCGGCAGGTTGCGGGCCGCCTTGGGCGGCTCGCGGGTTGTCTCCGGCGTCGCGCAGACTTGTGTCCGGGCGACGTATTCATGGCGATTGCGGCGCGCGTGCCGTGCCGGATCGAGCCGGCGTATCGCTCTTGAAGTGACACGGCGGCCGTCTTGCGCGAGCCGGGCCGCCGTGCGGTATTGCAACTGCACCGGGCCGGCTGTTGCGCAGCCGGCCCGGCAAATCGGTCACATGGCCTTTTCGCGGATTGCGGGCCAGGCGCGCTGCAGGTAATACAGCATCGACCAGACCGTCAGCACCGCGGCCACGATGATCAGGATGTCACCCAGCAGCTTGGTGTTGATGCCGTAGATGGACTGGTTATACAGCAGGCACGGAATCGCGATCATCTGCGCGGCGGTCTTGAACTTGCCCAAGCGGTGCACGGCCACGCTGGCGCTGGCGCCGATCTTGGCCATCCATTCGCGCAGCGCGGAAATGGTGATTTCGCGGCCGATGATGATGAGGGAGATGAAGGCATCGACGCGGCTCAGGTCGAGCAGCACGATGAGGGCGGCGCAGACCATCAGCTTGTCGGCGACGGGATCCAGGAAGGCGCCAAATGCCGATGTCTGGTTCCAGCGCCGGGCGAGCCAGCCGTCAAACCAGTCGGTCAGCGCGGCAATGATGAATGCCCATGCCGCCAGCGTGTCGCGCATGGGAACAGACATCCAGCTTTCGGGCAGATAAAACAGCCCGACCACCAGCGGAATCATGGCGATACGCAGCCACGTCAGAATAATGGGAACGTTAATTGGCATAGTGTCCGTATCCTAACAGAGGGCGGTCCCCCCCGAAGCGCCTTTGGCGCCTCCCCCAGGGGCGCCGCAGCGGACCGGCGGAGCCGGATCCGCGCGGCCCGGATTGCTCGTCGGGGCGGGTGGTGGAAATTTGGGGGCGGGTTGATGAGTTGGGCGTGAATTGAAGCGTTCGCTCTGGGACGTCGTCAAGCTTATCGGCGAGGCTCCACGTTCGGGCGTCTCGGTGGTCGGCGTCGAGGGTGACACAAATTCGTGACATCTGGGCGATTCCGGGGCTTCAGCGCAGCGCCTCGTAGATGCGGATTGCCAGGTCTTGCGAAATGCCGTCCACCGATGCCAGGTCCTCGATGCTGGCGCGGGCGACGCCGGAGAAGCCGCCGAAGCGGGCCAGCAGGCGTTGGCGGCGGCGGGCGCCTACACCTTCGATTTCTTCCAGGCGCGAGACGTTGCGCGTCTTGGCGCGGCGGGCGCGCATGCCGGTGATTGCGAAGCGGTGGGCTTCGTCGCGGACCTGGGCGATCAGCATCAGGGCGGCGGATTCGCCGCCTAGCGCGACGGGCGGGCGGCCGTCGGCGAAGACCAGGGTTTCCAGGCCGACCTTGCGCCCTTCTCCCTTTGCCACGCCGACCAGGGTCTGGATGTCCAGGCCCAGTTCCGCGAAGACCTTGCGTGCGACCTCGACCTGGCCCTTGCCGCCGTCGATGAGGACGAGGCCCGGCATCTGCGCGTCGCCGTCGGCGACCTTGGCAAAGCGGCGGGTCAGCACCTGGCGCATCGCGGCGTAGTCGTCGCCGGGCGTGATGCCGGCGATGTTGTAGCGGCGGTACAGCGAGGGCTGCATGTCGTGGTGTTCAAACACCACACAGGACGCCTGGGTGGCTTCGCCGGCAGTGTGGCTGATGTCGAAGCATTCGATGCGCAGGGCGTCCAGCGCGGCTTCGTCCGTGTCCAGATCCAGGGCTTCGGCCAGCGCCAGCGTTCGGGCGGCGCGGGCGCCGGATTCGGTCAGCGCGCGGGCGAGCGCCATCTCGGCGTTCTTGGAGGCCTGTTCCAGCCAGGACCGGCGCGTGCCCTGCGGGCGCGTCAGCACGCGGGACGGCCGGCCGCCGGATTGCTCGACCAGCAGCGCGATCAGCTCGGGATCGGGCAAGGTATGCGAACAGACCAGGATGGGGGGCATCGCGTTGTCGGTGTAATGCTGGGCCACAAAGGCCTCCAGCACCTGCGGCGCGGCCTCGCCCTCGGCGTGCGACGGAAAGAACGGTTTGTCGCCCAGATGGCGGCCGCCGCGGACCATGGCCAGGTTCACGCAGACCTTGCCGCCGGCGATGGCCACCGCAATGATGTCGGTGTCCTCGCCGCTGACGTTTTCCATGGTCTGCTGGTGCAGCACGCGCGCCAGCGACCCCATCTGGTCGCGCAGCGCCGCGGCTTCCTCGAAGCGCAGTTCCATGGAGGCCTGCAGCATGCGGGCCTCGATCTCGCCCATGACGTCCTTGGCCTCGCCGTTCAGAAAGCGCACGGCCCGGTGCACGTCGCGCTCGTATTCGGCCGCTTCGATCGCGCCGACGCACGGCGCGGAGCAGCGCCCGATCTGATGCAGCAGACAGGGGCGCGAGCGGTTCGCAAAGACGCTGTCTTCGCAGGTGCGCAGGCGAAACACCTTCTGCAGGATCTGGATGGTTTCGCGCACCGCCCAGGCGTTGGGGAACGGGCCGAAGAACTGTCCGCGCTTGTTGGTGGCGCCGCGGTAATACGCGATGCGCGGCCATTCATGCCCGGTGATGTGCAGGTACGGATAGGACTTGTCGTCGCGAAACAGGATGTTGTAGCGCGGCTTCAAGCTCTTGATGAGGTTATTTTCCAGGATCAGCGCTTCGGCTTCCGAGCGCGTCACCGTGACCTCAAGCCGCGCCACCTTCGCCACCATCTGGGCGATGCGCGGGCTGGACAGCGTCTTCTGGAAATACGACGAGACGCGCTTCTTCAGGTCGCGCGCCTTGCCGACATACATGACCTCGCCGGCCGCATCCAGGTGCCGGTAGACACCCGGCAGATGCGGCAGGTCAGACAGGAACGATTTGAGATTGAAGTCGTCGGGCATTCTGGTAACGGCTTTCGGCTTGCAGGGTGTCCCAATCGGGCGCATCGAAACGCGGCATCAGGCGCCGGATGCGCGCCACGGACTCGGGCGCATGGTCGAATTCCAGGCGCGCCAGCAGGTCGTCGGCCAGGTCCGGGCGGTTGCACACCAGCACCATGTCGCAGCCGGCGCGCAGCGCGGCGTTGGCGCGGTCCAGGATGTCGCCCGCGACCGAGGCGCCTTCCATCGTCAGGTCGTCCGAGAACACGACGCCATCGTAGCCCAGTCGCTTGCGCAGGATGTCCTGCACCCAGCGCTTGGAAAAACCGGCGGGATGCTTGTCCACCTTGGGGTAGATGACGTGCGCGGGCATGACGGACGGCAGCACGGCGTCGCCCAGCCATGCATAGGGCGCGGCGTCGTCCTTCAGGATTTCATCGAGCGTGCGCGGATCGACCGGAATCTCGTGGTGCGAGTCGGCGCCCACGTAACCGTGGCCGGGGAAGTGCTTGCCGCAGGACGACATGCCGGCCAGCGCCAAGCCCTGAACCAAGGCGCGCGACAGCATCGTCACCACGCGGGGATCGTGGTGGAAGGCGCGGTTGCCTATCACCTTGCTGACGCCGTAGTCCAGGTCCAGCACCGGGGTGAAGCTCATGTCCACGCCGCAGGCGCGCAGCTCGGCGGCCAGGACGTAACCGGCCTCGGTCGCCAGGCGCATGGCCTGCAGGGGATCGGTGTCCCACAATTCGCCCAGCGCGCGCATCGGGGGCAAGGGCGTGAAGCCGTCCTCGCGGAAGCGCTGCACGCGGCCGCCTTCGTGATCCACCAGGATCAGCAGCGGCTCCTTGCGGGCCTTGTGGATCTGGCGCGTCAGCGCGGTGAGCTGGGCGCGGTTCTCGAAATTGCGGGCAAAAAGGATGACGCCGCCCACCAGCGGGTGGCGCAGGCGCTTCTTTTCCGCCTTGGTGAGCGAATATCCCGCCACATCGACCATCACGGGGCCGGGGGGCAGGACCGCCTTGGATTTTTTCTTGGCCATGGAGGCTGTCCTTGTAACTGGGTGCGGCAAGCCGGCGGGGATGGCCCCGAGTGCAGGGCTTAGGGCTTGCGCTCGACCACCACATACGCGGCGGCCATGTCGGATTCATCGGTAATGGAAACGTGGGCCGCGCCAAACCGGTCAGCGTACCAGCTCAGCAGTTCGGGAGCGATCACCAGCACGGGGCGGCCGCCCGGCGCGTTCAGCGTCTGCACGCGCCGCCACGTCATTGGCATGCGCATGCCCAGCCCGATCGCCTTGGAAAACGCTTCCTTGGCGGCAAAGCGGGTGGCCAGAAAGCGCAGCCCGCGCACCGGGTCGCGGGCGCGGCGGGCGTGGAATTTCAGGAGTTCCTCGGGGCCGAGGATCTTTTCGGCAAACCGGTCGCCGTGGCGGGCGAGCGCGCGCTCGATGCGGTCGATGCGCAGGAGGTCCATGCCGATGCCGGCAATGGCGCCGGCGGGCGTGGCGGAAGAAGAGTCGGACATCGGCATCGCCTGGCTAGCGGTCAAAACGCGTCATCGGCCCGCGTTCAAAGCCCGCGCAGCGCGTGCAGGCGCGCCTGCACCATCAGCGCCTTCATGTCGCGCACGGCCTTTTCCCAGCCGTCGAAGATAGCCTGCGCGACGATGGCGTGGCCGATGTTGAGTTCGGAAATGCCGTCCAGCGCGGCCACCGGCTTGACGTTGCCATAGTGCAGGCCATGGCCGGCGTTCACGCGCAGTCCGTGGCGCAGCCCTTCGGCCACGGCCACGCGGATGCGTTGCAGTTCCGCTTCGGCGGCTTCGCCCTCGGCTTCGGCGTAGGCGCCGGTGTGCAGTTCGATGACGGGTGCGCCGGCCTTGGCGGCAGCGGCGATCTGGACCGGGTCCGGATCGATGAACAGCGACACGCGGATGCCGGCTTCGGCCAGCAGCGCCACGGCGTCGGATACGGGGCCAAACGCGCCGGCCACTTCCAGCCCGCCTTCGGTCGTGAGCTCGGTGCGCTTTTCGGGCACCAGGCAGACGTCGCTGGGCTTGACCGCGCAGGCGATCTCCAGCATTTCCGGCGTGACCGCGCATTCCAGGTTCATGCGGGTGCGCAGTTGCGGGCGGATCGCGTAAACGTCGGCGTCCTGGATGTGGCGCCGGTCTTCGCGCAGATGCAGCGTGATCAGGTCGGCGCCAGCATCTTCGGCGCGCAGCGCCGCGGCGATCGGGTCGGGATAAGCCGTATGGCGCTGCTGCCGCAGCGTGGCGACGTGATCAATATTTACACCGAGTTCTATCATTGCACTTTCGTTGTTTCTTCCCAGCCGCCGCCCAGCGCCTTGTACAGCTCCACGCGGTTGATCAGCGCGGCCAGGCCGGTTTGCACGAGCGACAGCTGGGCGTTGAAAAAGTCCACCTGCGCGGTCTGCACCTGCAGGTAGCTGTCGATACCGTTGGTATAACGCAAATTCGACAACTCCAGCGTCCGCGCCGACGAATCCTGCAGCGCGCGCTGGGCGTCAAGCTGCGCCCCGTAGGTGGCCTCGCCCGCCAGCGCGTCCGACACTTCGCGGAACGCCTGCTGGATGGTCTGTTCGTACTGCGCGACGGCGATATTGTCGCGCGCCTTGGCCAGGCTCAGTCCCTCGCGGATGCTGCCGCCGGCAAATAGCGGCGTCGTGATCGACGGCGAGAAGCTCCAGTAGCCCTGCCCGCCCTTGAAGAGGTCGCCCAGCGACGGACTGGCCACGCCCAACAGGCCGGTCAGCGAGATGGTCGGGAAAAACGCCGCGCGCGCCGCGCCGATGTTGGCATTGGCGGACAGCAACTGGTTTTCGGCGGCCGCGATGTCGGGACGGCGTTCCAGCAGGTCGGACGGCAGGCCGGACGGCACCGTGGCCAGCAACTGGTCGCGGCCGAAGGTGGCCGGCGGGGGCAGCGTGTCGGGCAGCGGCGTGCCCACCACCAGCACCAGCGCGTTCATGGCTTGCGACCGGGCGCGGGCCAGTTGCGCCAGGTCGGCGGAGGCCGTGTCCAGCAGCGATTTGGATTGGTTCAGGTCCAGTTCGGACGCGACGCCGCCATCGAAACGGCGTTTGACCAGGTCATACGATTCCTGGCGCGAGGCCAGCGTGCGCTGCGTCAATTCCAGCTGGACCTCGGCCGCGCGCAGATTGAAATACGACTGCGCGACGGATCCGACCAGCGTGATGTGCACGCTTTTTTGTGCCTGTTCCGTCGACAGGTACTGCTGGTACGCGGCTTCGGACAGGTTGCGCAGGCGGCCGAACAGGTCGATCTCGAAGGTCGTCAGACCGATCCCAGCCTGGTACGAACTGCTGATGGAACTGGAATCGGGACCGCCGGGTCGCATGTTGGCCGGCAGATGCTGACGCTGGCCCTGGATGCCGGCGCCGATGCTGGGCCACTGCGCGCCGCGCTGGATGCCGTACTGCGCCCTGGCTTCTTCGACACGCTGGACGGCGACACGCAGGTCGCGGTTGTTGACCAGCGACAGTTCGATCAACGCCTGCAGGCGCGGGTCGCGGAAAAATTCGCGCCAGCCCAGGTCCGCGGCAGGCGTGCCGGCTTGCGGCATCACATCGGCGGCGGGCTGCGAGCCCAGCGTGGTGGCGCGCGTGTACGCGCCGTACTGCACCTTGGGCTGGTCGGGCCACGCCGGGCTGACCGGCGCGTCGGGACGCTTGTAATCGGGAGCCAGCGAGCAGCCGGCCAACGCCACCGCCACAAAGGCGGACAAGGCGGTCTGTCTGAACATCAGGGCTTTCATTCCTTGCCCTCCTGGCCACCAGTGGGTTGTGCGGGCTGCGGCGTTCCGGGCAAGGACGCCTTTTCGGCCTCCGCCTTCTTGGCAGCCTGTTCTTCCTCGAAGAGACGCTTTTCGGCGCCCAACAGGCGCGGGCGGGTCTTGAAGAGACCCAGCACCACCACGAAGAACGTCGGCACGAAAATCACGGCGAACGGCGTGGCGGCCAGCATGCCACCCAGCACGCCCAGGCCCACTGCGCGCTGGCTGGCCGCACCGGCGCCGGTGGCCATCGCCAGCGGGATCACGCCCAGGATGAACGCCAGCGACGTCATCAGAATCGGACGGAAACGCAGTCGCGCCGCCTCGACCGCGGATTCATAAAGCCCCATGCCGCGGGCGTACTGGTCCTTGGCGAACTCCACGATAAGAATGGCGTTCTTGGCCGCCAAGCCGATCACGGTCACCATCCCGACCTGGAAGTACACGTCGTTGGACATGCCCAGCGCGCTGACCAGCGCCACCGCGCCCAGCATGCCCAGCGGCACCACCAGCATGACGGAAATGGGGATGGCCCAGCTTTCGTACAGCGCGGCCAGCACCAGGAACACGACCAGCAGCGACAAGCCCATCAGGATCGGGGCCTGGTTGCCGGCCTGCAATTCCTGGTAGGACAGCCCGGTCCACTCGTAGCCGAAGCCTTGCGGCAACTGCGCGACCAGACGCTGCATTTCTTCCATGGCCTGGCCGGTGGAGTAGCCCGGCGCCGAGGCCCCGCCGATACGCATGGACTCGTAGCTGTTGTAGCGCACCACCTGCACCGGCCCCTGAACCCATTCCGCCGACACGAACGTCGACAGCGGCACCATCCCGCCCTGCCCGTTGCGCGCGTTCAGCTTGAGCACGTCGGACAACTGCATGCGGTACGGCGCATCGGCCTGGACCCAGATGTTCTGCATCCGGCCCATGTTGGGGAACTTGCTGAGATACGCCGAGCCGACGGCGGTGGAAATGAGCGAGGCGGCTTCATTGAAGTCCACGCCCAACGCGGCCGCCTTGTCGCGGTCGATGTTCAGCGTGAGCTGCGTGCCCGCCGACAGGCCCGTGATGCGGACCTGCGACAGGATCGGGCTCTTCATGGCCTCGCCCATCAGCTGGGCGGTGGCCGCGGCAAGCGCCTCGGTGCCGGCCGCGCCGCGGTCCTGCAGGCGCAGGTCGAAGCCCGTGGCGTTGCCCAGCGACGAAATGGCCGGCGGCACCAGCGTGAACACCTGCGCGTCATGGATGCCCATGAGCTGCTTTTCGAAAGCGGTGAACGCAATGGCGCCGGCGGAATCCTGGCGCTCCTTGCGGTCCTTGAAGTCCTTGAGGGTGGTGAACGCAATGGCGGCGTTCAGGCCGTTGCCGTTGAAGCTGTAGCCCTGCACGGCGATGATGTTCTCGACGGCCGGAATGCCCTGGAAGTATTTCTCGACCTGCTCGATGACCTCGACCGTGCGATTGGCGCTGGCGCCGGTGGGCAGCTCGATGTTGCTGACCACATAGCCCTGGTCTTCCTCGGGCAGGAACGACGACGGCAGACGCAGGTACAGCCAGCCCAGCAAGAGGACCAGCACCAGGAACACCAGCATCATCCGGCCGCCCTTGTGCAGGATGCGCGACACCCAGTTCTGGTAGCCGTGGGTAGTGGCGTCGAACTTGCGGTTGAACCAGCCGAAGAAACCCTTCTTGTCCTCGTGGTGGCCCTTGGCCACCGGCTTGAGGATGGTGGCGCACAGCGCCGGCGTGAAGGTCAGCGCCAGCAGTGCCGAGAAGAAGATGGACACGGCCATGGCCACCGAGAACTGACGGTAGATCACGCCCACCGAGCCGCTCATGAAGGCCAGCGGCAGGAACACTGTCACCAGCACCAGCGTGATCCCGATGATGGCGCCGCTGATCTGCGGCATGGCCTTCTTGGTGGCCTCTTTGGGCGGCAAGCCCTCGGTCGCCATGATCCGTTCAACGTTTTCGACGACCACGATGGCATCGTCCACCAGAATCCCGATGGCAAGCACCATCGCGAACATGGTCAGCACGTTGATCGAGAATCCAAGCGCCAGCATCACCGCGAACGCTCCCAGCATGGCCACTGGGACGACCAGCGCCGGGATCAGCGTGTACCGCACGTTCTGCAGGAACAGATACATGACCAGGAACACCAGCACCATGGCTTCAGCCAGGGTGTGCAGCACCTGTTCGATGGACACCTTGACGTAGGGCGCGGTGTCGTACGGCACCGAGTACTGGATGTTGTCCGGGAAGTACTTGGACAGCTCCTGCATCTGGTTGCGCACGCCTTGCGCCGTGGCCAGCGCGTTGGCGTTGGGCGACAGCACAATGGCGAAGGCGGCCGTCGGCTTGCCGTTCAGGCGGGCGCCGAACTGATAGTTGTCGGCGCCGACCTCGATGCGGGCGACGTCGCGCAGCAGCACCTTGGAGCCGTCGGTATTGGCGCGCAGGACGATCCGGCCGAAGCCGTCGACCGTGCTGAGCTGGCCGTTGGCCGTGACCGTGGCCGTGATGCGCTGCGAATCCGGATTGGGCGGCGCGCCGATGCTGCCGCCGGAGATCAGCACGTTCTGGCCGGCGATGGCGTTGTTGACCTCTGACATGCTGAGGTTGAAACCCACGAGCTTTGCCGGGTCCACCCAGATGCGCATCGCGCGCGGCGCGGCAAAGAGCTGGAACTGGCCCACGCCCGGCACCCGGGACACCGGATTCTTCACGTTGCGGGTGATGTAGTCGGCCAGGGCCGTCTGGTCCAGGGTGCCGTCCGTGGACGACAGCGTCACGATCATCAGAAAGCCGGTGCTGGTCTGCTCATACTGCAGGCCCTGCTGCTGCACGGCGGCCGGCAACTGGGCGATCACGTTGGACACGCGGTTCTGCACGTCCACCTGTGCCAGGTCGGGATTGGTGCCGGGCGCAAACGTGGCGGTGATGGTCGAGGTGCCGTAGGAATCGCTGACCGACTCGTAATAGATCAGGCCCTTGGCGCCGTTGAGCTGGTCTTCGATGATGCTGGTGACCGACTCGGCTACTTCCGGGGCGGACGCGCCCGGGTAGGTGGCCGTGATCGTGATGGCGGGCGGCGCCACATCGGGGTACTGCGCGACCGGCATGTTCGGGATGGCCAACACCCCTGCCAGCAGAATGAAAAGGGCGACTACCCAGGCGAAGATTGGTCGATCGATAAAAAATTGCGGCATGTGGGCTGACTCTGAAAGCGATGCTCACCAAAGAGGAACGCGGCGCTTGCTGCGCCGCGTGCCGCTTACGATTTCTGGCCTGCGGCCTTGTCCTGCTGGGCAGGTTCGGCCGGCTTGGCGCCGGGCTGCGGGGCGGATTCGGCGGGCTTGGCGGCGGGGGCTGCGGCACCCTCAGCGGGCTTGGCGCCAGGCTGCGCGGCTGGCGCGCCGCCCTGTTTCCATTGGCTGACCTGCACCGGCGCGCCGGGGCGGATCTTCTGGAAGCCCTCGACCACCACCACGTCGCCGGCCTTCAGGCCGCTGGTGATCAGCCAGTTGTTCTGGAAGGCGCCACCGGTGGTGACCGGCGACTGCGCAATCTTGTTGTCGCGCACCAGCATCAGGCTCTGCTTGCCGTCGGCCGTGCGTTGCAGCGCCTGCTGGGGAACCATCAGGGCAACGTCGTCAAAGCCCTGCTCCAGCCGGACGCGCACATACATGCCGGGCAGCAGGATGCCGTCGGGATTGGGGACTTCGGCCCGCAGGTTCACCTGGCCCGTGCTGGGATCCACGGTGATGCCCGTGAACAGCAGCTTGCCGGGGTGATCGTATTCGGAGCCGTCTTCGAGCACGACGGTGGCGCGGGCCGCGTCCTTGCCCACCTGCTGCAGCCGGCCGCTGGCAAAGGCGCGGCGCAGCGCGGCCAGGTCGGCGGTGGACTGCGTGAAGTCGACGTAGATGGGGTCCAGCTGCTGCACCGTGGCCATCTGCGTGGCGGAGGTGGATTCGACCAGCGCGCCTTCGGTGACCAGCGGCTTGCCGATGCGGCCGGTGATCGGCGAGGTGACGTCCGTGTAGCTCAGATTGATCGCGGCGTTGTCCTGCGCGGCCTTGGCGGCGGCGACGGTGGCGTCGGCCTGGCGGAAGGATGCCACGGCGTTGTCATATTCCTGCTTGCTGACGGCGTTGGCCTTGACCAGCGGGGCGTAGCGGTCGGCCAGCAGCTTGGCGCTGAACAGGTTGGCCTGCGCCTGCTTCAACTGCGCCGTTGCCTGATCGTAGGCGGCCTTGTAGGGCGCCGGATCGATCTTGAACAGCAGCTGGTTTTCTTTCACATCGCCGCCCTGCTCGAACGTGATGCGCTGCACGATGCCGGTGACACGGGCGCGGATCTGCGCGTCGCGCACGGCGTCCACGCGGCCGGGCAGTTCAGAGACGATGGGTGCGCGTTGCGGCTGCACGGTGACGACGCTGACCTGGGGCATGCCAGGATTCATCTGGGGCTTTTCACCACAACCCGCCAATATCAGCGCGAGGACGCCACCGGAAACAGCCAGACCCGAAAATCGTTTAGGCGAAAACCGCATTGAAACCCCCGCGTAGCGTAATGAATCGCGTCGTGAAATCGCGTCAGGAACCGCAGCAATCCGAACGTGCCAGGAGGCAGCGATCAAATCATGACCAAGCGTCACCAACGACACGTGAATAGCCCAGTAATGTAACTCAGATATTGGGGAAATCACGTACTTTCGGGCGGTTCGCGGGAACTTTCGGGAGTAATTCCGCAACAATTTTTAGCCGGTGGCGAGCTCCCGCAGATTGCCCAGGAATGCGTAGCCCACGCCATGCACCGTGTGCAAAGGCAGCCGTGCGCCCGCAAGGCGGACCTTGGTGCGAAGCCGGCAGATGGCGACGTTGAGCGACCGCATGTTCATGCCGCCACGCAAGGATTTCACTTCGCTGCGGGCCAGTTCGCGGCGCGGGTTCTTTAGCAGGCACGCAAAGCAGGCGCGCTCGACCTCGGTGAGATCCAGCCGCACACCGTTGGGCAGTTGTAGCGTCCAGCCCCAATAGAGCAGGCTCCACCAGCCGTCGACGGGTTCGTGCGCCTGGCTGGAAGACCACGGGCCGGGAGCCGTAACACCGGCAGCAACGACAGCCGTCATGCCAGGAGCCACGCCGGCAGAAACGCCAGCGTGAACGGAAGCAATACCGGGATCAGGAAAGGGAGCGTTCAAGGCGGATCTCCACCAGGACGGCCGGTGGCTCGCTTTGGGGCGGCCCGTCCCGGAACAAGGTTGCGGTTTGTCCCGGAAGGCTACCCTCACGGCGGGGTTCTGCGCCCGTCGCCGCTCATCTATCAGACCAATCCGACTTTTACGCCGCCGGATGATCCCGCCGCCCGCTACGAATGATGGGTGCCGTTGCGATGAATGTCGTGCGTGACGAAGCAGCTGTCCTGCGTCGGACGGGCCAGGATGCCCGGCTTTTCAAGCGTGCGGCGGATGTCCGTCAATCCCGACTCCCAGTGCTCGCGCATGGCTTCGGTGCCGAACTCGTAGTCCTTGGAGTACCGCTCGCGGTGCTTGGCCTCGTAGATGAGGTTGACGATGTTGGTGGCCGGCGTGTGCGAAAGCTTGCGGATGTCGGCCAGGTCCGGCGCGTCGCGTTCGCTTTCGGGCAGGCGCTCAAGCAGCCGCTGCAGTCCGTGGCGCAGTTTCAGCACGCGCCGCAGCTGATCGGTGACCAGGCGGGTGCGGCTGGAATACTGGATATCCTTTTGCCGCTCGGCCACCTCTTCGAGCGACGTGGGCAGATCGCCGCGCGCCGGCCAGAGATCGACCTGGAACGCGAGCGTGTCACGCATGTTTTCGGTGGTCAGCACCTGCGCCAGCGGCGTGTTGGAGACGACGCCGCCGTCCCAATAGTGCTCGCCGCCGATCTCCACCGACGGGAACCCCGGCGGCAAGGCGCCCGAGGCCATGACGTGCTCGGGACCGAGCGTGTGATGCAGGGTGTCGAAATACGCGAAGTTGCCCGAGCGCACGTTCACGGCGCCGAAGCTGGCCCGCACCGCGCCGCTGTTGAGCAGCTTGAAATCCACGAACTGGCGCAGCGTGTCGGCCAGCGGCGTGGTGTCGTAGAAGCTGGTGGAAGCGGCGCCGCGGCCCCGCACCAGATAGGGCGGCGGAAAGCGCGGCTTGAAGAAACCGGGCTGGCCGGTCAACAGGGCCTGCATTGCCGAGACCTGCCCGTTCATCGCGGGCGAGCCAAAGCCAAACGGCTGGCCCTCGAACATGCGGGTGAAGGCATCACCCCAGGGCAACGAGGCAAAACCGGTAGGCCGGCAGATACTTTCCCAGAAACCGCGCAGGCGGTCGACCCGCTCGTCTTCCGGGGATCCTGCGATGATGGCGGCGTTGATCGACCCGATGGAAATGCCGGAAATCCAGTTGGGCCGGATGCCGGCTTCGTGCAGGCCCTGGTACACCCCCGCCTGGTAGGAACCGAGCGCGCCGCCACCCTGCAGCACGAGCGCGACGGTATCGTAGGGCGGCGTATCGCCGGTGTCTTCGGCCAGGGCCTTGCGGCGAGCGGTCATGCGGCGTCCTCTATCGCTTGGTCTTGTCGGGCACCTGCGGCGTGCCGACGCCGGCGCGGAACGGGTATTTGGCGAAGACCTCCGCCACCACCTTGTCCACGTTCTCCGCCGAACCCGCGCTGTCGGGATTCTGGACCTCGCCCACGGCGACGCCCTCCCAGACCAGTTGCCGCCGCCGCGCATCCACCAGGTCGACGCTCAGCGTGCCTTCGGTGTATTGGTAGACGTCGTCGCCCCAGCCGTAGCCGGGCCAGCCGCCGTAGAAACCGGTGCGATACCCGTAATACGGGCCCATGGGCGCGAAGCCGGGCGTGACTTCGGTCTGCTGCTGGAGCTTGGCGCCGAAATTCAGAAGCAGGTCGGGATTGGTGGCGCTGTAGGTATAGCCGCGCATTTCCATCTGGCCGCGGGCCGCGCTCTTGAGCCGTTCGGTCAGCAGCGTGTTGTAGCCGGCCTTGTCCGTCCCCAGCGGAGACATGTAGCCGAACGTCTGATACTGCGCAAAATTTGCCTGGTGGTCGTAATCGCTCTTGACCGTTGGGCCTGAGGCGCAGGCCGCCAGAAATGCCGTCATGGAACCCGCCGTCAGCAATTTCAACGCTTTCATGTCGATCTCTCCGTGAGTTCAAGGCGACCACATAGTGCCGCGAAGCCATCAAAGTTTCAACAGAATCTCATTCGCAACCACCAAAATTCCAGGCAAGATCACGCGATGCCGCGCGTGCCGCCAAATTGGGGGTGCCTGTTCACCTGCGCGTCCGGACTGCCGTGGCGCCGTGCAGGACGACTTCCACGCCGCGCAGGATCACTTCCCTAACGCCCCGCGTGCCGGGTCCATTACACTTCCGGTCGCTTCCGGCCATCCCTACAGACACGCCCATGCTTGAACTCGACGGCTCCATTTGGTTTCGCTCCGGCGCCCAGACCTGGGGCGGCAAGAACCGCATTGATCTGCTGGCGCAGATCGACGCGACCGGATCGATCACGGCGGCGGCGCGCGCCGTGGGCATGAGCTACAAGGGCGCGTGGGACGCCATCGACGCCATGAACAACCTGGCCGGCGAACCGCTGGTGCTGCGCGCGGCGGGCGGCAAGGGCGGCGGCGGCACGCAGCTGACGGACCGGGCGCGCCGCCTGATCACGACCTTCCGGGCGCTTGAAGTCGAACACCGCAAGTTCATGGACAACCTGACGCGCGCGGGGCTGGATGCCAGCGGCGACATCGACCTGATGAGGCGTTTCATGCTCAAGACCAGCGCACGCAACAAGTTTCTGGGCACCGTCATCGAGATCCGCGAGGGCGCCGTCAACGATGAAGTGGTGCTGCGCATTGCAGGCGGCCACACGGTCACGGCCACCATCACCCGTGAAAGCACCAAAGAGCTGGGCCTCGCGCCCGGCAAGGAAGCCATCGCGCTGGTCAAGGCGTCGTCGGTCATCGTCGGCGCGCCCGGGCCGGGACTGCGCCTGTCGGCCCGCAATCAATTGCAGGGTCGCATCACCGACCTGCGCCCAGGCGCCGTCAACAGCGAAATCCTGATTGCCATGGACGGCGGCGCCACGCTGGCCGCCATCGTCACGAACGAGAGCGCGGCGGACTTGAAGCTGGATGTCGGCGCCGAGGCGGTGGCGATCTTCAAGGCGTCCAGCGTGATTCTTGGCGTGCTGGACTGACGCCGGCAATCGCGGCGGCCTTCACCCAAGTCTGGCCGTCACGCGAATCAGGCCTTCACCGTGTTGTTTACAGCCCCACGTTCTCGTCGTGGCGCCCCACCCTGCCCTCACGCACCTCGAACACCTCGTCGGCCAGGGCCTCCACGTCCGCGGGATCGTGCGTGATCAGCAGCATCGGCACATCCAGCTGCCGCTGCAACGCATCCAGTTCCTGCCGCATCTTGCCGCGCAACTGCGAGTCCAGCGCGGAAAACGGTTCGTCCAGCAGCAGGATGTCGGGCTGCAGCATCAGCGCCCGCGCCAGCGCGACGCGCTGCTTCTGCCCGCCCGAAATCTCATTGGGATAGCTGCCGACGATGGCGCCCAGTTCAAAAGCGTCCACCCAGCGCTGCGCCTCGCGCGTCACCTCGCGGCGTGGCGGATTGAGCCAACCGCCGCGCAGGCCGAATGCGATGTTCTGCGCCACGGTCAGATGGGGAAACAGCGCGTAGTCCTGAAACAGATACGCCACGCGGCGCGAGCGCGCCGGCAGGTTGATGCCCGACTCGCCGTCGAACAGCACCCGTCCATTGATGACGATGCGCCCGGCGTCGGGGCGCAGCAATCCGGCCACGGCCCGCAAGGTCAGGCTCTTGCCCGCGCCCGAGGGCCCGAACAGCGCGATGCGTTTGGCGGCCGACTTGAATTGCACGTCGAGTTCAAATTTGCGGTCGCCCGACACCATATGCTTGCGCACGGCAAGGTCGATACTCATCGCCCGCCTCCGTTGCGCTGGCCAGCGCCGATGGGCACCAGCTTGCCGGCAGCCAGCAGCACGACGATGCAGGTGATGGATGTGACCAGCACCAGCATGTTGGCGGTGGCGTCATCGCCCGCCTGCACCGCTTCGTAGATGGCGACCGACAGCGTCTGCGTGCGGCCCGGCAGGTTGCCGGCGATCATCAACGTGGCGCCGAATTCGCCCAGCGCCCGCGCAAACGCCAGCAGCACGCCGGCCGCGATGCCGCGGGCAGCCAGCGGCAAGGTGACGCGAAAGAACACGCCCGCCTCGCCCACGCCCAGCACGCGCGCCGCGTTTTCAAGCTGGCCATCCACGTTTTCAAACGCGGCACGCGCCGACTTGAACACCAGCGGAAAAGCCACCACCGACGCCGCGATCACGGCGCCCTGCCACGTGAAGACCAGCTCGATATTCCAGCGCGCCAGCGTCTCGCCGATGATGCCGCGCCGGCCCAGCAGCACCAGCAGGTAGTAACCCAGCACGGTCGGCGGCAGCACCAGCGGCAGCGTCAGGATAGCGTCCAGCAGGTCGCGGCCGGGCCAGCGCCAGCGCGACAGGCCGTACGCCGCAGCCGTGCCGGCCACGGTCGCCAAAAGCGTCGCCCAACCGGCCACTTTCAGGGAAAGCAGCAGCGGGACCCAGACCGGATCACTCATCAATACCTACGATTCAACAAAGACTCAGGGCTTCTGAAAGCCGAAACGCGACAGTATCGCCTGCCCGGCGGGCGACATGACATAGGCCACGAAGCTTTCGGCCTCCTTGGCCGCGGCCTCGCGCGTGGTCAACGCAATGGGATAGGTCACGGGCGTGGTCGACGGCACGCGCACGGCGACATTGACCTTGCCCGGCATGATGGCTGCGTCGGTCGCGAACACGAAGCCCGCATCGACCTCACCGCGCGCCACGTAGTCCAGGCTTTGGCGCACGTTCTGCGCCAGCACGCTCTTGGCCTGCACGGCGTCCCACAGCCCCTCGGCCTGCAGCGCGGCCTGCGTATAGCGGCCGACCGGCACCGAGGCCGGATTGCCGTAAGCAATGCGCTTGACCTCGTCACGCTCCAGGTCCTTGAGCGACTTGATGCCCGCCTTGCTGTCGGTCGGAACGATCAGCACGATCTGGTTGGCCGCGAAGTCCACGCGGGTGGCGGGCTTGACGGCCTTTTCCTCGATCGCCTTGTCCATCGCCTTCTGGTCGGCGGACGCGAATACATCCGCGGGCGCGCCCTTCACGATCTGCTGCAAGAGCACGTCGGAGGCGCCGAAGTTCAGGACCACCTTGGTGCCGGCATGTTCCTTTTCAAAGCCCTGCGCCACTTCCTTGAAGGCATTGGTCAGGCTGGCGGCGGCCGACACCACGATTTCTCCGGCGCTGGCATTGGCGCTCCATGCGGCGGCGAGCGCCAGGGTCAGCGCCACGAGCGGGCGTTTGTGCAACATGTATTTCTCCTGTGGATGGCGGCGTGTCAGGATCGAAATATATCCAGGTATATAACGGTCGTCAATTTCGCTTGCCACAGGGGTTTATGAAATATCAAGGGAGACGCCGGGCGGCGGAATCAGCCGCGGTCGACAGTGGTGACGTGAACGGACTCGGGCGCCAGCGCAACGCGCAGAAAGCCCAACGCGGTTTCGGGCCGGGCCGCGCCGCACATGAAGATGTCCAGGGCCGCGAAGCAGTGCTCCGGCCAGGAATGGATGCTGATATGGGATTCGCTGAGCAGGATCACGCCGGTTACCCCCGCCCCTTCCCCGAAATGATGGAAATGGGTGCTCAGCACCTGCGCCCCGGCCGCGCGCGCCGCCGCGGTCATGTGCCGTTCCAGCGCCTGCGCGTCGGTCAGGAGGTCTGGCGCCACGCCGCGTAAGTCCGCCAGCACGTGCCGGCCGGGTGTCCCGTACACGGTCACTTGTGGGATCCGCCCGAGGACCAGCCCGAGCCGCCCGAGGAGCTGCTGCCCCAACTGCTGCTACTGCTGCCGCCGCCCAGGCGCGTGCCCGGCGCACTGGCGCTGGTGGTGGCCAGTACGACCACCATCGCGTACATGGCATACAACAACTTGCCCTTCATCTATTCGTCCTCGCCTGTCAGCATGTCGGCCAGCATGGCCGGTAGCCAGAGAAACACCATCCCGATCAGAACCGGAATGAAGCGGCCGGCAAAAATATTGTTGAAGTTCAGGAACACCATCGCGATCAGCGCGCCCTTGGCCCATTTGCGATAGCCGCCCCCGCCCTTGGCCGACGCCACCCGCATCGCCTTCTGGCGATTAAGCTCCGGGCGGTCGAACCACTGGGCCAGTTGCGCCGGCGACACCGGCGCCGACGCCGACCAGCCCAGTTCCTTGTCGGCCAGTTCGCGGGTCAGCTTCAACGTGCCGACCTGGTAATCCGTGATCTGCGTGCTGTCGCCCACCTTGACGCGCCAGTTGAACGCGCCCAGCGCCATTTCAACGCGCGAGGTGTAGTCGTACAGCTTCTGGTACACCCGGTTGCGCCAGCGCACGCTGGTGGCGTTGTTGTGGCTGGGCCAGGTGTCGCAGACCTGCACGCGTTCCCAACCCTCGTCGGACTCCACCAGCCAGACGAACCCCTTGACCGGGTTGAACAGCAGGTATTCCATCCAGCTTGAAGGTTCTTCGGGATCGGGATCGGCGCACTTCATCAGGCCGATCAGCGTGAAGTCGGCGCCTTCCATCTTGGCGACCGAGCCCAGCGGCAGCGTGGCGCGGATCTTCTGCACCTTGCGCGCCTTTTCGATGACCTCAGCCGTGGGGCCCGAGCAATCGACGGCGGCGGCGCACGACGGGCAAACGACATTCGTGGCCATGGCGGCCACGAAGGAGATCGGCGCGCCGCAGTTCGGGCAGTCCAGCGCCTTGATCTGGCCGCGGAAGCGTCCCGCGGTTTCCTCGACCTGTTCTTTGGTGCGCAACGAGCCCGCCTGCATGGCGGACAGGTCGAACGCCTTGCCGATATAGAGTTCGGGCTGCGGACCGTCGGAGAAATCCAGCGTCAGGAACGCGTCCAGGCTGCGGTAGTCGGCCACCTTGGCCTGCCAGCCGTCGCCCGGCACGAAGGGCAGCTCGCCCTGCGCGCCGCCTGCCTGGCTGGTGCGCACGTCCGCCGCCACGAAGCGCTGGCCGTCGAGTTTCAGCTCGTCGCCGGGCGAGATGCTGTCGAACGCCGGCATCTCCTGTACGGACTTGACCTTGCGGCGTCGCGTGACGGCATACTGGCCCGAGGCGTCCGACAGCCAGCCGTCGGATGCGTCATCGAACCACACGTACCACTCGTTCCAGAAACCCTCGTCAAAGCGCATCTGGATGCGGCCGATGACGTCAAAGCGCTTGCCGTCATAGGTGCCCGTCGCGCCCAGGCACAGCGGCGAATAGTCCTCAAGGACGTCGGCCGCCTCGCCGATGCGCCTGACCGACTCGGCATCCTTGAGCAAGGTGCTGCGGCAGGCGCCGCAGACCGCCATGACGGAGGCCGCGGACGTGAACTTGACTGGGGCGCCGCACTGCGGACACAGAACCTGCTGCATGGGGCCTTAGCTGGTGAGTTTCTTCAGCACCTCGGCCTTGGCCGAGTCGTAGTCCGCCGCCGTGATGAGGCCCTTGTCCAGCAGGTCTTTCAATTGCTGCAGGCGCTGCACCGGATCGGCCTGCGCGGGCTGAGCGGCGGGTTGTTGCGGCTGCTGCTGCGGCTGCTGTTGGGCCGGCTGCTGTTGGGCCGGCTGCTGCGGCTGGCCCTGAGATACGCCCAGCCCCTGCGCCATCGTCTGGCCCAGCGCCGCACCGGCCGCCAGGCCCGCGCCGATGCCGGCAATGCCGCCTTCGTTCTGCGCGGCCAGCGGAATCGACGACGCGGTTTGGTACTGCGTGAACTTGCCCAGGTCGCCGGCCATGCCCATCGAGATCCGGGTGTCCAGCGCCTTCTGCAGTTCCTCGGGCAACGACACGTTCTCGACCGTGAAGTTGTCCAGCTTGACGCCGTAGCGGTCGAACACGGGCGCGAGCTGTTCGGCGATGCTCTGCGACATCAGGCCCTGGTTGCCGGCGATGTCCAGGAACGGCACCTTGGAACTGCCCAGGGCGGTCGTCATGGCGGCCACGACCATATTGCGCAGTTGCGCTTCAAGGTCGTCCACCGTGTACACGTCGCGCGTGCCGCTGATTTCGCGGTAGAACTTGCCGGGATCGGAGATCTGGTACGAATACACGCCAAACGCACGCAGGCGCACCATGCCGAATTCGCTGTCGCGCAACGTCACCGGCTGCGCCGTGCCCCAGCGCCGGCCCAACTGCAGGCGGGTGCTGAAGAAGATGACGTCCGACTTGAAGGGCGACTCGAACAGCTTGTCCCAGTTCTTCAGGTAGGTCAGGATCGGCAGCGTCTGCGTCGTCAGCTTGTACATGCCGGGGCCGAACACGTCGGCCACCTTGCCTTCGTTGACGAACACCGCCATCTGCGATTCCCGCACGGTCAGGCTGGCGCCGTACTGGATTTCGAAATCCTGCATCGGATGGCGCCAGGCGAGCACGCCGTCGCGATCCTCGTTCCATTGCAGGATGTCGATGAACTGCTTGCGAATGAATGAACCGAGACTCATGGAAAGTCCTCCTGTGTCAGATCGGAGAGTGCGCGCCGCTCAGGTCAGGCAGGCGGCGTTGACGATGCCGGCCGACAGCGAAATCGCGCCGATCAGGCCGCCCATGGCGATGTTGTTTTCGGCGATGGCGTCGGTCATGCCGCGTATGGCCTTGGACACCACCGCGTAAACGACGATCTGCACGATCATCGCCGCCACGCCCCAGACCACGAACATGACGAAGCTGGCGTGGACCGCGATGCTGGAACACAGGGTCAGGCTGAAGCCGACCAGCGCGCCGCCATAGGACAGGGCGGCGGCAATGTTGCCCTCGCGGATGAGGTCGAATTCCTTGTAGTGCGTGATGGCCGTGTAGACCGCCGTAAAAACGCCCAGCATGACAAGCGCCGAGACGATATAGATCAGATAGGTCACCGCCGGATGCATTGCTTCTCCCATTGCCAGCCTCCCAATTGCGCGCAGTATATACGTCGCGTTCGATATACTGCGAACGCATTTTTTGGCTCGGACACTCCCATGCGCGACCGCGTTCTCATTCTCTCGGTATTGATCGTTGCGTCCTGCGGGTTGGGCTACGAGCTCATCAGCAGCGCGCTCGCCAGCTATTTGCTTGGGGATTCGATCCTTCAGTTCTCCTCCGTGATCGGGTGCTATCTCTTCGCGATGGGCATCGGTTCATGGTTGTCAAAATATGTAAGAGACGAAGACGTTCTGAATCGCTTCATCGACGTAGAACTGCTGGTGGCGTTGTTGGGCGGCGTGTCGGCCGCCGTCCTGTTCCTGGTGTTCGCGTGGTTGTCCGCGCCCTTTCGCGCGGCGCTGTATGTCGGCGTCTTTATCATCGGACTGATGGTCGGCATGGAGATCCCGCTGGTGATGCGGGTCTTCAACCAGCGCAAGGCCGAATTCCGCGAAATCGTCAGCCGCGTGCTGACCTTCGACTACCTGGGCGCGCTGGCCGTGTCGCTGGTGTTCCCATTGCTGCTGGCGCCCAAGCTGGGGCTGCTGCGCACCAGCTTCCTGTTCGGCATCCTGAACGCCAGCGTCGCGCTGTGGACCACGTGGCTGTTCCGCGCCGAAGTCACCCGCCCCGGCGAAAAAGCCGTGCGCGCCGGCGTGGTGCTTGGGATTCTGGGCCTGGGATTCGTCTATTCCGGCAGCATGACCGCCTGGGCCGAAAAAGGCCTGTATGGCGACGACATCATCCACGCCGAGACCACGCAGTATCAGCGCCTGGCCGTGACGCGCTGGCACGATGACCTGCGCCTGTACATCAACGGCAACCTGCAGTTCTCGTCGCGCGACGAGCACCGGTATCACGAATCGCTGGTGCATCCCGGCCTGCAGGTGCTGCCGTGGGCGCGCAACGTGCTGGTGCTGGGCGGCGGCGACGGCCTGGCCGTGCGCGAGATCCTGAAATACAGGAACGTCGAGCACGTCACGCTGGTGGATCTGGATCCGGCCATGACGAATCTGTTTTCGCGTTCGGACCCGCTGGTCGCGCTGAACGCGGGCGCGCTCAAGGACCCGCGCGTCACCGTCATCAATGACGACGCGGGGCGGTGGCTGGAGACACACGCCGAGGTCTACGACTTCATCGTGGTGGACTTTCCCGATCCGTCCAACTTCGGTTTGGGACGGCTGTATTCCGTGCCGGTCTATCACCTGATGGCGCGGCATCTGGCGGAAAACGGCTACATGGTCGTGCAGTCCACCTCGCCCTACTTCGCGCCGCGTTCGTTCTGGAGCGTGGACGCAACCCTGAAGGAAGCGGGCCTGAACACCTGGCCTTATCACACCTACGTGCCGTCGTTCGGCGACTGGGGTTTCATCCTGGCCAGCAAGCGGCGCGACTACGCACCGCCCGAAAAAATCACCGTGCCCACGCGCTATCTGGACGCCGTCACCGTGCGCGAGCTCTTTCACTTTCCCGCCGACATGCCGGCGCTGGCCATGCCGCCGAACCGCCTGAACGAACAATCGCTCGTGCGCTACTTCGACGAGGACTGGCGCAAGGTCATCCGCTGATGCGGCGCCGCAGCTTCCTGTTGGGCGCTGCCACGGCCGCCGCGGCGGGCTCGGTCGGCTATTGGCGCGCGCGCGTCGTCGAGACGACGCCCGACGTGCACTATCCCGGCATGCAGGCCGGCCACGCGCTGCGCGACAAGGCGGCCCTGCCGCAGCCGTCGGCCACGCGGCAGCATCAGGTTGCGATCCTGGGCTCCGGAGTGGCCGGGCTGTCGTGCGCCTGGAAACTGGCCCGAGAAGGCTTCACCGATTTTGTCGTGGTGCAGGGCCCCGAATTCGCGGGCAACGCCGCGGCGGGCGTGCGCGATGGGCTGGACTATCCGCTGGGCGCGCACTACCTGCCGTTGCCCTCGCTCGCGTCCGCCCACGTGCGTGAAATGCTGGCCGACTTCGGAATCATCGAGCGCGGCGCGGGCGACGCGCGTCCCTACTACGACGAAGCCGTCCTGGTGCATTCCCCGCAGGAAAGACTGCTGCGCAACGGGCGCTGGGAAGAACACCTGCTGCCGATGACGGACGTGCCGGATGCCGACGCCGCCCAGCACCAGCGCTTTCTGGCGCTGGTCGATCAGCTGCGCACGCAGGTCGGCAGCGACGGCCGCAAGGTGTTCTGCATCCCGCTCGATCTATCGTCGCGCGATCCGGCGTGGCGCGCGCTGGATGCGCTGACATTCAAGGACTGGCTGGCGCGTGAAGGCTATACCTCGCCCGCGCTGCATTGGTATCTGAACTACTGCTGCCGGGACGACTACGGCGCGGGGCTTGAGGTGGTCTCCGCTTGGGCGGGGCTGCATTACTTTGCCAGCCGCGACGGCCATGCCGCCAATGCCGGCGAAGGCGCCGTGTTGACCTGGCCGGGCGGGCTGGCGACGCTGGCCGAACGGATGCGCGCGGCCATCACGCAAAAGCTCGGCCACGCAGACTGGCTGCTGCCGGGCACGGCGGTCCGTATCGAGGAACTGGCCACCGGCCCGCGCGTCCTATGCATCCAGACTTCGGCCGATGGCGCCGCCCGCGCCTATGCCTTGCAAACCCGCCGCACCGTCTGCGCCATGCCGCTCTTCGTCGCGCAACGCCTGCTGCCGGACCTCCGCGCGTACGGCTACGACCCGGCCACGCACGCCGCGCCGCACGCGGCCTGGATGGTGTCGAACTTCGTCATGGACGGCTATCCGCTGGAAGCGCCGGGCGAGCCGCTGTCGTGGGACAACGTCGTCTACGAAGGCCAGGCGCTGGGCTACGTCGTGTCCACCCATCAATTGCTGCGCGTGGCGCGTACGCCGCGCAGCGTGTTCACCGCGTATCACGCGCTGAGCGGCCAGACGCCGCGGGCCGCGCGCGAATGGCTGACACACGCCAGCCCGCAAGACCTGCGCGACGTGGCCGCGGTGGATCTGGTGGCGGCGTATGGCAAGGAGTTCTGGCGCAATGCGCGCCAGTTGGAGATCACGGTGCGCGGCCACGCCATGGCTACGCCGGTGTGCGGCTACCTGTCCAATCAGGGCCTGGCTGCCCTGCGTGCCGTGGACGGTCCGGTGCTGTTCGCGCACGCCGACCTGTCGGGGTATTCGGTTTTTGAAGAAGCCTCATGGTGGGGCGTGACGGCAGCAGCGCGTATTCTGGGCGGCCATCGACAAGGATGAGACAAGACATGGGTAATCACGTCGTTGTGCTGGGCGCCGGCATCGTCGGCGTCTGCTGCGCGCTGGAACTGCAGCGGCGCGGCATGTCGGTCACGCTTGTGGATCGACAGGCACCCGGGATGGAAACGTCGATGGGCAACGCCGGGGTGCTGGCCCGCAGTTCACTGATGCCGTTCAATCACCCTGGCCTCTGGGGACAACTGCCGCGTCTCTTGAAGAACGACACCGTCCAGTTCCGATACCGCTGGCCCTACCTGGCGTCGAACCTGGGCTGGGCAGCGCGATTCATGATGAGCGCGCGGCCGTCCGTCTTCCAGGAAACTGCCCGCGCGTTGGACGGCCTGATCCGGCTGTCCGCGCCCGAACACCTGAAGCTGCTGGATGAAAGCGGCGCGCGCCACCGGCTGCGCGACACCGGCTGGATCTTCCTGTACCGCACGGCGGCGGCCTGGAACGCGGGCGCATTGGCGCGCCGCACCTTCGCGCAGTACGTCGTGCCGACCCGCGAACTGAACCCTGCGGAACTTGCCGAGGTCGAACCCGCCCTGTCGCCGATCTTTCACCGCGCGTTGTGGATTCAGGGTTCGTATTCGGTGGATGATCCGCACGAGGTCGTCGCCGCGTACGCCTGCCTGTTCCAGCGCGAGGGCGGCACGTTCAAACGGATGGACGCCGCCGCCATCCGCCGCGACGCCAATGGCTGGGCGGTGCAAGGGACAAGCGCATCGGAATCGGTGTCGGCCGACCGGCTGGTCGTCGCGCTGGGACCGTGGTCCAAGGCGTTGCTCAAGACCACCGGCATCGACCTGCCCATGGCGTTCGAACGCGGGTATCACATGCATTACAACGGCCGCGGCGGCGTACGCGTCACCCGTCCTGTTTACGACACGGGCGGCGGCTACGTGCTGTCGCCCATGGCGCGCGGCCTGCGCCTGTCGACGGGCGTCGAGCTGAACGCTTGCGAGGCGCCCGCGCGTCCCGAGCAGCTGGATCTGGCGGAACAGCGCGCCCGCGAGGCCTTCCCGCTGGGCGACCGGCTGGACGCCGCCGCCTGGCTGGGCCGCCGCCCCACCCTGCCCGACAGCCGCCCGATGATCGGCGAAGCGCCGCGCCATCCCGGCCTGTGGCTGGCGCTGGGGCACCAGCACATCGGCTTCAGCACCGCGCCGGGCACGGCAAAGGTGCTGGCGGAACTGATGCTGGACGGTGCGGCGGCGTCGCGCCACGCGGCCTTCCGGCCCGGCCGGTTCATCTAGGCAAACGCGGTCCTTGAAGGACCGCGTTGTTGACCGCGCTATTTACCGCGCCTTTTCGACTTCAGCCCAACAAAAGCGCATCGTCTGACAGCTTCTCGCCCCGCACCCGCTCGAACATGGCCAGCAGGTCCGGCACGTCCATGCCGCGGCGCTCGTCGCCGGACACGTCCAGCACGACCTGGCCCTGGTGCAGCATGACGGTGCGGTCGCCGACATCCAGCGCCTGGCGCATGCTGTGCGTGACCATCATGGTGGTGAGCTGGTTTTCCGCCACGATGCGCGCCGTCAGTTGCAGCACGAAGTCCGCGGTGCGCGGGTCGAGCGCGGCGGTGTGCTCATCCAGCAGCAGGATGCGCGAGGGTTGCAGCGCCGCCATCAGCAGGCTGACCGCCTGGCGCTGGCCGCCGGACAACAGGCCGATGCGGTCGGTGAGGCGGTTTTCCAGGCCCAGACCCAGCGTGGCAAGGCGCTCGCGAAAGCCCGCTTTCATCGAGGCCTTTACGGCGCGGCTATAGCCGCGCGAGGCGCCGCGCATCTGCGCCAGCGCCATGTTTTCCTCGATGGTCAGGTCTTCGCAGGTGCCCGCCATCGGGTCCTGAAACACGCGGGCCACGCTGCCGGCGCGCGCCCACACGGGCTTGCGCGTCACGTCCACACCATTGATGTCGATGCGTCCCGAATCGATGGGCAGGTCGCCCGACACGGCATTCAGGAACGTGGACTTGCCCGCGCCGTTGGAACCGATCACGGTGACGAACTGGCCCGACGGGATTTCCAGCGTGAGGCCGCGCAGGGCGCGGGTCTCGATGGGCGTACCCGCGTTGAAGGTGATTTTCAGGTCTTTTGCGGACAACATATCAGCGCCCCTTCTTGCCGACCAGGCGGCGCTTGAGCATGGGGATGACCAGGGCGATCGTGACGAGCACCGCGGTGACGAGGTTCAGGTCCTGCGCCTTCAGGCCGATAAAATCGCTGTTGAGCGCCAGGGCGATGAAGAAGCGGTAGACGATAGCGCCGATGATGACGGCCAGCGTGGCCAGCACCAGCTTGCGCGACGGCAGGATGCTTTCGCCGACGATCACTGCGGCCAGGCCGATCACGATGGTGCCGATGCCCATCGAGATGTCCGAACCGCCTTGCGTCTGCGCGAACAGCGCGCCGGCCAGTGCCACCAGCGCGTTCGACAGCGCCATGCCGCCCAGGATCATGCGGCCGGTGTTCACGCCTTGCGCGCGGGCCATGCGGCCGTTGGAACCGGTGGCGCGCACGGCCAGGCCGGTTTGCGTCGCGAAGAACCAGTCCAGCGCCAGCTTGCAGAGAATGACGATGACGATCAGCAGCAGCGGGCGGGCGACATAGTCGGAAATCCACGCAGGCTGCAGGATCGTGAACACGGTGGGTTCGGTGATCAGCGGCACGTTGGGCTTGCCCATGATGCGCAGGTTGATCGAATACAGCGCGATCATCATCAGGATGCTGGCGAGCAGATCCATGATCTTAAGCTTGACGTTCAGCCAGCCCGTGACCAGCCCGGCTGCGGCGCCCGCGATCGTGGCGATGATGGTGGCGGAAAACGGATCGGTGCCCGAGGCGATCAGCGTCGCACAGACCGCGCCGCCCAGCGGAAAGCTGCCGTCCACGGTCAGGTCCGGGAAGCGCAGCAGGCGAAAGGAGATGAACACGCCCAAGGCCACCAGACTGAAGATCAAGCCGATCTCCAGCGCGCCTAACAACGAGAACAATGACATGGGTCAGATCCAATCAAGATAAGAAACGAGCATATTAAAGAAGTGAAACGTACGATTTCTTGCGTTCGCGGGTCAGTTTTACCCGAGCTTTCGCAATGAACGTTTCCCGGCATGGATTTTCTCTCGTTTCCCGCCCGCGTGCCTACGCGCCGGCGCTGCCAGCGAAAGCACGAGACCTGTCAAGGAAGCAACAGCGCCGGGCCGCGAGCATCTTGTGAACGCTGCCGCCCTGTGAAACATCGGGTAAGCACACCACGAAAAACGCAAGAAAAACCCCGCGCACGCCGGATAGGCATGGCGGGGCCGATTTCGCGCCGTATTATTTCACGACCACCGCGGCGGACTTGATCAGCGCCTCGGGCAGGGTCACGCCCTGCTTGGCGGCCGCGCCCGGATTCACGTACAGCTCGAGCTTGGAGCTGGTTTCGGACGGAATCGCGCCGGGCTTCTCGCCCTTCAGGATGCGCACGACGACCTTGCCGGTCTGCACGCCCAGATCACGGTAGTTGATGCCCAGGGCGGCAATGCCGCCGCGCTTGACGCTGTCGGTATCCGACGCGATCAGCGGGATCTTGGCGTCGTTGCCCACCTTGACCAGCGACTCATAAGCCGACACGACGTTGTTGTCGGTGTTGGTGTAGATGACGTCGACCTTGCCGATCAGGCTGCGGGCGGCGGACGCCACGTCCACCGAGCGCGGGGCGGCGGCTTCGACCAGGCTCATGCCCGACTTGGGCAGGATTTCCTGGAGTTTCTTGACGACGACGACCGAGTTGGCCTCGCCCGGGTTGTAGACGATGCCGACGCGCTTGGCGTTGGGCAGGATTTTCTTGATGAGCTCAACCTGCTTGTCCAGCGCCAGCAGGTCAGACACGCCGGTCACGTTGGTGCCCGAGGCGTCCATGCTGGACACGAGTTGCGCGGCAACCGGATCGGTCACGGCGGAATACACCACCGGCACGTCCTTGGTGGCGGCAACGACAGCCTGCGCCGACGGCGTGGCGATCGCGACGATGGCGTCCGGGCGGTCGCCGACGAACTTGCGGGCGATCTGCGCGGCCGTGCCGTTGTTGCCTTGCGCGCTTTGATACTGCCACTTCAGGTTCTTGCCCGGCTCGTAGCCGGCTTGCTTGAGGGCGTCTTGCACCCCGTCACGCACGGCGTCCAGCGCCGGATGCTCGACGATGGCGGTCACCGCGACGGACTTTTGCTGCGCGGCGACCGGCGCGGCGATGGCCATCGCCAGCGCCATCGCGCCAACCGTCAGAAAATGTTTTTTTCCGATCAGCATATGTTTGCTCCTTGAACCCTGGTGTTGCTTGTTGAATTTGCCGGTTTCTTCATGGCGGGCGCGGATTTTTGATCCGTTTGTCCTGCCACAAAGCCGTATAGTCTAACGTGCCGTCCACCAAATGGACTTGCGGGGAATCCCTGTAATGGTGCATCCATACAGGCTCGCCCCGACCCGGGGCAGCGGCGTGAATATACTGACAACCGCCGGGCAAACGCCGTTCATCCCGTTCCGCGTGCCCGCCGACGGCATCCCGAGGCCACCATGATCAAACGCGCACTGGGCCGATCCGGCCTGCAGGTTCCCCCGCTCACTTTCGGCGGCAACGTCTTCGGCTGGACCGTCGACGAGGCCGGCACCTTTTCTTTGCTGGATGCGCTGGTGGACGCCGGCCTGAATTTCATCGACACGGCCGACATGTACTCGCGCTGGGTCCCCGGCAACAAGGGTGGCGAATCCGAAACCCTGATCGGCAAGTGGCTCAAGCGATCGGGCAAGCGCGACCAGGTGCTGATCGCCACCAAGGTCGGCATGGAGATGGGGCCGGGTCAGAAAGGCCTGTCGCCCGCCTACATCCGCCGCTCGCTGGACGCATCGCTGGCGCGCCTGCAGACGGACTACGTCGACCTGTACCAATCGCACCAGGACGACCCGGACACGCCGCTGACCGACACGCTGGCCGAATACGCCAAGCACATCGAAGCCGGCAAGGTGCGCGCGATCGGCGCGTCCAACTACACGGCGGTGCGGCTGTCGGAAGCCCTGATCGCCAGCGAGCGGCACAGCCTGCCGCGCTACGAAAGCATCCAGCCCGAGTACAACCTGTACACCCGCGAACCCTTCGAATCCGGTCTGCAAAGCCTGGTGAAGACCCAGCAGATGGGCACGATCAATTACTTCGCGCTGGCAAGCGGGTTTCTCAGCGGAAAGTACCGCGGTCCCGAAGATGCAGGCAAGAGCGCGCGCGGCAAGAAGATCGTGGACACGTATCTGAATGATCGCGGCTACCGCATCCTGAAGGCGCTGGACGAGGTGGCCGAGGACGCCGGCTGCACGCCCGCGCAGGCTGCGTTGGCCTGGCAGATCGCGCAGCCGGGCATTACGTCGCCCATCGTCAGCGCCACGTCGCTCGCCCAGCTGGACGAGCTGGTCAAGGCCGCCAGCCTGACGCTGACGCGCGACCAGCTGGCCCGGCTGAGCCAGGCCAGCGATTGGCGCTGAGGTTGCTTAGTTCAGCCGCTTAGTCCAACTGCTTAGTCCAACGTGACGCCGGAGTCCTTGACGACCTTGGCCCAGCGCTGGACTTCGCTGTCGACGAACTTGCCGAACTCGGCGCCGGTCAGCGTGGGCACGCCCGTGCCGTTGCCCGCCCAGGTCTCCTTCAGCTTGGGCGTATTCAGCGCTTTCGTGATCTCGGCGGCCATTCTTTCCGTGGCTTCCTTCGGCGTGCCCGCGGGCGCCCAGATCGCATACCAGGTCGACACCACGTAGTTCGGCACGCCGGCTTCGGCAGCCGTGGGCACGTCGGGCAGGGATTGCGAACGCTCCGTGGCGGCCACCGCCAGCGGCTTGATCGCGCCGGCGCGGATGTGCCCGGCCGACGAGCCCAGCCCATCAAACGCCAGATCCACCTGACCGCCGATCAGCGCCGACAGCATGGGACCCGCGCCCTGATACGGCACGTCCACCAGCTTGACCCCCGTCTGCATGGCGAACAGCTCGCCGGCCAGGTGGTGCGTGCTGCCCTTGCCTGCCGTGCCGAAGTTGATTTCGCCGGGGCGTTTCTTTGCGTAGTCGATGAACTCCTGCAAGGTCTTGACCGGCAGCTTGCTTGCGTTGATGACGACGACCTGCGGCGGCTGCGCCACCAGGGCGACCGGCACGAAATCCTTCTGGATGTTGTAGCTCAGGCTCTTGTACAAGGAAGGGGCCAGCGCATGGTGCGCGCCGCCCATGAAGAACGTGTAGCCGTCGGGCTTGGCCTTGGCCGCCACGCCGGCGCCCACAGTGCCGCCCGCGCCGCCCTTGTTGTCGATGACCACCGTCTGGCCAAGCTGCGTGGTGAGCTGCGCGGCCAGCGGACGGGCGAACGTGTCCGTGCCG
The DNA here is from genome assembly GCF_002388205.1 of Achromobacter sp. UBA4530. Classification (NCBI taxonomy): domain Bacteria; kingdom Pseudomonadati; phylum Pseudomonadota; class Betaproteobacteria; order Burkholderiales; family Alcaligenaceae; genus Achromobacter; species Achromobacter sp. UBA4530. Next base: position 21,589 of record NZ_DGMA01000019.1, on the reverse strand, counting down.
CCGCCGGCGGGAAACGGAACGATCAGCGTGATGGGGCGTTCGGGCCATTGCGCGGCGGCAACGCCGCCGAAACCCAGGGCTGCCACGGCGAACACGGCCGCGGTGGTGGTGCGATAAGTCATTTTGTCTCCTCTTGCTGCATCGGGGGACGGCGCCTGTTTTCTGGCGTCTCGTCGCTGAGATATTTTTTTCTTCTGAATGCGGCGGGCAGGTCTTATCGGGGCATTGGATGGGGATGCTTCTCCTTGGCTGCGGTAAATGAACGCGGTGAAAGAATGCGGTGATAAAAAAGCCGGCCCCGCGGGGACCGGCTTCGGTATCGACTACAGCGCCTTGTAAGTGTCGCGAAGCACGTTCTTCTGAACCTTGCCCATCGTATTGCGCGGCAGCTGGTCGATGATATGAACGCGCTTGGGCACCTTGAAGTTGGCGATGCGGCTCTTCAACTCCGCCTGCATGGCCGAGGCGTCCAGCGTCGCGCCGTCCTTGGGCACCACCACCGCCACGACGGCCTCGCCGAAGTCCGGATGCGGCACGCCGATCACCGCCGACTCCGACACGCCCGGCATGTCGTCGATGAGCGTCTCGATCTCCTTGGGGTACACGTTGTAGCCGCCGGAGATGATCAGGTCCTTGCTGCGGCCGACGATCGACAGATAGTCGTCGGGCGCCGTGCGGCCAGCGGACTCGCCGCCCCAGCGGCCCACGTCGCCGGTCTTGAACCAGCCGTCGTCGGTGAATTCTTCGCGCGTCTTTTCCGGCATGCGCCAGTAGCCCGAGAACACGTTGGGACCGCGCACCTGCACGTTGCCGATCTCGCCGGGTGCGAGCGGCTTGCCGGCGTCGTCGACCACCCGGACATCCACACCCGGCAAGGCGCGGCCGACGGTGCCCGCCAGGCGCTCGCCCAGCGCGGCGTCGTACGGGTTGGAGGTCAGCATGACGGTTTCGCTCATGCCGTAGCGCTCAAGAATGGGATGGCCGCTGCGTTCCTTGAAGTCGGAGAACGTTTCGGCCAGCAGCGGCGCGGAGCCCGAGATGAACAGGCGCATGTTGGCGCAGACGCCCCGATTGAAGCGCGGATCGGCCAGCAGACGCACGTAGTAGGTCGGCACGCCCATCATCACGGTGCTTTGCGGCAGATAATGCAGCGCCTGGTCGGCGTCCAGCTTGGGCAGCCAGATCATCCGGGCGCCCGCCAGCAGCGCGCCGTGCGACGCGACGAACAGGCCGTGGACGTGGAAGATCGGCAGCATGTGCAGCAGCACGTCGTCCTCGCGCCAGCCCCAGTATTCGTGCAGGGTGCGCGCGTTGGCCGCCAGGTTGCCGTGCGAGAGCATCGCGCCCTTGCTGCGGCCCGTGGTGCCCGACGTGTACAGGATGGCGGCCAGGTCGTCCGGCTTGCTTTCAACGGTCTTGAACGTCTGCGACAGGCCGCCGGCCGCGTCCAGCAGCGTGCCGGTGCGGTCCTCGTCCAGCGTGAAAACGTGCGGGCAGTTGGCCTTGTCGGCGGCGCGCTTGACCCAGTCCAGGTTCTTGCTGGCGCAGACCACGACGGACGGCTCGGCGTTGCCCAGGAAGTACTCGATTTCGGATTCGCGGTACGCGGTGTTCAGCGGCAGGTACACGAGGCCGGCGCGCAGCGTGGCCAGGTACAGCAGCAGCGCCTCGGGCGACTTTTCGACCTGCACGGCGACGCGCGCGCCGTCGGGCAGGTTCAGCGATTGCAGCAGGTTCGCCAGGCACGCGGTCGCGCGGTCGATGTCGTCCCAGGTGTATTGGAGGTCGGGCGTTTCCAGCGCGACTTTGCTGCGGTCTTTGGGAAAGCCGCCTTGCAGGACAGCGTATAGGTTGGCGTTGCTCACCTGTCTAGTCTCCGGTAAAGGATGGGTCTTCGCCGGCCAGGAAGGCGCGCACGCCCTCGCTGTGGTCCCGGCTTTCGGCATAGGAGAAATAATCGCGATACTCGTCCTCGGTCAAGGCGGCGCCGGTGGCGAGCCTGGCGGACAAGCGCTTGTTGATGCGGGCGGCCAGCGGCGCGCCCTGGGCGATGCGGTCGGCGCTGCGGCGGGCGGACGTGGCCACGTCGCCGTCGTCGACGATGCGGGTCAAGAGACCCAGGTCTTTGGCTTCGGCGGCGCCGAACACCCGGCCTTCCAGCAGAATGGCCAGCGTGGCGGCCCTGCCCGCCAGCGCCAGCAGGCCGCGCATTTCGTCCGGGGCCATCGGAAAACCCAGGCGATTGATCGGCACGCCGAAGCGGGCCGACGCGCCGGCGATGCGCAGGTCGCACTGGCAGGCGATTTCCAGCCCACCCCCGACGCACACGCCGTCGATCTGCGCGATGACCGGTTGCGGGCATTCGGCCACGGCGCGCAGGGCGGGCGCCAGGATCTCGCGGTGATAGCGCTGCACGCCCGCCATGTCGGCGCGTTCGGCGGGGAACTCGCGGATGTCGGCGCCGGCGGCGAAGTTGCCGCCCTCGCCGCGCACGATCACGCAGCGCACGGCGTCATCCTGCGCGATGCGCGTGAAGACATCGCGCAGTTCGCGCCACATGCCCACCGTGATCGCATTCAGGCGCCCCGGGTGCGACAGCGTCACCCAGGCCAGATGCCCGTCGCGATCGAGCCGCACACTGCCTTGGCCTTGGCCTTGGCCTGCCACGTTCTCCGTCATGTCCCCTGCCCTTGTTGTGATTGTCAGGAACCCGCCGCCGTGTGTCCGGCGGTCAGGCCACGCGCCCCACGCCGCGGCTGATCTGCGGCTTGCCCTCGTTCAGGCGCTGAAGGTTGGTGTCCAGTTCGTCAAGGTCATACAGGTAATTGACCATCATGGCGCACGACTGCTTGAGCCCCTTGGGCGAGGTGTCGGCCGCCCAGTTCAGGCGCTCGATCCGCGCGCCGTTGCCCAGATGAAAGCGCGCCACGGGATCGACCGGCAGACCGTTCTTCATCGACTGCAGATAGCAGGCCGCCAGCCGGAAGCCAGCGCGCTTGACCACGTCGGGCGCCTTGCCCTGCGCGGCCTTCGCCAAACGCGCGACCCAGCGCTGCCCGTCCGGCACGCCTTCACGCTGGCGGTCCTTGGCACGCGTCTTGTCTTCGCGCACGATCGCCTCGACGGCCTGCGCGTCCTGCTTGCCCAGCCAATCGGTAAAGCCCGGAATCGGCGACAAGGTGGCAAAGGCCTTCAGCTTGGGCAGCTCTTCCAGCAACTGCTCGACCACGCGCTTGAGCAGGAAATTGCCGAAGCTGATGCCCTTGAGGCCCGGTTGCGTGTTCGAGATGGAGTAGAAGATCGCCCAGCGCGCCTTGTCCAGGTCCTGCGGCGGCAGCGTGCTGTCCAGCAGCACCTGCACGTTGTCGGCCATCTGGCTGGCAAAGGCCACTTCCACGAAGATCAGCGGCACGCCCGGCATCTGCGGATGAAAGTACGCATAGCAGCGGCGGTCGGGCGCCACGCGGTGGCGCAGGTCGTCCCAGGATTTGATCTCGTGGACGGCCTCGTAAAGGATCAGCTTTTCCAGCAGCGACGCGGGCGAATCCCAGGTCAGCGGACGCAGTTCAAGCAAGCCCACGTCGAACCACGCAGACAGGAGGCCTTCCAGTTCCTTGTCCAGCGACTGGATGCCCGACACCTGCTTGCGCCAGCGCAGCATGTCCGCGCGCAATTCCACCAGAAAGCGCAGGCCTTGCGGCTGGGCGTTGAACCGCTTGAAGAGGCGCACGCCCTCGCCGCCATCGCCTGCATACGTGGCGCGGATCTGCGCCAGCGCGGCAAGCATCAGGCGGCGATCCTTGCCGTCGGCCGCGGCGTATTGCTCGCACCAGCGGCGCGCCAGCTTGTTGGCGGCCACGTCGGTCAGGCGCGCCTCGAACAGGCGGCGGACTTCGGATTCGCTGGGCAGGCGCCCGCGCTCCCACAGGCGGCCCAGCCGCGTGATCAGGCTGGCGCTTTCGGCCGCCGCGGCGGCATCGACCAGATCGGCCTCGGGCTCAGGCGTGCGTGCGCCGCGCGCGGGCGCGAGATTGGCGGGTGCGGACATGGGCGGGCTCCTCGATGACGATGGGATCGGACGGCGCCGCATCGGCGGCGTCTTCGTTGCTAAGGACGCGCAGCGCTTCAAGCTGGCGCATCAGATGGGTGTGCGCCAGCGCCTGCGCGGCGTCGGAATCATGGGCCTTCAGGGCCTCGAAGATGGCAAGGTGTTCGGCGCAGGATTGCTCGATACGGCCGGGCCGCGACAGGCTGCGATGGCGCGACAGGCTCAGCACCTTGCGCAGATTGCCCACCATGTCGGACAGCCATTGGTTGCCGGCCAGCGCCTGGACGGCTTCGTGGATGAGGTAATTGGTCTTGTAGTAGGCGTCGATGCGGCCCGCCTTCGCATGGCCGGCCAGCGCGGCGTGCAGCGGTTCCAGTTCGGCTAGCTGCGCGTCGGTGGCCTTGCGCGCGGCCTCGAAGGCGCAGCGCCCTTCCAGCATGGCCATCAGCGGGAAGATGTCTTCCAGATCCTGGGCGGACAGTTCGTTGACGAAGCAGCCGCGGCGGGGTTCCAGCCGGACCAGCCCTTCGGTCGCCAGCACCTTCAGCGCCTCGCGCAGCGGCGTGCGCGAAATGCCCATTTCGCCAGCCAGGCGGAGTTCATCGATCCATTCGCCGTTACGCAGCGACCGCGCATGGATCATGCCGCGCAGGCGGTCCGCGACTTCCAGATACAGGGCTTGCCGGACGATAGGTAGGGTCATGGGCAGACGGCGGGGAAATGCCGTAATTCATAATTATGAATAAGCCGATGATAGACCTGGGTGGGAAGAAAGGTAAACCCCGCGTGACCTGGGACCTACCCTAACAGCGGATCACCGAAGCCTTAGCGCAAGTTGAATCGATGGGCCGGGACGATTTGGAATGAGCCGCGCAATGGCGCGTGCCTCCATCAAAAATGCAGAACCCCGTCGACCGCATGCCGCGTCAACGAGCGCGCCCAGCGGCGAGCAGGCAGCCCGTACTTCCCTTCCACGATCTCGGCGCGCGCCAGCAATTCAGCCGGGGTGATTGCCAGGCTTGGGCCGGAAAACGCCAGCACGATCTGGTTGCCGGCCTCGACCTCGGGCAGCAGCACGATGCGATCGTCGAAGGCCTTGGACAGGTTGTCGATGTTCTTGCCGAAGCTTTCGTGCCGCCCGAACAGGTTCACGGCCAGGATGCCGACTTCGCCCAGCACACGGCGGCAGTCGCGGTAGAACTTCACGCTGTCGCGTACCGGGCCCTCGGCGGCCGCGTCGTACAGGTCCACCATCAGCACGGGGCACCGTCCGGCGTTCAGCGGATCGGCCACCCACGCGCCGGCGTCGGCGTGCTCGACCTGCAAGCGGTTCGCGCCGGGCAGGCGGAAGAACATATGACAGGCGGCAGTGACGCGCGGATTCCATTCCACGGCCAGCAGCGGGCCGCGCGTGTGCTTGGCGCAGAAGCGCGCCAGCGACCCGGCGCCCAGGCCCAGCATGCCGATGGCCTCTTCCTTCGGCGGCTCCAGGAACAGCAGCCAGGCCATCATCTGCGCGGTGTATTCCAGCACCAGATCGGCGGGGCTCTTGATGTTCATCGCGCCCTGCACCCATTCGGTGTTGAAGTGCAGATAGCGGACGCCGTCGGCTTCGGAAAGCGTCGGCTGGTCGAGTTCGGAGGGGAAGTTGGATTTGTACATGGGCGCGATTGTAGGCCGGCCGTCCCGTCCCCGGCCGCCGATTACGCCGCCGCTTCCCAGATGCGCTCGAGCAGGTCCGGGCCGGACACTTCAGCCTCCAGGCTGGCCGACAGCCGCAGGACGCGCTTCAGGTACAGATGCGCATCGCACTCCCAGGTCACGCCCAGCGCACCATGCGTCTGGATCGCGTTCTGGGTGGCGCGGCGGCTGGCTTCGACGGCCAGCAGCGGCGCGAACAGGCAATCGGTTGCCGCCGACGCCGCGCGGTCATCCAGCGCCGATGCCGCCGCCCAGCCCGCCAGCCGCGCATCGTCCAGCGCCATCCAGTCCTCGGCCAGCCGATGCTTGATCGCCTGATTGGCGCCGATCGCGCGGCCGAACTGCTGGCGCTCGCGGGCGTACGACGCGGCCATGTCCAGCGCCGCCGAAGCCGCCCCCAGCATTTCCGCCGACCGCAGCAAGCGCAGACGCGTGCGCAGCAGATGCCACGTGCCCGGCTTGACCTGGACATCGGTGCTTTCCAGGACCGCGGGATCCGCCGCGACCCCGACCGGCATGGTCGGATCCAATCCCGCCACGCCCGCCACAGGCGACAGCAGATCCAGACGCACGGACGCCGGACCGGCCTCGCGCACGGCAAGCGCGCGCACGCCCTCGCCGGCGCCTTCGATGAAGGCCGACCCGTCGAGGCGCAGCGTCGCGTCGGCGTACCAGGTGTCACCGGCCATCATATCGCCGGCCCATTGCGCAATAGCCCCACCCGCCTCGCACAAAGTCGGCAGCATCACCATGTTGGATACGAGCGGCAGGCTCAGCAGATGGCGCCCCGCTTCCTCGGCAACGATCCAGGCCTCGCGCATACCCAAGCCGAGTCCGCCTTGTGCCTCGGGCGCCAGCAAGGCGGGCCAGCCCTGATCGGCCAGATCGCGCCACAGCGCCTGGCGGGCCGGCGCATCTTGATGACAAGCGCCGCGCGCCATGGCCACCGGATGGCGCTGCGACAGGAAACGGTGCGCGGCGTCGCGCAGCATGCGCTGGTCTTCACTCAGATGCAGATTCATTTACGGTCAGCCCTTAGGCAGGCCGAGCATCTGCTCGGCGATGATGTTGCGCTGGATCTCGGACGTGCCCGCCAGGATGGTTTCGGCCCGCGACCATAGATAGGCGTGCGTCAGCGACGCCGCGCGGGTGTCAGCTGCGTCCACGCCCAGGCAGGCGTCCTCGCCCAGCAATTGCATGGACAGTTCGAGCAGGCGCTGGTGCGCCTCGCTCCAGTGGATCTTGGTGGACGATCCTTCCGGTCCGGGCGGATCGCCCCGCATCGCGGCGGCCAGCGCGCGCTGCGATTTCAGCGCCAGCACGTGGCTGTCGGCCGCCAGCCGCGCCCAGCGATGCCGCACCGATGCCGATGCCGACGACGCCGGCACGCGGCCCTGCTTGTCCGCCTGCAGCGCCAGCGCGCGCACCTGACGCAGCTCCTGCGAAAAACGCACGAGTCGCGGGATGAAATACGTGCCGCGCTCGAAGCTTGCGGCCGCCATCGCGATGCGCCAGCCCTGGTTCAATCCGCCCAGCAGCGCGTCCTGCGGAACGAACACGTCCTCGAAAAAGACCTCGCAGAACTCGGCTTCGCCCGTGAGCTGGCGGATGGGTTCGACCCGCACGCCGGGACTGCGCATATCCACGAGCAGGAAGCTCAGGCCTTTGTGCCTGGACGCGTCCGGATCGGTGCGCGCCAGCACGAAGCACCACTGCGCTCGGTCCGCAAACGAGGTCCAGATCTTGTGACCGTTCACGCGGAAGCCGCCCGGCGCCGGTTCCGCCCGCGTACGCACGGCGGCCAGGTCGGACCCGGCGCCCGGCTCTGAATATCCCTGGCACCACACCTCGCGGTTCGACAGGATGCCGGGCAGGAAGCGCTGCTTCTGCGCCTCGGACCCGAAATGCAGCAGGGTGGGCGCCAGGATGCCGTGGCCGATCAGGTTCACGCCCAGCGGCGCGCCGCAACGCGCGTGCTCTTCATGGAAGACCGCCTGGCGCGACAGCGGCAGCGCCTTGCCGCCGTACTCCGCCGGCCAGCCCAGCCCGGACCAGCCGTTTGCGCACAGCGTGTCTTCCCAGGCGCGCCGGTAGTCCAGATTGCGCGGGTCGGACCCGCCGGGCCAGGACCGTGCAAACGCTGCGTAGGCCGTGTCGAGCCAGCCCCGAAGCGTCTGCCGGAACGCCTCGTCGTCAAGCGCCGCGCTGTCGGGCACGGCGGTTTGCTGCATCGTCATGCCTCACTCCAGCCGGATGTTCGAGTCGCGCGCCACCTTGGCCCAGGTCGCTACGTCTTTCTGGATGAACGCGCCGAAGGCTTTGGGATCACTGCCGATGATGTCCAGCCCCAGCCCCTCGAACTGCTTCTTCACGTCGGGCTGCTGCAGGATCTGCGCCAGGTTCTGGTAGAGCTTGTCGATCACGGGCTGCGGCGTGCGCGCGGGCGCGACCAGACCCAGCCACGGCATGGCCGAATAGCCCGGCAGGCCGGACGCATCCACCGTGGGCAACTCGGGCAATGACGCCGAAGGCTTGGCCGTCGTGACCGCCAGCGCGCGCAGCTTGCCGTCCTTGACGAAGGGGCCCGACGAGGCCCACGCATCGAACATCACCTGCAGACGCCCCGCAACCAGGTCGTTGAGCGCGGGCGCGCTGCCCTTGTAGGGGATGTGCGCCATCTGCACGCCGGCCATGCTGTTGAAGAGTTCGGCCTCCAGGTGGGTTGAACTGCCCGTGCCGACGGAGCCGTAGCTCACCTTGCCCGGATTGGCCTTCAGGTAGGCGATCAGCTCGCCGACATTCTTGGCCGGCACCGACGGGTGGACACCCAGCACGTGAACCACCGACGCGACTTGCGTGATCGGGGCGAAGTCCTTGACCGGGTCGTAGTTGACCTTGGTGTAGATGCTGGGCGCGATGCCCAGCGACGACGCGGCCATCAGCAGCGTGTAGCCGTCGGGCTCGGCGCGGGACACGTAATCGGACGCGATCATGGTGCCGCCGCCCGGCTTGTTTTCCACGATCACCGGCTGGCCTAGCTTTCCGCTCAACTTTTCGGCCAGCAGACGGCTCATGATGTCGGTCGCGCCGCCGGGCGAGAACGGCACCACGATACGCACGGGCCGCGCGGGGTAGTTGTCCTGGGCTTGCGCGACGCTCGTGGCGCCGATGCAGGCCAGTGCGACGCCGGCCAATATTGTCTTGATCATGCTTGTCTCCTCCTGAGGAATGCGCAGACGCGCTACGGGGTTGCGGGCAGGATCAGCGCGTCCAGCACCGCAACGCCCTGTCCCGCCTCTTTGATCAGCAAGGGATTCACTTCTATTTGCGCCACATGCGCGGGCGCGGCAAGCAAGGCGTTGCCCACGGCCACGATGCTCCTGCACGCCGCCGCCAGATCGCCCCGGGGCTTGCCCCGGAAACCGTCCAGCAGCGCAAACGCCTTGAGCTCCTGCAACATCTGCAAGGCGATGTCCTCGTCCACCGGCAGGAGCCGGTGGCTGGTGTCCTGGTAGATCTCGGTCAGCACCCCGCCCAGGCCCACCGTCAGCACGGGGCCGAAGACGGGATCGCGCGTGGCGCCAACGATGATCTCCGCCACACCGCGCTCCATCTTCTGGACCATGACGCCGTCGATACGCGCATTGGGCTGCGCGCGCGTCACCGCCTGCGTCACGGTGGCATGGGCCACGCGCACCGCCTCGTCGTCCGCAAGGTTCAGCGCGACGCCGCCCGCTTCGGTCTTGTGCGCGATGTCGGGGCTCAGGATCTTCAGGGCGACGGGATAGCCTGCAATGCGCGCATCGCGCACGGCCTCGTCCGCATTGCGCGCCACCGCGGTGGCAGCCTGGGGCAGACCGAACGCGGCCACGAAGGCGCGAGCGTCCGCTTCGTTGCATGGCAGAGCCGGCGCGCTGGCCATCTCCAATGCGGGCGCCGCCGCCTGCCGCCGGGCCGTGCGCGCGTCACACCACAGCAAATATGGCGCCAGCGCCGCGACGGCCAGACCCAGATCCTCGAACACCGCGACTTCCGCCTCGCGCAGCGCGGCACGGCTTTGCGCGAGGCCCGTATCGATGGCGACGAACAACCGCGGGTGCTCCCGGGACGCTTCGGCCAACGCGTCGGCCATGCGGTCCAGCATGTAGCCGGGCGCATACACGACCACGGCATCGATGGCGTCCGACGTGCCCAACGCCTGCAGCACGGTGCGCACAAAGGCGGGATCGTTGACCACGTTGCCGGTCACGTCCACCGGATTGCCCACCATGCCGTAATCCGGAATGCCGCCGCGCAGCACCTCCTGCAGATCCGGCGGCAGGTCTGGCAGCTCCAGCCCCGCACCGATGAACTTGTCGGCCAGGATGGCCCCCAGCGCCCCCGACATCGTCAGCACCGCCACGCGCTTGCCGGCCGTGCGGTGGCGCAGCGTCGCCAGACTGGCCAGATGCGCCATCTGCGCGAAGTCCGTGGCCTCGATGACGTTCAACTGGCGAAAGGCAGCTGCATACACGCGGCGGTCGCCGGCCAGCGCCGACGTGTGCGACTGCACGGCCTGCGCGCCCTTGTCGGTGGCGCCTGCCTTCAGGGCAATCAGCAGCTTGCCCTGGCGTTCCAGCTCGCGGCACGCGCGCACGAAGCGGCCGCCATCGCGCAACTGTTCGATGTAGCCGAGCACGATTTCCGTCTGCGGGTCCGCCGCCAGATATTCCAGGTACTGCGAAAAATCCAGGCAGGCCTCGTTGCCGGTGTTGATGAAGTGCGAGAACGGCAGCCCCAGCCTGCGCGCGATCGCGTACACCGCCGCGCACACGTTGCCGCTTTGGGTCAGCAGGCTGACCGAGCCCGGCCCCTCCTGCGCCGGCGCGGTCTTGAAGACCGACGCGAAGGCGGTATGCGCCTGCGTGTTCAGGTTTGCGAATCCCATGCAATTCGGGCCCGCGACCGCCATGCCGCTTTCCGACACGAAGGCCTCCAGTTCGTCCTGCAAACGCGCGCCCTCGCCGCCCGCCTCGGCAAAGCCCGCGGCATACACGATGGCCGCGGGGATGCCCCTGGCATGGCAGCGCCGCAGCATGGGCGTGACGTCGGCCGCGGCGATGGCCAGCACCGCCAGGTCCACCGGCTCGGGCACGGCTTCGATGTCGGGCCAGCACCGCAGGCCGAAGACCTCCTGGTATTTCGGGTTGACGGGATAGATGCCGCCCGAAAAGCCAAAGCGCGTCAGCAGTTCCAGCGGCATGCCGCCAATGCGGCCCGGGTTGGCGCTGGCGCCGATCATGGCGATCGATCGCGGATTCAGCAGCGGTTCAAGGCGTGAGGTCATGCGGCTTCGCCTTTCTTGTTGCGCTGGATGGCCTGCGCCAGGCCGCGCTCGCGCACCGCCTGGAATTCCTCGCTCAGGTGCGACAACTGATGCGTGTCGAAGTGCGCCGACAGCGCCGTGCGAAAGCCCTGCGCGTCCGCCGTGCGGTTCAGCGACCGCTTGATCAGGCGCAGTCCGAACGGCGGCGCCTGCGCGATGCGCTGGGCCAGCGCCAGCGTGGCGGCATCCAGTTCGGCTTCGGGCACCACCCGGTTCACCATGCCGATGCGCAATGCCTCCTGCGCATCGACCTTCTCGCCGGTGTAGAGCATTTCCTTGGCCTTGCGCAGCCCCATGACCCAGGGATGAATCAGCACCTCGGTGGCGGCCGCGGCCAGGGTGTGTCCGACCGGGTCCGAGAAGTACGCCGTGTCCGAACACACCACCAGGTCGCACATGTTGGCGATCATGAATCCGCCCGCCACGCACGCGCCCTGCACCTGCGCCACGGTGGGCTTGGGGAAGTCCCAGATGCGCAGGCAATACCCGTAGTAGCGGCGGGACTCGTAATCCCAGCGTTCCTCGACCGTGAAGTCGGCGCGCTTGGCCTGGGCTTCCTTCAGGTCATGCCCGGCCGAGAAATGCGCGCCGCGACCGGCCAGGATGACCACCCGCACCGCATCGTCCTGCTCGGCGCGCGAGAGGGCGTCATCCAGTTCGTCCAGCATCTGCTGGCTCTGGGCATTGCGCGCGGATTCGCGGGCCAGACTGATGCGGCATACCGCGTCGTGCCGTTCGACGGCCAGGGTGGCGTATTCCATGGTCTCCTCGTCCTTGTCATGCCGCGCCGTCGGATGCAGCGCGATCTCCATGCATTGAATTAACGCACTGCAAATCCTAAAATACAAAATATTCGAATCCTTTTTCCCACAATATGAACAACCTAGGATCCACCGGCGGCACGCAGAGCATGCGTCGCGCGCTCGGCCTGTTGCGCGTGCTGGCGCAGCACCAGGAAGACGGCATCGACCTGCAGGGCGTCATGGTCGCCACCGGCCTGGAGCGTTCCACGGCGCACCGCCTTCTCAGTTGCCTGCTGGAAGAACAGTTCGCCGAACGCGACCGCGCCACCCGCCGTTATCGGCTGGGCGTGGATTCGATGCAACTGGGGTTTGCCGCCTTGCGGCGCACGCCTTTGCTGGACGCCCTGCGCCCGTTCGCGCAGAAGCTGGCACGCCTGTCTGGCGACACCGTGTTCCTGGTGATCCGCCAGGGCGACTACGCACTATGTTTGCTGCGCGAGGCCGGCTCATTTCCCGTCAAGGTATTCACCATCGACCAGGGCGAACGGCGGCTCTTGGGCGTGGGCGCGGGCGGCCTGGCGCTGATGGCAGCCCTGCCGGACGACGAGATCGCCGCGCTGTACGCAAGGCATGCGGCCAGCTACGCGCAGATCCGCGTCTCCAGCACCGCGCTGATGAAGGCGGTCAGGCAGACGCGCAATGCGGGATATTCCGAGATCGTGGACACCATCACGCCTGGCGTGTCCGGCGTGGGCGTGGCGTTTCCGGTGTCGGAGCTGACCTGGGTGGCGTTCAGTTTTGGCGCGATCAGCAGCCGGCTCGACGCGCCGCGGCGGGCGCAGATGGGCGCAATGCTAAACGCCGAATGCCAGGCGTGGGCCCAGGACTATCTGGGCCAGGCGGCCCCATGAAGAAACCCGCGAGGATCCGGCGCAGCCGGAACCTCGCGGGCTTGCCGAGCCGAACGAATCAGATCCGTTCGAAGATCGCGGCGATGCCCTGCCCGCCGCCGATGCACATGGTCACGAGCGCATAGCGTCCGCCCACGCGCTGCAGTTCATGCAGGGCCTTGGTGGTGATGATGGCGCCGGTCGCGCCGATCGGGTGGCCCAGGCCGATCCCGCTGCCGTTGGGGTTCACCTTGGCGGCGTCCAGCTTCAGTTCGCGCGACACTGCGCATGCCTGCGCGGCAAACGCCTCGTTGGCCTCGATGACGTCCAGCTGGTCGACCGTCAGGCCCGCGCGCTTGAGCGCCGCCTGCGTGGCCGGCACCGGACCGATGCCCATGATGTCGGGGTCCACGCCCGAATGCGCGTAGGCCACCAGACGCGCCAGCGGCTTGACGCCGCGTTTGGCCGCGACAGACGCGTTCATCAGCACCAGCGCACCCGCGCCGTCGTTCAGCCCGGACGCATTGCCCGCCGTGACGGTGCCGTTTTCCTTCTGGAACACCGGCTTGAGCGTGGCCAGGCTGTCGGCCGTGACGTCGCGGCGCACGTGTTCGTCGGTGTCGAACACGATCTCACCTTTGCGCGACTTGATCTTCACGGGCACGATCTGGTCGCGGAAGTAACCCGCATCGATCGCGGCGGCGGCGCGGCGGTGCGATTCCGCGGCCGTGGCGTCCTGGTCCTGCCGGTTGATGCCGAACTTGGCGGCCACGTTTTCCGCCGTGACGCCCATGTGCATCTTGCCGAAGGGGTCGGACAGCGCGCCGGTCATCATGTCCAGCATGACGCTGTCGCCCATGCGCGCGCCCCAGCGCTGGGCCGGCGCGATGTACGGCGCGCGGCTCATGCTTTCGGCGCCGGCGCCCACAGCGATCTCGGCGTCTCCCAGCATGATGGTTTGCGCAGCGGACACGATGGCCTGCAGGCCCGAACCGCACAGGCGGTTGACGTTGAACGCGGGCGTTTCCTTGGAGATGCCGGCATTCATGGCGGCCACGCGCGACAGGTACATGTCGCGCGGCTCGGTGTTGATCACGTGTCCAACGGCGACATGGCCGACTTCGTCGCCCGAGACGCCTGCGCGTTCCAGCGCGGCCCGGATGACGGTGGCGCCCAGATCGCAGGGGGGCACATCCTTGAGCGCGCCGCCGAAATCTCCAATGGCGGTGCGGACGGCCGAAGCGACGATGACTTCATTCATGGTGTTTCCTCCTTGTGTTGCGTTGTGGTTCGTGCGTTGTGGGTCGCGCGATGCGGTCCATGAAGTGCGTTCCATCATACTGCCCGCCACTCGATACAAAACCCATATCGCAAACCCGCAAAATAATATTGGACAGCTATCAGTGCATTCCCGGATAGTGGCCGTCGGCGCCTGTCGCGGCGCCCTTGCCTGACCCGGAGCGACTGATGATCGACACGCTGGAACTCACTGCCATTCCTCCCGAGGATGAAGCTATGCGCACCGAGGTGCGCGCCTTCCTGTCCGATGCGCTGGACGGCCTGGAGCCGGATGAGCGCGCCCGTTCATGGATGGGTTTTGACGCGGGCTTCAGCCGCCAGCTTGCCGAACACGGCTGGCTGGGCCTGACGCTGCCGCGCGAATACGGCGGCGCGGCACGCGGCCACTTTGCGCGATTCGTGTTGTCCGAAGAATTGCTGGGCGCGGGCGCGCCGGTGTCGGCGCACTGGATTGCCGATCGCCAGAGCGCGCCGCTCATCCTGAAATACGGCACGCCAGCGCAAAAGGATTTTTATCTGCCGCGCATCTGCGCCGCGCAGGCCTTCTTCTGCATCGGCATGAGCGAGCCGGGCTCCGGCTCGGACCTGGCCAGCATCCGCAGCCGAGCGGAAGCCGTGGCGGGCGGCTGGCGGTTGAACGGGAGCAAGATCTGGACGACGAACGCGCACCGTTCGCACTACATGATTGCGCTGGTTCGCACGTCCGGCACCGCGGACGACCGGCATCAGGGGCTGTCGCAGGTGATTGTGGACCTGTCGTTGCCCGGCGTGTCGGTGCGCCCGATCGAAGACCTGGCGGGCGATGCGCACTTTTCGGAAGTATTCTTCGACAACGTCGAATTGCCCGACGAGGCGCTGATCGGCGAGGAAGGCGGCGGCTGGGCCCAGGTAAATGCGGAACTGGCCTTCGAGCGCAGCGGCCCCGAGCGTCTGTATTCCAGCATCGCCCTGCTGGAGTGCTGGCTGGCACATTGGCACGATGACGGTGGCGATGCCGATGCCGCCAGCCGGACAGCGCTGGGCAGCATTCTGTCGCAGATGGCGGTGCTGCGCGCGATGTCGCTGGCCGTGGCCGGCAAGCTGGCGGCGGGCCTGAGCCCCGCCACGGAGGCATCGCTGGTCAAGGATCTGGGCACCGAGCTTGAACAGACGATTCCGCGCCTGATCGGCGATACGCTGGGCAGGCACCCCGACCGCCCCGTGCCGCTGCCACTGCTGCGCACGCTGGCCTATCTGGAACAGGTCGCGCCGACGTTTTCGCTGCGCGGCGGCACCCGCGAAATCCTGCGCGGCATCATTGCCCGCGGCCTTGGCCTTCGATAAGGACGACCGTCATGGACAACATTTTTGGCGATGCCGCCGAACGCCTTTTTGCCCAGACCTGCACCCCGGATGTGATCCGCCGCGCCGAACGCGGTCAGCCGTCCGGCGACGCATGGCAGGCCTGCGAGGACGCGGGGTTCGCGGATGCGCTGGTGCGGGAAGATCATGGCGGCGCGGGCCTGGGCCTGGCCGATGTGCTGCCCGTCGTGCTGGCGGCGGGGCGCCATCTGTGCCCCTACCCCATTGCCCACACGCTGCTGGCGCGCGCGTGGCTGAGCCGCGTGCAGCGGCCGCAGGCGGCGGGGGCCATCGCGCTGGCACCACACGGCCTTGCCATCGACGGCGGGCGCATCGCGGGCGCGAGCGTAGCTTGGGCGCGCAGCGCTGACTACGTGCTGGCCGGCATCGATGGCCAGACCTGGCTGCTGCCCATGCAGGCGGCGCGCGTCGAATCCAACGGGGTGCACGGCAGCCTGGACGGCGGCGTTTCCTGCGCGCTGTCCGACGCCGAACGCCTCGACAGTCCAGCGCCGCTGGATACGATGGCGGCCACCGCCTACGCGGGGTTGATCGCCGGCGCCATGGATCGCGTGCTGGCGATGACGCTGGACTATGCGAACCAGCGCGCGCAGTTCGGCAAGCCCATCGGGCGCTTTCAGGCCGTGCAGCAGCAGATCAGCGAGATGGCCGAACAGGTGTGGGCCGCGCGCATGGCGGCGCAACTGGCCTTTCAGGGCAATGACGGCCTGCCCCGTCCGCTGCTCGCCGCGCTGGGCAAGGCCCGCGCCAGCCAGGCCGTGCCGCGCGTGGCCGACATCGCGCACGCGGTGCACGGCGCCATCGGCGTCACCGAGGAGTACGACCTGCAGTTGTATACGCGCAGGCTGCGCGAATGGCGGCTCGCGGCGGGGTCCGAATCGTATTGGCATGACCGCATCGGCGCTGACGCCCTCAGCAGCCGCAGCGACGCGCTGAGCTATCTGCGTACGGCGTTGTACGGCAAGGAAACGGCGTGAGGGCCGATCCGCGCCAGCGATTCGCGTCAAAAACACGATGTAACGCGCCCTGCTTGCGGCAATGCCGCAGGCAGGCTTAGGATGGTGCTTCGATCCTCACCACCGATTCGGGAGCACATCGTGAAGACAGTTGCTGAGCTTCTCAGGGAAAAGGCCAATCACGCCGTCGTAACGGTTTCGCCGGATTCGTCGGTCTTCGACGCGATCAAGACGATGGCCGACCGCAGCATCGGGGCGGTGGTGGTGGTGGAAGGCGACGTGGTGCTGGGCATGCTGACCGAACGCGACTACGCGCGCAAGATCGTGCTGCAGGACCGGTCGTCGCGCACGACCAAGGTGCGCGACATCATGACGGACTCGGTGTATTACGTCAGCCCCACCGACACGCGGGAACACTGTATGGCCATGATGACCGAACGGCATTTCCGCCATCTGCCGGTCATCGACAACGACAAGCTGATCGGATTGCTATCCATCGGCGACCTGGTCAAGGACGTGATGAGCGAGCAGAAATTCATCATTCATGAACTCGAGCGCTACATCACGGGGGAGCGTGGTTGACGGGTGAGTGAGGCCGGCGGTATCTCGCCGGCTGCGCCCGATGGGCCTCGCTTGGCCGGCAGCGCGTAGCCGGCCGCGCCTAGCCGGCCGCACCTAACCGGCCGTACCTAGCCGGCCGCGCCTAACCGGCCGTACCTAGCCGGCCGCCAATATCCTCGTCGCCGGGACGATGAGCCCCAGGCCGGCGGCCAGCAGCAGCACGAACACCATCCGCTTGACCTTCTCCATCGAATTCTCGGTGCTGTAGCGGCGCGCAAACCACGTCACGCCGATCACGACCGGCAGCGCCTGCACGCTCAGCCAGAACGATGACGCCATGAACGCGCCCTGCCCGGTCACGAGCGCCAGGCGCACCGTGGCGTTGAGCGAAAACAGGATCAGCAGGCTGTTGCGGATGGTGGCCAACGGCAGCGGCTGGCGATACAGGTGATAGACCATGGGCGGACCGGCGCTGGAAAACAGGCCGCCCAGCACGCCCGAAACGCCACCGAAAAATACGCTGGAAGTGCGGGACGACAACTGCGCCAGCGGCTGGGTTCGCGTCACGAGCAAAATGGCGCACGCCAGGATGGTGACGCCCAGCAGCAACTGCAGCAACACCGCCATGGACCCGCTGATCCACGTCAGCGCGGCCACGCCCACCCCGACGCCGGCCAGGCTGCTGACCGCGGCGGGGGTCAGCAGCGACCAGTTCACCCCTGCGGCTTGGCGCGCAGCAAGGTGACGCCCGCATTGACCAGGGACAGCACGCTGACCACGTTGGCCACCTCGGACACCGAGGCAAGCTGGAACACGCCCGACAGGCCCAGCAGCACCAGGCCGAACGCAAAGCCCGTCATCGTCTGGGCATAGGTGGCGAGCGCCACGCAGGCCAGAAACAGCAGATGTTGATAGATGCTCATACAGGAGAGCCAGACCTCGGCTCTGCCCGGCTGCGCGCCAATTCGGACGGCAGGAGAGCGGATCGACGGGAAACGGCAGCGTAATAGTTGATGTGACAACGATTTTTCGCCGGGGATGATAGCACCGGGCGCCGCACGCATTCCGGCCCCGATATCGCCGATTCCACACATATGGTCACAAACTGATGCGCTCATGCACCCCGGGTGCGGCCGACGGCCGCTATCCTTGCCGCCCGGTAAGCCCTTCACGCCGGTCCCGCCGCCCATCCCGGATCGCGGCGCGCGGCCGAACCGCCTTCGTAGCGTAAATGACGCCCAGCGTAAAGGACGCCCCGCGAGAATGACGCCCAAACAGACCACTATCAACACGGTGACGCTAACCTGCTCCACGTGCGGCAGCGCCAGTTTCACCAAGCTGGACACCAACGAATACCAGTGCAGCCACTGCCATGCGGTGACGCTGGTCGAAGACAACGTCGCGCAGCGGCTGGAAAAGATCCTGCGCAACATCCAGCAGCCCAAGCCTGCGCCCATCAAGCCGGCCGCCATCGTGGCGATCTCGGCGGCGATCCTTGCCGCCGTCATCATCCCGCTGGTCGTCTCATCGCTCGGTTCGCGCCCGTCGCCCCTGCCCGCCCGCATTGTCGAACCGCCCATCGACGCCTCGCTGGTCAAGCTGACGGACGTGCAGGAGGTCAAGACGCGCGGGCGCAACGAGCTGGTCATGATCGTGCGCAACGAGACCGGCCGGAAGATCGACGTGCCGCGCGTGACGGCATCGTTCTTCCAGGGGGATCTGTCGCTGTCCACCGTGTCGGGCTCGGCGCCCGCGCGCTCGCTGGAACCGGGGGAGTACACCCCGCTGAAGATATCGTTGCCGTCCAAGGCGTACAGCCGCTACGACTTGCAGGTCGGCACGCCGTCGCCCGCGCGCGGCAAGAACAACGATGTGGCTGCCAGCCGCGTTCAGCTTGTGCGCAATGACGGCAATTACCGTCTGGTCGGCCTGATCCGCAACCAGGGCACCAACCCCGCCAGCAGCACGCAGATCACCGTCATGCTCTATGGCGCCGACGGCGGCCTGATTGGCACGGGCAACGGCTACGCGACCGCCAGCCCGCTGGCCCCCGACGCGCTGACGTCCTTCGACGTGCGCTGCGAAATGCTGCGCGATGGCGAGGTCGCCTCCTACGATTACATGGTGCAAAGTGAAAGCTGACCCCTCCTCCTCCCGGCGCCTGTCGCGGCCGGCCCTGGCAGGGCTGGCGCTGATCCTGTTTGGCGCGGGCGGGTATGCCGCGTGGAAATACACCGCGCTGGGATCCGCCAGCCCGCCCCCGGCGCAGGCGCAGGCCGTGACCAAATCCGCCGAGCCCGAGGCCAAGCCGCCCGTCAGCCGCATCGTGCGCGTCAGCCCGGCCAACACGCGGGTCATCGACCACGTCCGTCTGACCACCGAAGAACTGCTGGACCCGGATTTCGCCCTGTTTGATGCCGGGGCATTGAAGCTGTCCGCACCTCGCCGGCTGCTGGACGAAATCGAACGCCCGGTGCTGTATGCCGAACTGGTCAACACCAGCGACCAGTTCGTAGCGCTGTCGCCCCGGGCGGAAATCGCGGTGTTCGACGGGTCGCGTCCGCTCGAGCTGCGCCAGGCCTGGAGCCTGCCGACGCATCTGTACCCTGGCGAGCGCGTGCCCGTGGCGCTGACCGGGCGCGTCGAACGCTTTACGGAGGTGAAAACCAACTGGCTGCCCGCCAAACGCGCTGCCCTGCCCGGCCCGCGTCCGCAGTTGGCCGTGACGGTGGAAAACACCGAAGCCGCCATCGGCACCGGCACGCTGAACTTTACCTACCGCTTCCGTTACAAGTACGTGACGGTGCACGGCCGGGTGCGCAACGACAGCAGCAGCGAGGTCGAGAAGGTGCGCGTGTGGGTCAGCCTGTACGACGCGCAGGATCAGCTAACGGGCGCCACGTTCCAGGAACTGCGGGTGCCGCGACTGCCGCCGGGCGACAGTGCGCCGTTCCAGGTGGACGTCAAGCAATACGGCGGCAACTTCGCCCGCGTCGGCGTGGTGTACGACGCCGCGGCGCCCTGACCGGCTGGCGGTGGGCTTTTATACCGAAGCGGCCCTCGGGGCCGCTTTTTCTTTGCGGGGCCCCTGGGCCCTTGGCGTCCAGGGGCCCCGCCCCCACCTCCCCATCCGCCGCCGCGTGCCCGACTCCAGCCACCCGAGGCCCGCAGCCGACGACCAACGCCGGACGCCCGACGCCGGACGCCCGTCGCCCCGCCAAGGCGTCGCCACCGAACAACAGCTATCGGCTCAAGTCTTATATAAGATATAAGACATTTGCTACCGGCCCCCACTTGCTTCTACAATTCCGGCCGACAACCCTTCTTCCAACCCGACTTTGAGCAGGCCTCACATGCTGGATACTTACCGCCAACACGTCGCCGAACGCGCGGCTCTGGGGATTCCCCCGCTGCCCCTTACGGCCAAACAAACCGCTGAACTGATCGAACTGCTGAAGAACCCGCCCGCTGGCGAGGAGCAGAACCTGGTCGAGCTGCTGACGCATCGCGTGCCGGCCGGCGTGGACGATGCCGCCAAGGTCAAGGCCTCCTACCTGGCCGCCGTGGCGCTGGGCAAGGAAGCTTGTGCGCTGATCAGCCGTGCCAAGGCGACGCAACTGCTGGGCACGATGCTCGGCGGCTACAACATTGGCCCGCTGGTCGACCTGCTGGATGATGCGGAAATCGGCACCATCGCCGCCGATGCGCTCAAGAAGACCCTGTTGATGTTCGACGCCTTCCACGACGTGAAGGAAAAGGCCGACAAGGGCAACGCCAACGCCAAGTCCGTGCTGCAAAGCTGGGCCGATGCCGAATGGTTCACCAGCCGTCCGGAACTGCCGGAAAGCCTGACCATCACGGTCTTCAAGGTTCCTGGCGAAACCAACACCGACGACCTGTCGCCCGCCCCCGACGCCACCACGCGTCCCGACATCCCGATGCACGCCCTGGCGATGCTCAAGAACAAGCGCGACGGCGCTGCGTTCGAACCGGAAGAAGACGGCAAGCGCGGGCCGGTCAAGTTCATCGAGTCCCTGAAGGAAAAGGGCCACCTGGTCGCCTACGTGGGCGACGTGGTCGGCACGGGTTCGTCGCGCAAGTCGGCCACCAACTCGGTGCTGTGGTTCACGGGCGAAGACATCCCCTTCGTGCCGAACAAGCGCTTTGGCGGCGTGTGCCTGGGCAACAAGATCGCCCCGATCTTCTACAACACGATGGAAGACGCCGGCGCCCTGCCGATCGAACTCGACGTTTCCAAGATGGAAATGGGCGACGTGGTCGAACTGCGCCCCTACGACGGCAAGGCCATCAAGAACGGTGAAGTCATCGCCGAATTCGAGGTCAAGTCCGACGTGCTGTTCGACGAAGTGCGCGCCGGCGGCCGCATTCCGCTGATCATCGGCCGCGGCCTGACCGCCAAGGCCCGCGAAGCGCTGGGTCTGGCGCCCTCGACGCTGTTCCGCCTGCCCAAGGATCCGGTCGACTCCGGCCGCGGCTACACGCTGGCCCAGAAGATGGTCGGCCGTGCCTGCGGCCTGCCGGAAGGCAAGGGTATCCGCCCGGGCACCTACTGCGAACCGAAGATGACCTCGGTCGGCAGCCAGGACACCACCGGCCCGATGACCCGCGACGAACTGAAGGACCTGGCCTGCCTGGGCTTCTCG
>NZ_DGMA01000050.1:0-85384 GCF_002388205.1 Achromobacter sp. UBA4530 | reverse complement strand
GCGTCGGGCGACCTACGAAGATCCTCGTGGCAACAAGATCACCAACCGCAAAGCCCCCACACGCCCGTCGCCCGCCCGACGTTCAACATCGTCACCCCTCACACCGGTATCAAACCCGTGACGTTACGAATGCAATTGCTACGGCCCCACGGCGCACGGTATCCCCAAGCACATCATTTGTCGCATTACCCGCCCCGCCCGCACGCCGATCCGCTTCAACGCGCCGCTACGATGGCCGCACTCACCACCGCACCAGGAGCAAGTCATGAAGATCCCTTTCCGCCACCTAGCCGTCGCCGCCGCCCTCATCGCGGCGCAGTGCTACGCAGGCGCCGCCAGCGCCCAGTGGCTCGATGCCGTAAAGGGACAGATGGAGAGCCAAGGCAGCTCAACCCAGGGCGGTACAACCCAAGGCGGCATCCTGCAAGGCCTAGGCAACAGCCTGCCGCTCTCTTCGCTCACCCCCGCCTCAGCCGGCAACGCAGCCGGCGTGCTCGAGTTCTGCATGAAGAACAACTACCTCGCCGGCGGCGACGCGCAAGCCCTGAAAGAAAAACTGATGGGCAAGATCGGCGGCGGCTCAACGCAGAAAGCCAAATCGGATTCCGGATACCTTGCCGGCCTGCAAGGCCTCCTAAACGGCAGCGACGGCAAATCGGTCGACCTGAGCGGCGGCGGACTGAAAGAGGAACTTACCCGCAAGGCCTGCGATCAGGTCCTCAAACACGCGAAGTCGTTCCTGTAATCAGGCGCACACAGCGGTGCGCCAGCCTTCGCGCGCCGCCGTCACTTCACCGTCCCAAAAATATCCTCCCGCGCCGCACGGCTCAACGCCACCACCGCCGGATGCTCCAGCCGCTGGTCGGTCGTGATCGCGTAAAACTGCTCCTTCACGTCCGCCGCGTGCCCAATCACGCGCACCCGATACTGCTTGCATAGATAGGCTGCTGTCGCCGTCGGCGCAACAAACAGCCCCGTACCCGTCTGCCCGAAAGAATTCATCAGCGCACTATCGTCGAATTCACCCACGATACGCGGCCGGATGTCATGCTCATCGAACCATTGCAACAGCCGCGGCCGGATCGCGGCGTCTTCGCCCGGCAAGAGGAACGGCGCCTGGTCCAGCAGCGCCGGAAACGTCCCCGTCAGGCTGTCCAGCAACGGCGGCGATCCAAAGAACGTCAGCCCGCATTCCCCCAGCAGATGGCTGAACCCCCGCACATTCAGATTGTTCGGCATCGGCCGATCCGCGATCACCATATCGAAGCGATGCACCGCCAGATCCGCTAACAGAAACGGCAACCGCCCTTCGCGGCAGATCAGCCGCACGTCCTGGTCCAGATGCAATGCCGGCTCGATCATCCGGTACACCATCGCCTTCGGCATGCCCTCCGCCACCCCCACCTTGAATTCCAGCGCACGCCGCGCCGGACGCTCGCGCAGGTCGTCCAGCAGTTCGTCGCCCATCGTGAAAATGCGATCCGCATACAGCAGCGCATGGCGGCCGACATCGGTCAGTTCCAGACCGCGCCCCGCGCGACGGAACAGTTCCGTGCCGAGGGTGGATTCCAGCTCCTGGATCTGGCCGCTGATCGATTGCGGCGTGCGCTGAAGCTGCTGTGCCGCGCGGGCGATGCTGCCCGCCTTCGCGACCGTCCAGAAATAGCGCAGATGCTTGTAGTTGAGAGTGACCATGGCTGATCAATCCAAAAAATCTGACTATCGGGTCATCATAATGCGGATTGTTGGAGGAATCGCCGCGCACTAGACTGGCCTCGTGCGATTGCAGTACCCGTTTTCCCATTGCGTGGCGCACGCGGCGCGATGGAAGGAGGCGCCTCTCATGAACCGGGTCGAAACCTTTGCCACGCTGCCGATGTGGGCGGGGTTCGTGGGATTCGTGCTGATCGTGCTGGCGCTGGACCTCTATGCGTTCGGCGGACGCCGCGCCCACCGCGTATCCTCGCGCGAGGCGCTCTGCTGGGTGGGCGCGTGGATGACGCTGGCCACGCTGTTCGGGGGCCTGATGTGGTGGTATCTGGACGCCACCCTGGGCCGGGCGGTCGCACATCAGAAGGCGCTGGAGTTTTACACCGGCTACCTCATCGAACTGTCCCTGTCCGTGGACAACATGTTCGTGTTCTCGCTGATCTTCACGTACTTCGCCGTGCCGCTGGAACTGCAGCGGCGCGTGCTGCTCTACGGCGTGCTGGGCGCCATCGTCATGCGGATCAGCATGATCCTGGCCGGCGTGTGGCTGCTGTCCCAGTTCGTGTGGCTGTTCTATGTGCTGGGCGCCTTCCTGATCTTCACGGGCTTGAAGATGCTGTTCACCGCCGGCCGACAGCCGGACATCGCCCGCAATCCGCTGGTGCGCTTTCTGCGGTCCACCATGCGGATCACCAAGGACTATCACGGCCAGTCGTTCTTCGTGCGCATCGACGGGTTGCGCTACGCGACGCCGATGTTCGTGGTGCTGATTGTCATCGAAGCGACGGACGTGGTGTTTGCCGTGGACAGCATCCCCGCCATCTTTGCCGTGACGACCGATCCGTTCATCGTCTTCACATCCAACATTTTTGCCATCATGGGCCTGCGGGCGCTGTATTTCCTGCTGGCGGACATGGTGGCGCGGTTTCACTATCTCAAGTACGGCCTTGCGTCGGTGCTGGTCATCATCGGCGGCAAGATGCTTGCCGAACAATGGGTCCACGTGCCGGTGCACTGGTCGCTTGGGGTGGTGGGCGTGATCCTGCTGGCGTCGGTGGGCGCAAGCTGGGTGATGCCCGGAAGGGGCGCGCACAAGCCCGCGCGCAACGAAGCCAGGAAGTCATGAACCGGAGGTCTGCCATGAACACGATCATTCTTGCCACCGACGGCTCGCTGCACAGCGATGCGGCGGCCCGATTTCTGGTGGAAAGTCCCTTGCTGAACCGCGATTTCGTCGTGCACGTGGTGCACTGCGAACCCGATGTGGCCGGTGACGTGAAGTCCTTCATCGGCAAGGCGGACATCGACGCCTGGCACCACGAGGAAAGCGGCAAGGCGATGCAATCGGTGGTCGGCATCCTGACCGCCGCCAACGTCGGCCACGAATGCCACGAGCTTGTCGGCTTCACGCCGGAGAAAATTGTCGAGTATGCAAAGCAGATCGATGCCGGGGCGATCGTGATCGGCTCGCATCATCACAGCCCGCTGATCAACGCCATCCGCGGCTCGGTCAGCGGGCGGATCCTGGCGCACTCGCCCTGTCCGGTGATGCTGGTCTGAGGCGGCGGTACGGCGCAGAGGCCGGCCTGTTTGACACGCCGATCCCGCGGCGCGGGCCGCGGGGGCGTGGCAGTGGTATCTTCTGCGAATCTTCCGCTTTGCACCCTGCGCCCATGTCCGACGTTCCCGTTCCCGCCGATTCGCCCGTATCCGACGGGCCGGCGGCCCCCCACCGGCCCTTCATCCAGAATGCCGGCACCCGGCGCACCCTGCATTTCACGCAGCAGGAGATCCAGAGCAGCATGTCGCTGCTGAATCCGGATGCGCTCGAAATCGAATACACGCGGATGATGATGGGCTTCGTGCTGTTCAAGCCGGAGCCGGCGGACATCCTGATGGTGGGACTGGGCGGCGGGTCGCTGCCCAAGTTCTGCCACCGTTATCTGACGGGGGCGCGCGTCACGGTGGTGGAAATCGATCCCGCCGTCATCGCGCTGCGCGACGCCTTCATGGTGCCGCCGGACAGCGCGCGCTTTCAGGTCATCCAGGCCGATGCGGCGCAGCATCTTGCCGGGCAGACGGACGCCGCCGATGTGATCCTGCTGGACGGATTCGTGGCCGGGGGCATTCCGGATGCCCTGTGTTCCGCCGCCTTCTACGCCGACTGCCATCGCGCCCTGCGCGACGACGGCATCCTGGTGATCAACTTCCACGTCAACCACCCCATGCATCACGAATACCTGGACCGCGTGCGCGACGCGTTCGGCTCGTCGATGTTCGAGGTGGTCGACGACGACATGACCAACAGCATCGTGTTCGCCTGCAAGGGCAACCTGCTGGACAACCCGGCGGCCGCGCAACTCACGCGGCCAGCCACGATGCCCAAGGATGCCTGGCGCCAGCTCATGCCGACGATGCGTGTGATCGGGGCGACGTTGGAACTGCGCTGATTCTGGCGTTGCGCTACGCCGGATCGCTCAGCATGATGGAAAGCAGCTCCCGGGTGGCGCGCGACAGGGCGCCGGGCGTCTGCGCGCCACCTTTCTCGCCGAGTGTTTTCGTCAGGTTCGACACCGTCTGCGCGACAGCGTCGTCGTCCAGCACCTTGGGTCCGGTTTCTTCTGTTGGCACGGGCGGCGGCGTGATGTGCTTTTTGGCCGCCTTCAGCAGCTCCGCCACCGGATCGGCCTTGCCCCGCGCGTTGACGCGGTCGGTCATCGCGGTGGCCAGGCTTTTGCCGCCGCTGCGGGTACGCAGGCCGGATCGCTCGCTGGCGGCTTCCCACGCGCCGCGCTGCGCGGCATAGGCCGTCAGCAGCGCGAAGCGGTCCGCGTCGATGAGCAGCGGCGATTCCGCCACCGCGATCAACAGGGATTGGTACGCGGCGCTGGCGGCCGTGGCGTCGTTGCCGATCAGCGCCTTGGAAACGTCCTTCCACAGATGATGGAACGGCAGCGTGGTGGCTGCGGCGAACATGTCCGCGCCCAGCGTCGCGCGCTGCTCAAAGGCCAGGACCAGGTAGTCGACGTCGTTGACCGGCTCCGGTTGGCCTGCGCCGTTCTGGCGGTGCAGCACGCCATCGACGAGTTGCAGCCCCGACAGCTTGTCCTGCGAATCCGCGCCCGCCAGGACGCGGTAGCCGCTGCGCCGCAATGCGTCGCCATCGTAGACGCCAAAGCGCACGCTGACGCCGTCGGTGCCGAACAGTTTGGCGAGCGGCGTGAGCAGGCTTTCCCCTGTCTTGACGATCGCCCCGCCGACCGGGCCGCCCAGCATCGTGACCGCGGTGGACACGAAATCCAGGATGCCGCGCGACAGGCTGCTGTCGGCGAAACGGCACAGCGCCGCGTACATCTCCAGTCCATCGCTGGCGTACGGGACGTTGCGCGCAACATAGACATCCCGAAAGGCGACACGGCGCGCCCCGGCATCAGGCGCCGCCGCGCCCAGCGCCTGCTGGATGAGGTCGTAGCCGACGATGTAGGGAATCTCGCGCCGCGTGCCGTCCGCGCCGTAGCGCAAGAAGAACGTGCACAGCGGCAGGAACTGGCTGAGATAGTTGCCCGCGTCGCACAGGCGCATTTCGACCAGCCGGACGCTGAAGTAGCACTGGCCGGGCACGAAGGCGGCGCCGTCCATGCCCGCAGCCAGCGCGGGCGTGCCGCCGGGCGGCTCGATCTCCGCGTAGAAGTTGCGTCCCGCAGGCACGGTCGGCAGCAGCGCGCCCGCCCCGTCGCCGCCAGCCGCCTTGCCGCCGATGCCGCGCAGCATGCCGAATATTCCGTCCATGTCAGCTCCTTGTGCGGCGTGGCTGCCGCCCGCTCAGTCGCGCACGATGGCCATTGCCGATGCCCACGTCGGCAGGTCGCCCGCGTCGCCCTGCGCGGCCTTGCATGCATAGCGGTAGGCCTCCGCCAGGTCCTTGGGCTGGGTAGCGTCCAGGTACACGTCGTAAAAGCGCTGGATGTAGCGGGCGCAGGATTCTTCCTCGACCTGCCAGCGAAAGGCCAGCACGCCGGCCGCGCCCGCGCGCATGACCTCCAGCGCAGTGCGCACCGACGCGCCGCTGCACGAAGACAGCACCAGCAGCTTGCACTTGCCCGCCTCCATCCACTGCCCGATCAGCCGGATCGACAATTGCCAGGCCTCGCCGTCCTCGCCGGGCAACACCAGCATCGTGCTTTCGCCTTCGGACACCGAATGGCCGGCAAAGTGAAAGATGTCGTAGTTGCCCGTCCGCAGACGCTCTTCGATGCGGCGTTGCAGGTCCGCGCCCACGAGCCCCGCTTCATCGGCGGCACGCACGTGGTCGATGATCAGGTGCCCCGGCGCGCGCGCGGCCAGTTCCGCAAGGTGCTCGCGCTCCTTGGCCACGGATTGCAGCGGCCCGAACTCCATCGCCGGCAGCGCGGGCCCGCCGTCCTCGCGCCGGAAGGTGACGGTGCCAAACACCGAACTGGCGTCCATGAACAGCATCCTCACCGGCTGGCCGGGCGTGCGCGCGTCCGGCTCCCAGCGCGGCGCGGGCGCCGTGCCGTCCAGATGCAGCCG
This sequence comes from Achromobacter sp. UBA4530, assembly GCF_002388205.1. NCBI lineage: Bacteria > Pseudomonadati > Pseudomonadota > Betaproteobacteria > Burkholderiales > Alcaligenaceae > Achromobacter > Achromobacter sp. UBA4530. Next base: position 79,123 of record NZ_DGMA01000050.1, on the reverse strand, counting down.
CCGCGCCATCGGTAGTTCCAAACACAGGTAACGTCCGCTGTCGGCGCCGAACTCGCGGCCCATCTCGAATGGCAGGTTGAACAGGCGCGACACCTCCTGGCTCGCCAGGTTGAATTCAAAGCGCAGGTCCAGTCCCGCGAAGGCCCCCGCGCCCGGCGACACTTCCTCGTCGCGCGCCCGCTGGATCAGCTTGGCGACCGGCGCGCCCAGGCTGTGGGTCACCATGGCGCTGAAGACGTCCTCGCCCACGCCGCTCAGGTCTTTCAGCCATTGCGGCGCCTTGGTCTCGCCCAGATAGGGACTGAAGGTCTCGATACGGCCCACCAGCGCGGAGATGCGGTCGCGCTCCTTGTACGGCATGTCCTGCGACGAATACTCGTGGCGTCCCATCTGGATGCGGTAGGTGATCGAGTGCTCGCCCACGCGAATGATCAGCCGCCGCCGGCGCTTGGGCGCCAGCGGCGTCAGGCAGGTGAGCACGGTGGCGACTTCCGCGCCGCTGTTGACGTTGGCCTTCGCATCGTTGGTCCACATGAAGACCTGGGGACGTTCCAGCACATAGCGCTGCACCAGTTCGGGCGGGTCGACCGCCAGCACCAGCAGCGGGACCGACGAGCGCGCGGCGATCCATTCCAGCAGTTCCACGGCTGCCGCGCCGGGCTTGCCGCGTTTGCTGGCCGTGGAGCCGAGCCGGGCGTCGATGATGACGAGTCGGGGTTCGATGCGGGGCGTGGACATGTCCCACGATTCGAGCTGCGTCTTGGCGCTTTCCAGCGACGTGCGGCGGCGCAGTTCCGCGCCGACGAACGGCGCAATCGCGGGGTACTGCTGGACTAGGCGATGCAACTGGGCAAGGTTGTTGGCCCAGTCGTCCTCGTGCTCGTCGTTCATGCTGGCCAGCAGAATGAAATTCGGTCCGGCGGCGTCTTGTTCCATGATGGCGATTCCATGATCCCGATGGCCTAGCCGGCCCGCAGCGGCAGGATCAGCGTGAACGCGCGCCACGGCGGCGTGACGGATTCATAGGCCTGCGGCGGCGCATCCGATAGCGGCGGGTCGGTGACAAGCGCGCCGCCGTGGTCGATCACCGTTTCCTGGATCTGCGTGATGGCGATGCTGGCGCCGTCGTGCGCCGCGCGTTCGGCGTTGAGCAGAGCGTCGTCGGGCACGGCGTGCACCGGCGGGTCGGACTCCCACACCTGCTCCTCGCTCAAGCCAAAGCGGATCTCGCAGCCGTCCGGCCCGGTGTCCAGTTCGACCGTGACGCGGGCGTCGTCTGCGTTGCGGCAGCGGAGCAGGTAATCGATCATCGACCGGAAGGCCGCGGACAGCGCCTGCGCATCGCCCGACACGGTCGGACCGTCGCGCGAGGGCGAGTGGTTCGTGAGCGCGATCCGGCGCTGATCGCGCGCGGGCAAGGCGGTCACCACCTCCTGCAGGCGCGCGCCCACTTCCACGTCGGTATGCATGGCGCGCGTGCGCCGCCGCGATTCGCTGGCGCCGGCCAGCCGCTCGAATGTGATGTCGGCCTTGCCGATTTCGGCCACGATGCGTTGGCTCAGGTCCTGCGCCTGCGCCGCAACAACGTCCGCCGGCGTGCCCTGGCGGGCGTCGTCGTGCAGCAGCACGGTCTGCGACGTCAGGCTGCACGCCAGCGACAACGAGGTGCGTGTCTGCCGGGCCACTTCGGCCACGGTCTCGCGCAGATAACGCAGGTCGCGCGCCCAGCCCAGATCCGCGATGTCGGTGAAGAACCAGATCGACATGTCCAGACTGGGATCCAGGTCGGTCCGCGTGGCCAGCACGGAACGCGGCTGGCCGGTGCTGTCCAGCAGCTCGATACGCTCGCGCTTGACGGTAAAGGTGGAGGTCAATACGCCCAGCGTCGCTTCGTCGCCCGCGATGGCGTAATCGGTGATCGACGGCGATTCGGTCTGGCTGCGTCCGCGCCGCGGTTCCGCGCCCAGCATGTCGGTCGCCACGCGGTTCATCTCGATGACGGCGCCCTCGCGTCCCACAAACACCACCGCCTGCTCGGTTTCCGCCATGAGGCTTTGCTTGGTCTGGCTGAGCAGATGCTGGGCCAGGCCTTCTTCCAGCGACGCGATGATCTGCATCAGGTCGTCGATATCCGGGCCCTTGAACGCATGCGACACCGAGGACTCCACGTCCAGCAGCCACCGTATCCGGCCGTTCAGATGGATGGGGACGGTCATGGCCGAGCGCAGCGGCCGCTTCGGGCCGCCATAGCCGTGCTGCGCGTAGATGGGGTTGCCGATGTCGTCCACCGCCAGCAGGCACCCCTGCGCCAGCGTGGCGCCCAGCATGCCCTTGTCGGTAGGTTGTTTGTAATCGGCGGGCAGCGCGTACGCCGGTGCCAGGCTGTGCTGCGTGACGACCTCAAACCGGTTGTCCTGGCGGTTGACGCGATACAGCGCCACATGTTCCCACGAGAAGTGCTGCGAGAGCTGGACGATGATCTCGTCGGCGGCGTGGCGCAGCGAGGCGGCGGCCATCACCTTGCGCCGCAGGGAATCCGCGAACTCGGCGCGCTCGTCGTCACGTTCCTTTTCAAAGCGCATCAGCACGGGTTCAAGGTCCAGGGTGCGCAGCATTTCCAGATGCCGCTCGCCATACGCGCCCGGCTGCCGCGAGCACAGGCTGAGCGCCGAGCTGTAGCCGTCCGCGCGCGTCACGGGCAGCGTGACCGAGGCCTCGATGCCCAGGTCCTGGTAGCAGCGCACGACCTCGTTGCCGGGCTCGGGCATGTTCTCCCGGACGAACGCGCCGATCTCGTCGACCCACGTTCGGCCGGAATCCAGAAACGCACGTATCGTGGGCGGCAGGTCCATCCAGCGCGCGGGCCACAGCTCCACGCCTTCCGGGCGCACGGCAATCGCGCGAAACAGCGACACGTCGTTGCCATAGATGCCGAATACCGCGTGTTCGAACGGGATAAGACGCCGAATCTGCTCCAGGATGCGGTCCAGCTTGGCGCGCCAGCCGCCAATCGCCGGGTCCAGGGCGATGCGCCGGATCTCGTCGCGGGCGGATTCCAGCGTGCGCGACTGGATGACGGCGATCACACCCAGCAGCTGGCCGTTCGGCGCGGGATCAGGCGTCATGACCAGCTCAAACTGCCGGTCGGCGTCGTCCGGGACGGGAATGGCGATGGTCACGGCGACCATGGCATCGCCTTCCGTGTCCTCGATGCAGCGCAGGATGGCGCGCTGCACCGGTCCGCCGTCGGACGGCCGGAAATGCGCCGCCAGCCGGGTGCCGCACAGCGCGTCGCGCGGCAGGCCCAGCGTGCGCGCCGCCTCGGGGTTGGCAAAGCGGATCACGCCCTGAATGTCCAGGCGGAACACCGCGTAGGGCGTGCGCTCGAATCGGTGGGCTTCGGCGTCGCGGAACGGCGAGCCGTCATTGACCAGCACGATGAGTTCGCCGCTGTCCAGCGTGCACAGCGGGATGAGCTGCGCGGGCACGCGCGCGCCGCCAGGGCGCCGATACACGACGTCAACGGCGCCGTCGCCCATGCGCAGCGGTTTGGCAAGGCCGTAGACCTGGCTGACGTGGCGGCCGACGAGCGCATCGCGCGCCAGCGGCAGGACGCTGCTGGCCGCCACGATCTCGCCGGTGGCGGCCAGCACGAGGCAAGGCACGCCGACCTGGGACAGCACGCGCGCAACCTCCGCGGGCTCGCCAAACAGGGAAAACTCGCGCAGCGCCGCGTCCCGGGGAAGCGCCGGGGCGTCGCGATAGGGTTCCATCTCTGTCATGACAAGACCTCTTCACCTGCCGTCACCGCTTGATGAACGCGATGACCTGCTGTTGCGTGCCCTTGTCGTTGTCGAATCCGCCGTGCGTGCTGGACGCCACCGGCGCCACGCGGGCGGTGGCAGACGGGCTGCCGGCCGGCGAGACGTGGACCGCGTCGCACGGAATGGCGGCCTCGCGAAAGTAGCGTTCCATGCCCAGCAGCGGCGTGGTGGTGCCGCCCTCGAACGATTCGCTGACCAGGTACAGCAGCGAGCGCCGGTACGGCCCGCAGGTCGGGTCGTGTTCTTCGGCGCGATCCGACAGATGGAATTGCTGATAGCGCTTCACGCGGCTGCCCAGGTGCGGCACGACCAGGTCCTGGAAGGTCTTCATCGTGACGGCGGGCGCCATCAGGCTCAGCGATTCCAGTTCCCCGCCGTCTGCGGTCAGGCGCTTGACGAAGTGGCTGGCGACGATGGCGCCCGCCGAATGGCCCACGATGTGCAGGCGCACGCGGCCGCGCGCGACGTGCGTCTTGAAATGCTTGTACAGCAGGATCATCGCGGCTTCTTCGCCGCCATTGATGGCCGGCTCGCTCATGGCTTCGGCGTTCTGCTTCATCTCGCCCCAGATCACCGTGCCGGGGCGCGCCAGCCACCGCTCAAGCCGCTGGTTCCACCAGCGTTCCAGCCGCTCGCCGATGCCTCCGGTGGTGCGCGGCACGTCGCTCGCCGCGTCGCGGATGATGTTCTTCACGGTGCTGATGAAGTCCGTTTCCCACATCAGGAAGACGGGGAAGATCTGGTTGTCATACAGCAGCGGAATCCATTCAGCGGCGGCCTCGGCCGCGTCGTTCTCGCCGACCAGGCCGCCGTGCGCGTAGACGCAGACATCCATCGGCTTGTCCTTCAGATTCCAGCGTTCGCGCGCGGCGCCCATGTGCACATCCACGATGGCGCGCAGGTCGTCCTGTGTGGTGCGAAAGGCCCCGCTGTTGCTGAGCTTGCCGTTGTTGCCGACGTTGACGATGAAGGGCGTGAGCTCGCGGTCGCGCAGCACCTTGCCCGCCGCCAGCGTCACCTTCTGACCTTCCGTGCGCAGGCTGATGCTGTTGGCGATCCGCTCGTGCTCGTGCGTCACCACGCCCAGTTGCACGACCCAGCAGTCCATTGCGTTGCGCAGCCAGTCGTCATAGGTCAGCACGGCCATGCCGTGCGTGCCCCATTCCTCGCCCCACGAGTTCTGGATCAGGAAGCCGTCCTGCGTGTAGCCGACGATGACGAAAGCGTGGCCCTGCATCGCCATGTCCTGCCCGGTGGCCGGAATGACCCAGAACGGCCGGGTGACGGGCGTGGGCTCGTCGTCGTGCGGCGTGACGCCGTGGCCGTCGTCCCAGCCGTCGTGGCAGCCCGCGCTGGCGTACAGAATGCCGACCTCGTTCAGCGCGGCGTGCATTTCCACGATGCTGCGCGTGTCGATCCGGTAGTAGGCGCCCAGCGGCCGCTTGACCGCGTCCAGCCACCAGTCGTTTTCGGGGCGCTTGGCGGCAGGCGGCATGTCGAGGGTGGGGAACAGGCCCTGTGCGCAGGCGCCATGCCGGAACCAGCCCTTCAACGCGCCGCGCAGGCTGGAGCCGCTGTCGTCGACCGATCCCGGAAACTCGTCATAGCGCCGGGCCATGGAATACAGCATGTAGGGCGAAATGGCGGGGCGCGAGTCGCGCTCGGACTTGCGCAGCAGGTATTCGACCACCGTGGACAGCGCAAAGCCGGTGCAGGCCGACGTTTCGCCCTGGTGCTTCACCGTCAGTCCCATCACGGGAATCATCTCTGCCTTGGGCGTGACGGAAATGTTGGGCCGGAACAGGATGTCGCGCGCGTCGAAGGCATCGGGCTTGGCGGACCGCTCAAATAGCCGCGCGGCCGGGGCGTCATCCTGTTTGCGGCGCTTGCGGGCCTTTGCGGGCGGATCTTCCGGCGCCGGGGCGGACGCTTGCGTCACGCGTTTGGGCTTTTTCTTTGCCGCGGGCTTGGCCGCCGTGCGCGCTGCCGCCTTTCGGGTCGCCATGTCGTTCTCCCAATGCCGGCGGCCGGCTAGGACGCCAGCTTCAAGCTGGCGATGTAGCGGGGCGCGTCGGCGGCCAGCTTGGCCTCTACGTCGTCGCGCAGCTGTTCATACAGGGCGGCGTTCAGCGTCAGGCGCTGCGCGCAGGCCCAGAAGTTCACCTGGCGCGCGCCCCACTGCGCAAACAGGAAACGCTTGCGGCTGTCCACGGCGCGAAAGTAGTAGGCGCCAAACGCCATCGACAGCCCGCCGCCGCGATCGCGCTGCACCGCGCCCAGCTGGAAGTTGCCGCCCGACTGCGACGACGCGTGAAAGTCGAAGAGCTTCACGGTGTCGTCGTCTTCGGCCAGCTGGCCCAACGCGGTCACGGCCTGGTCCAGCACCGCCAGCTGATCGCGCCGCGCGACGGCCAGCAGCAGGTCGACGGCCACCTGGTCCATGCGGAACTCGCGCTCGTCTTCCTCGTGATGGGTGAAACTCATCTGTCCGCTGGTCCACCCCAGGTTCTCCAGCACTTCCACGTAGGTCTGATACCAGGCCTGCGACTGGGTGAATCTGTCATGCGCGGCGCTGGCCGCGCGTTGCGCCAGTTGCAGCGAATACAGCACGTCGCCGCGTTCCTGCTCCTGCAGGCCCGCCGCAAACGACAGCACGCTGCCGGCGTTGATGCTGGCCTGCGGCGCCTGCCGTGCGGTCTTGCCCGCGGCGCCGGCACGCAGGACGGCGCCAGAACGCTTGGCGGGCGCGCGCCGCCGCGCGACGGGCATGCCGGGCGGCTCCAGCGTCTGCACGGCCAGATCGTTCAGGTAGCCGTGGATACCAACCGCGTTGACGCCGTGGTCCGGCATGGTCGAGGTGGGCGCGGCGCTTTTGGATGCACGGCGCGCGGCCGGACGCGGCGGCGGGGCGGGCGACACCAGCGCGCCGTCCTCGGAAAACGTGGCGGCCAGGATGAAGTCCGCTTCCGCCGCGGAATAAGCGGGGTCCCAGTGCGAGTTTTCGGGGACGTGGCAGTGGCCGAAATGCCCGCTGGCCGAATCCCAGATGGCGGGGTCGCGGTTGTGGCCGCCGGGATCCTTGCCGTTCTTGGCTGGCAGCGGGCGGCCAGACGGCCACTTGCGCGGGATGCCGTGCTGTTCCTCGATCCAGCGGCACAGGCGCGCCACGTTGGTCAGCGCGCGGCTGTCCTTGGGCAGATGCGCGAATCCCACCAGTTCGATCTGCACGGCTGAATCGCGATTGGTCTGCACGCCGCCCGCATCGTTGCGCAGCGCCCGCGCGCCTTCGGCGGTGTCGACGTGCTGGAAGATGGTGGTGGCGTCGACCGTGAAGTGGGGGTCGGAGCGGTTGCGGCGGAACGCGTCCATCGCACCCTGCGCGGTGCTGCCTTCGGTGGTGTGATGGACGATCTTGAAGGGGCCGCCAAGATGAGGCCCGCACGAACCCGATATGGGCCGCCACGTCGCAAAAGGACATCGTGCCATCGATGGTCTCCTGGGAACGGGCGCGGGTGTTCTTGGCAAGACGACATGACGACGATGATGCGGCGCCCATTGCAGGGATATATATGCGGACCTCATCCGCCTTGCTAGTAGCCGAAAGTATTAATCCTTGAATGTGCAATGGTGCTTACGCATCATCCGGCCCCGCTTGCGCTCGTCCAGAGGGATGAGGTACGGCGGCCGCAAGGCATGCTGCGGCGCTCAGGCCGCTTTCTGGATCCGCACCGGAATCGACTTGTAGCTGGGTGTGCCGCTTGCCGAGTCCTGATAATCCAGCGGGCACAGGTTGTTGGCTTCCGGGTAGTACGCGCCCACTGACCCTGCCGCGATGTCATGCTGGATGGCCGTCAGCCGCAGCCGCCGGTGCGTCTGGCCGGGCAGGCTGGTGACGATGTCGACCTCGTCGCCGTGCGCAATGCCGTAGCGCGCCAGGTCGGCGGCATTCATGAACAGCACGTCGCGCCGGCCGAACACGCCGCGATAACGGTCGTCCATGCCGTAGATCGTCGTGTTGTACTGGTCGTGGCTGCGCAGCGTGGTGAGCCGCAGGATGTTGCCTTCGACGATATCCGGGTCTTCGCGCAAACCCGCGAACGGAATGAATTCCGCCTTGCCCGACGCTGTCTTCCAGATGCGCTCGGTGGGCGGCAGCGGCAGCCGGAAGCCGCCGGGGATGCGGATTCGTGCGTTGTAGTCGCGGAAATCCGGATAGATCTTTTCGATCAGGTCGCGGATGCGGTCGTAGTCCTCGATCAGGTGCGCCCAGTTGACGCGGCTGTTCGGCAGCGTCGCCTGCGCCATGCCGGCGATGATGGCCGGTTCCGAACGCAGGTGCGGTGAGGCGGGCGCCAGCTTGCCGCGCGAGGCATGCACCATCGACATCGAATCCTCGACCGTGACCGATTGCGCGCCGCCGGCCTGCACGTCGCTCTCCGTGCGGCCCAGCACCGGCAGGATGATCGACGCCTTGCCGATCAACAGGTGCGAGCGGTTCAGCTTGGTGTTCAGATGCACCGCCAGGTCCAGTTGCCGCATGCCGCGCTCGCAGGCCTCGGTGTCGGGCAGCGCGATCGCGAAGTTGCCGCCCAGGCAGATCAGCGCCTTGGCGCGGCCCGCGGCCATCGCCTTCATGGCTTCGACCGCATCATGGCCGGTACGGTTGGGGGGACGGAAGCCGAAGGTCTGCTCGACGTGGTCGAACATGGTGTCGTCGATCTTCTCGGTGATGCCGACCGTGCGGTTGCCCTGCACGTTCGAGTGCCCGCGCAGGGGACAGATGCCCGCGCCCGGCTTGCCGAAGTTGCCGCGCATCAAGAGCAGCGCGGCGATCTGCTGCACGTTGCTCGTGCCTTTTTCGTGCTGCGTGATGCCCATGCCGTACGTGACGATGGTGGCATTGGAACGCGCATAGGCCTCGGCCACCAGCTCCAGGTCGCGCCGGCGCAGTCCGCTGGCCTGTTCGATGTCGGTCCAGCTCGTGGCGTCCAGGTCCTGCGCGAAGGCCTCGTAGCCGTTCGTGTGCCGCGCAATGAATTCGTGGTCGAGCGTGTTGCGCCCGTCGCGGTCCGCGTCCATCAGCGCCTTCATGATGCCCTTGAGCGCGGCGGCGTCGCCGCCGACCTTGACCTGGTAGTACGTGGAGGCGATGGCCGTGGAGCCGAAGGTGCCCATCTCGATCGGATCCTGCGGATCGGCAAAGCGCTCCAGCGAACGCTCGCGCAGCGGGTTGAACACGATGATGGGCACGCCGCGGCGCGCGCATTCATGCAGGGTGCCCATCATGCGCGGATGGTTGGTGCCGGGGTTGTGCCCCATCGAGATGATGAGGTCGCACTTGTCGAAGTCGTCCAGCGACACCGTGCCCTTGCCGATGCCGATGGCCTTGGGTAGCCCGACGCTGGTGGCCTCGTGGCACATGTTGGAACAGTCGGGGAAATTGTTGGTGCCGAATTCGCGGGCGTACAGGCTGAAGAGAAACGCGGCCTCGTTGGATGCGCGGCCCGACGTATAGAACTCGGCCATGTCCGGGTCCGGCAGGCTGGCCAGCGTCTGGCCGATGCGTGCAAAGGCGGCGTCCCATTCGATGGGCTGGTAAGTGTCGCTGGCGGCGTCGTAGGCCAGCGGATGAGTCAGGCGGCCTGCGTTCTCCAGGTCGTGATCGGTCCAGGTCAGCAGTTCGGTCACCGTGTGCGCGGCAAAGAACTCGGGCGTCACACGCTTGCGGGTGGCTTCCCATGTGACGGCCTTTGCGCCGTTTTCGCAGAACTGGAACGTGGACGTATGCGCCTTGTCGGGCCAGGCGCAGCCGGGGCAGTCGAACCCGTCGGGCTTGTTGGTGCGCAAGAGCAGCACCGGCGCTTCGGCAATGCGCATCTGGTTTGCCACCGCCTGCGCGGTCGCCTTCAACGCGCCCCAGCCGCCCGCCGGGGCGTCGTAGCGGTGGATGCCAGTGGGTTTGCCTTGGGACATGCGGATCTCCGGATTTCAGGAAGCGGTGCGCGCGGCGGCGGGGGCGTCGGCAAGCCGCGCGCCGCGGGCGGCGAGGTAGCGGCTGGTCAGGACCGAGCCGGCCACGGCCACGATGATGGGGACAAGAAAGGCCTGGTCGACCCGGGTGAATTCCAGGATCAGCACCACCGCGGTGAGCGGCATGCGCATCGACGAGGCCAGAAAGGCGGCCGCGCCCACGACGGCAAACGCGCCGGGCGGCGAGTCGGGCCAGGCCAGGCTCCATAGGCCGCCCAGCACGACGGCCATTGATGCGCCGACGGCGATGGCGGGGGTGAGCAGGCCGCCCTCCGCGCCCGCGCGCAGCGTGCAGGCGACCACAACCACCTTCATCACGGCCAGCGTGGCGGCCAGGGCGATAGTCAGTTCATTGTCGAAACTCAGTTGCGCCGGCCCCTTGCCGTTGCCCAGCAGCGCGGGAAGATAGATGGCAAGCAGACCGATCAGTGTGAAATTGACCAGGCAGGCCACGGGCAATTGCCAGCCCCGGGCGGCCTGGGCGCGCGCCGCGGCGGTCAGCCGCTGCCAGCCGTGGGCCGCGCATCCGAACAGCGGCCCGGCGGCGATCGCCCAAACCACGAGGCTGGCGTTGATCTGCATGGCGGGTACGGCGTACTGGATGTCGTTGCCCAATCCCGCCCAGGCCACCACCGCGCCAATGCAGCAGGCAATGAGCGCCGCGACGACAGCGGGCCAGGCGAACGAGCCCAGCAGGACTTCCAGCACGAAGAGCGCTGCGCCGAGCGGCACGTTGTAGACGGCGGCCAACCCCGCGCCGGCGCCACAGGCGATGACGATCCGGTGCTGCGCGGGGGCAAGCCGCAGCAGCGCGGCCAGCCGGCCGCCCGCCAGCGCGCCGACTTCGCGCGGCGCCACCTCGCGTCCCAGCGGCGATCCCAGGCCCACCGTGATGATCTGCAGGATGGCGTGCGCCATCGTTGTCGCCGGGGGCATGGCTTGCGTGGGGTCTGACACCGCCTTCTTGACGCTGACCAGGGGACGGCCATAGCGATAGATCAGCCACCATCCGCCGCCGGCCGCCAGGCCGCACAGCACCAGCGCCAGCACGCGGCGCGGGCCGCTGGCGGCCTGCACGCCTTCAAGAAAGGATTCGTGGCTGATGATGTGGCCGCCGCCGTAGCCGTACGCCAGGTGCTGGACGGCGTGCAGCAACATGCCGAGCAGCATGCCGCCCAGACCGGCGAACAGGCCGGTCAGGACGACCGCGAGGAGAAACCGCGGGCGCAGCCAGGAGGGATCGTCGGGCGTTGGATCGTTCATACCAGGAGGGGCTCCCGTCGTTGGCGCGCTGACCGAAGGGCCGTGCAAAGGCGGGCGCGCGCTGCGATGAGGCAGTGTATGGCCCGGCGCCGCCGCGCTGGGCGTCCGGCGCCCGAAAACCATACTTATTGGTTAGGCGGTAATCCGCAGTTTCCTTGTTGAGCGTCAAAAAGGACCGGAATTTGGGCTTTATTTCAAATAGTATCTAAGTAATTCAGTACATATACTCCGGGTTCAATTCAATGGACGGATGCCGCCCGCCGCAAATGGCGCCAGGAGCGGCCTGGAGAAAAAGATGTTGAACAAGGTTGTAAAGATCGGGGCATTGGCCTTGCTGTCCACCGTGGTGGCGGGTTGCGCCACCGAGCGTTCCCAAGCCGTGGCCGTGCCGGCCGTCGCGGCGGCCAGCAAGCCGTACGCGGGCGTGCGCAGCCCCATTTCCGTCGGCAAGTTCGACAACCGCACCAATTACCTGCGCGGCGTGTTCTCGGACGGCGTGGACCGCCTGGGCGGCCAAGCCAAGACGATCCTGGTCAGCCACCTGCAGCGCAGCGGCCGATTCCAGGTGATGGACCGCGACAACCTGTCCGAAATCGCCCAGGAGGCCGCGTTCAACAAGAAGGCCGCCCAGATCAAGGGCGCGCGCTACGTCGTCACGGGCGACGTGACGGCCTTCGGCCGCAAGGTCACCGGCGACCAGCAACTGTTCGGCATTCTGGGCCGCGGCAAGGAACAGGTGGCCTATGCCAAGGTCGACCTGAACGTGGTGGATGCCACGACCTCGGAAGTGGTCTATTCCGCGTCCGGCGCCGGCGAATACAGCCTGTCCAACCGCGAAGTCGTGGGCTTTGGCGGCACCGCCGGCTACGACTCCACGCTGAACGGCAAGGTGCTGGACCTGGCCATCCGTGAAGCCGTGGACCGCCTGGTCGACGGCATCGAACAGGGCGCCTGGCAGCCCGCCCGCAACTGACGGAGGCCGGGATGACCATTCATACCCACCAACCCCGCACGGGCGCCGCGCGCGCGGGCCGCGCACTGGCGATCGCCGCCCTTGCCGGCGTGCTGTCGGCCTGCGTGCAGCAGCCCAAATCCATGTATAGCTGGCAGTCCTATCAGGGCTCGGTCTATTCCTACCTGAAGGACGACGGCGGCGATTACGCGACCCAGACGCTCGCCATGGAACAGAACATCGAGACGGCGCGCGCGTCCAACGCCGAACTGCCGCCCGGCTTCCGTGCGCATCTGGGCATGCTCTACATGAAGATGGGCGACGGCGACAAGGGCGTCGAGCAGATGCAGGGCGAGAAGGCGGCCTTCCCGGAAGCCGCGCCGTTCATGGACTTCCTGCTGCGCAACGCGGGCAAGCTGCAGACGGTTGCCGCGCAGGCGGCAGGTACGGTGGCTGCGGGTTCGCCCGCCGCGGGATCGCCCGCCGCGGGATCGCCTGCCGCAGGTTCGCCCGCTTCGGTCAAACCCGCTGCCGCCGCGCCGGCCGCGCCCGCCGAGGCCGGCACGTTGAAGAAGGGATCGTGATGATGAACAAACTCATGCGCGCCGGCCTCGTGGCCATCGTGGCGCTGCTGACCGGCTGCGTGGCGCCGCCTCAAAACAACGTCGACTACACCGCGTTTCGCGAAAGCAAGCCGGCGTCGATCCTCGTGCTGCCGCCGCTGAATACGTCGGTCGACGTGTCGGCCACCGCGGCCGTGCTGTCGCAGGCCACGCGCCCGCTGGCCGAATCCGGCTACTACGTGATTCCGGTTGGCGTCATGGAAGAAACGTTCAAGCAGAACGGCCTGACTTCGCCCGACGACATCCACGAGCTGCCCGCCGTGAAGCTGCGCGAGATCTTCGGCGCCGATGCGGCGCTGTACATGACGGTCAAGCAGTACGGCGCCAGCTATGCAGTCCTGGCCAGCACCGTTACGGTCTCGATCGACGCTGAACTGCTCGACCTGCGCAACGGCGCCAAGCTCTGGAGCGGCTCCAAGCAGGTGGTGCATGCCAACAACAACAGCAACGGCGGCCTGATCGGCATGCTGGTGCAGGCGGTGGTGGATCAGGTGGTCAACAACCTGACGGACCGCAGCTACAGTGTGGCCGGCATGACGAACGCGCAACTGCTCAGCGCCGGCACGCCTGGCGGCATGCTGTACGGGCCGCGCTCGCCGCGCTACGAAGCCCAGTAAACCGGCCGGATGACGGCTTACCGCCCGCGCGCCAATTCTGGCGCGCGGGCGGCTTCGTTTGGGGCGTGTGGATTTACCGCGCCCCGAACACCGGATAGTCCGTCAGCCCGCGCGCATCGCCGCCGAACAATGTATTTCTGTCATGCTCGGCCAGCGGTTCGTCGTTGCGCAGGCGGTCGGGCAGGTCCGGGTTCGCCACGAACGGCCGGCCGAAGGCGATCAGATCCGCCCAGCCTGCTTGCAGCGCATCGCGTGCGCGCTCGGCCGTGTACTTGCCGGCGTAGATCAGCACGCCGGGATACACGCGGCGCAGCGCCTCTTTGAAAGACAGCGGCATGTCGGGGGCGTCGTCCCAGTCGGCTTCGGCGATGTGGATGTAGCCCACGCCGATCTCCCCCAGCCGCTTGGCGGCTGCGGTGTACGTGGCGACGGGGTCCGCATCCACGCAGCCGTTCAGCGTCGTGAGCGGCGCCAGACGGATGCCGACGCGGGCCGGGTCGCCCAGGGTTTCGACCAGCGCGCGCGCCACTTCGTCCAGGAAGCGGATGCGGTTTTCCAGCGAGCCGCCGTACGCGTCGGTGCGGTCGTTGGCCTCGGAATCCAGGAACTGGTTGACCAGATAGCCGTTGGCCGCGTGCAGCTCGACGCCGTCAAACCCGGCCGCGATCGCGTTACGCGCGGCCTGGCGGTATTCCTCGACGATCCCCTGGATCTCCGTCGCCGACAGCGCGCGCGGCGCCGAGGCCTGCACGAAGTTGGGGCTGCCGTCCTCGTTCTGGATGAAGACATTGACACCCTCTGCCTGAATCGCAGAAGACGACACCGGCGCCTGCCCGCCGAGCAGGCTGGTGTGGCTCAGCCGGCCCACGTGCCAGAGCTGCGCGTAGATGCGGCCGCCGGCGGCGTGGACGGCGTCGGTAACGCCGCGCCAGCCGGCCACCTGGGCGGTCGTGCATAGGCCGGGCGTGCCGGCGTAGCCCTTGCCCATCGGCGAAATGTACGTGCCCTCGCTGACGATGAGGCCGGCGCCGGCGCGCTGCGCGTAATAGCGCGCCATCAGCGCGTTGGCGCAATCGCCGGGCTGCGTGGCGCGCGAGCGTGTCATCGGCGGCATGACGATGCGGTTGGGCAGCGTCAGGCTGCCCAGCGCCAGGGGTTGGAACAGCGGATCAGTCGTGTGCATGGTTGAATTCCGTTCAGTTCAGTCGCGTTCGGTTCTGTCCGCTTCGGGTTAATCCCATTCCGCGGCCAACCCTTCCGGGCTGACTTCGCGGCCGTTGCGTTCCAGCGCGGCGATCTGCGCCATGTCTTCGTCCGTCAGGCGCAGGTCCTGGGCGAGCAGGTTGCTGGCCAGGTTGTCGCGCTTGGTCGACGACGGGATCACGGCATAGCCCAGTTGCAGGGCCCAGGCCAGCGCGACCTGCGCGGGCGTGGCTTCGTGGCGCTGCGCGATCTGGCCGATGACCGGATCCTTGAGCACCTTGCCGTATGCCAGCGTCATGTACGAGGTGACGTGAATGCCCTGTTCCTTCAGGAAAGCGGTCAGCGTGCGGTTCTGCAGGTAGGGGCTGAGCTCGATCTGGTTGGTGGCGATCTCTTCGCGGCCGACGGCGGCGATGGCGGCGCGCGTTTGTGCGATGGGGAAGTTGGAAATGCCGATCTGGCGGGTCAGACCTTGCGCCTTGGCGTCGGCCAGCGCGGTCATGAATTCGTCGACGGAAACGCCGTTGTCCGGCGCGGGCCAGTGGATCAGCGTCAGGTCCACGTAGTCGGTGCGCAGCTTGGCCAGGCTGTCCTTCAGGCTGGGGACGAGCTTGTCCTTCGCGTAATTGGGCACCCAGATCTTGGTGGTGATGAACAGGTCTTCGCGGGCCACGTTGGACTCGGCGATGGCCTGGCCGACGTCGGCTTCGTTCTCGTAGATCTGCGCGGTGTCGATGGCGCGGTAGCCGACGTCCAGCGCGTTGCGCACGGAATCGATGACGGTCTGGCCTTGCAGACGGAAGGTGCCGACGCCAAAGGCGGGGATGCTCATGTAAAACTCCTGGGGGTGTGCGTGGCCGAACGTGCAGTGTTCGGGAATGGACGTAGTGTGCCCGCCGTATCCTTGCGGAAAAATACCGGTATCGGCGAAATACTTTTGATAAAACGTCAAATATGAAAACCACCCTCGACGAAATGCAGGTCTTCATCGCCATCGTGGACAGCGGCTCCATCACCGCCGCCGCCGACGTGCTGGGCCAGACCATCTCCGCCACCAGCCGCACCATGAGCCGGCTGGAGGAAAAGCTGCAGACCACGCTGATGCGGCGCACGACAAGGCGGCTGGCGCTGACCGAAGAAGGCAAGGCCTACCTGGAGCAGGCGCGCCGGATCATCGCGTCGGTCGAGGAGGCCGAAGAGCTGATGAACCTGCGCCGCAACCAGCCCGCGGGCCTTTTGCGCGTGGATGCGGCGTCGCCCTTCATGCTGCACGTCATCGCGCCGCTGGTGCCGGCCTATCGCAAGCGCTATCCGCAGGTGGAGCTGGAACTCACCAGTAACGAAGGCAACATCGACCTCTTGGAGCGGCGCACCGATCTGGCGTTTCGCATCGGGCGTCTGAAGGACTCGTCGCTGCACGCGGTGGCGCTGGGCACGAGCCGCGTGCGCGTGCTGGCCAGCCCGGGCTATCTGGCGCGGTACGGCACGCCGCGGCGCGCAGCGGATCTGGCCTCGCACGTGCTGCTGGGCTTTGCCCAACTGGAACCGCTGAACGAATGGCCGCTGCTGGACGCGGACGGGCAGCCGGTGCACATCAAGCCGCAGGTGCGCGCCCACAGCGGCGAGACGCTGCGCCAGTTGGCGCTGAACGATGGCGGCATCGTGTGCCTGTCCGACTTCATGACGCGCGGCGACCGCGCAAGCGGCGCGTTGCAGCCGCTGTTCGTCAAGCAGTTGCTGGAAGTGCGGCAGCCGATCAACGCGGTGTACTACCGGAATACCGCGATCTCGTCGCGCATCAGGTCCTTCATTGATTTCGTGGTCGAGACCGTGGGGACGCGCGGATTCGAGGAGTAGCGGGCGCGCGAAGATGTATCCAATGGCGACCTCGGCGATGCATGCGCCAGCGGGATCCTTATACTGTCCCCGTTTTTATTTCGAACCTTGGACACGCATGAGTCTCTTCTCCCGTTTCTTCGGCCGCAAGGAAGCCTCCAACGATGCCGCCGATCCCGCGGATTCCAACGCCCTGCTGGCGAATCCGGACATCGCGCAGCCGTTGAGCCTGCAGGTCCTGTTCGCCGCGCCGCTGGCGATTTCCGAGGCGGCGCTGACCGATGCGCTGCGCGCGTATCACCCGACGATGCAACAGGCGCGCGCCGAAATCGCGCCCGACATGCCGGAATTCCTGGGCATGGTCGGCTGGGACAAGCACGTCGTGCGGCTGGTGGGCTTCAATGCGCCCTACCCCAAGGACGCGCTGGAAACCTGCGTGGCGCCGTCGCACTATCCGGCCACGGTGAAGGACGAGGTCCGCGCGCATGTGAGCCACATCATCCTGTATTACGCGGGCTACGAGACCGACCCGCTGGAGCAGTATGTGGCGATGGCCGCGGTGGCGGGCGCGTTGGCTAATTTCAAGGCGCTGGCGGTGCTGAACGAGCATGCGCACACGTCGCTGCCGGCCGGCGTGTTTGCCGACGAGTCGCTGGGCGACGAAAGCATGGACCTCCTGCGCACGCTGCCGCTGAACATGCTGTATTGCGGCTTCGTGAAGTATGAAGTGGAAGGCGTGCAGGGCGTGTGGATGCGCACCTATGGCGGCGATGCGTTCGGCCTGCCGGATTTCGCGGCGCTGGCGACGGGCCATGACGAGGGCGAGATGTACTCGACCATGTTCAACAACATCATGGGCTACATGCTGGAAAGCGGCGCTGAGCTGGCTGCCGGCCACACCATGCAGATCGGCGAGGACGCCTACATGAAGCTGCGCGAGCCGGCCAAGGAGGAGTATTACCTGGACGGTCCGGGGCAGGTGCTGGTGGCGGAGATCATCTCGGCGGATCAGATCAACACGCCGGAATAAGTCAGGTCCGCGCGGGCCGCGATTGGCGCGCCGCGATCGGTTGGGCCGCGATCGGTCGGGCCGCGCCAGGCCGGGCCGCGTTGGACCGAATCACCACCGGCTCAGTCAGAGCAGGCCCGCGCTGCGGGCCCGCGCCACTGCCTGCGTCCGGCTGTCGGCGCTGAGCTTGACGTTCAGGTGGCGCAGATGCGTGCGCACGGTGCTCTCGGAAACGAAGAGCTGCCGCGCGATGGCGCTGTTGGAATGACCCTCGGCCAACAGGCGCAGCACGCGCAGCTCCTTGGGCGTGAGGCCTTCCGCGCACGGCGATTCGGCGGCCGGTGTGATCGGAGCGGCTGCGTAGGGACCGACCTGCGCCAGGTAGCGCTGCCACCACGCACGAGCGCCTTCTGACGCCAACCACGCATTGCCGGCCGCTGACGCGGCATGGCGCTGCAACAGGCCGGTCAGCGCCGCGCCCTCATCCACCAGCACGCGGCACAGACCTTCGGAGTGCGCCGTCCGCAACAGCGGCGCAAGCTGTGCCGCTGCCGCACCATCGTCCTGCATCCGCGACAGCGCCACCGCGCGAAACAACTGAAGCTTGTACGCGCGCCGCACGCGCCGCGCCGCCAACGCCTTTGCGATGTCCTGATCCAGTTCACGCAGCGCGGTGGCGGGATCGCCGTCATACGCCGCGCAACGCAAACGTCCCAGCCGCGGATACAACAGGTCGTTGGCCGGCAGCCGCAGCGCTTCCACGCGGCGCCACAGGTCGGCGTCATCGGCGCGCAGCAGTTCGTCGCGCGCGGCCTGCGGATGGCCCTGCATCAGCAGCACGCGCGCGCGCTCGACGCGGGCGCTGGCCGCGATGCGCGGCAAGCCGCGCTGGTGGCCCAGATACTCCAGTTCGCCCAGCAGGTAGAAGGTCTGTTCGGGATCGCCTTCATAGAACGCCACACGCGCCTGCATCAGATAGCCCAGGATCAGATGGTCCGGCAAGCCGACGTCGCGCCCCAGCGGCACATAGACCTGCAGCAGCCGCGCAGCCTGCGCGAGGTCGCCGGTCTCATACACCCACGCGGCATACAGCACGCCGGCCCAGGCGTTGCCGTTGGCCTGTCCGTAGGCGCCCTTGCGCGTGGCGCGCACCGCCATGCGAAAGCGCGCGCCCGCCTGGCGCATGCGCCCTTCCTGCAGGTCGATGATGCCCTCGACCGCTTCCGAGTACATCAGGTTGAAGGTGCTGGCGCTGCGGCTTTGCGCGCGCCGCGCGGTGTCCAGCAGCGCGCGCGCTTCGTGGTAGCGGCCCAGGACGGCGCTGACGTTGGCCATGGCGTTGGCCAGCGCGGTGTCGGTGAACGACAGGGCGTCGCCCAGCGAGGCGACGCTGGGCATCCCGGCGGCGTAGGCTTCTTCCTGGCGATCCATCATGGACAACAACAGCGGCTGCAACGCGCGCACGTGCGCCTGCACCGCGGGATCGGCGCTGCCGGCCAGCTTCAGGTCCGCCATCAAGGCGGACGCCTCGCCGGGACCGCGCGTGAAACAGGTGGCCCATATCTGCATGGCCTGCAGCAGCGGCCGCGTGGCAAGCACGGCGGCGGGCAGCTGGCCCAGCCAGCGCGACAAGAGGCGCATCCGGCCCTCGGCCAGCAGCGGCTCGGCGTGCGTCTGCAAGAGCGCCAGCGCGCGGCCGAAGTCGCCGCAGTCGATGGCGTGGTCGATGGCCGGCACGGGCCGGCCCTGCGCCTCATACCAGCGCGAGGCCGCAAGGTGCAGGTGCGCGATGTCGCCCGGCGCCTGCGCGCGTAGCTGCGACTGCAGGTAGCTGGCGAACAGGCTGTGATAGCGGTAATGACGTTCGTCGGTGGCGGTGCGCGTGAGCAGCACGTGGCCGTCTTCCAGCTGCTGCAGCAGGTCCGCGCAGTCCAGGTCGGGCACGAGGGCCTGGCACAGCGGCGCGCTGAGCTGCTTGAGGATGCTGGTGCGCAGCAGGAAGCGCCGCAGCGCGGGCGTCTGGCTGGCCAGCACGTCCTGCGCCAGATAGTCGGCCACGGACTGGTCGCTGCCGGAGAACCGTTCGATGAAGGCGGCGGCCGACGGCTGCCGCGCGAGCGAGGCGGACGCCAGGCACAGCGCGGCCGCCCAGCCCTCGGTCTTGCGATGCAGCAGCTCGACCTCGGCAGGCGTCAGCATGGGTTGGCGGCGCGCGAAGAACTGCGTGGCCTCGTCCACCGAAAAGCACAGTTGCGCGGCGTCGATTTCCAGCAGCTGATTGGCCGCGCGCAAGCGGCCCAGCGCCAGCCCGGGCGTGTGCCGCGAGCCGATCAACAGCCGGCCGTGCGCGGGCAGGTGTCCGATCAGGTCCTGCACCAGGTCCAGCACTGCGGGGGCGGTGATGGCTTCGAACTCGTCCAGCACCAGGGCGAACGGCGCCTCGTGCGAGGCCACGGCCTCGACCAGCGCCAGCGCCAGCGTGTCCTCCGAATCGTGGGGGGCGAACGCCGCGCTGGCGTCGCCAGACAGCGCACCCAGCGCCGCCATCAGGCAACGCAGAAAGCGCGAGAGGTCGTTGTCGGCGCGGTCCAGCGTCAGCCAGGCGGTGCGCATCGGCGCGCTTTGCAGACGCGCCTGGCATTGCGCCAGCAACGTGGTCTTGCCGTAGCCCGCGGGGCCGCGCGCCACCACCACCTTGGGTCCTTCCGGACGGCAGATCGACTCGCACAGCGCAAGCCGGGCGACGTGATCGCCATGCGCGGCCGGGGCATTGAGCTTGCCGCTGGCCAGCGCGTGTTCCATCGAGAACGAATGACGCATGGGCTGCCTGTTCGAGGACTGCGGTTTGCGGGGATCGTTGCGGGAAAACCCGCGATGCGCGCGAAAAATCGTCGCTTTGGACGACGGCGAAATCGCGTGCCTACGATACAAAAGGACGCTCCCCGGAGCAATACGCACACCGCCGCAAAGACGGCGTAAACCGATAACGGAGACAAGTCCATGGCAATCCCCAAACTGACGCTCGCGCTGGCGGGCGCGATCCTGGCCGCAAGCGGCGCGCACGCGCAGAACGCGGCGGCTCCCGTGAAGATAGGCATCATGGCCGACATGAGTTCGGCGTACTCGGACATCGGCGGCAAGGGGCTGGTCGAGGCCGCGCGCATGGCGGTGCAGGACTTTGGCGGCTCGGTGCTGGGTAAGCCGATCGAGCTGGTCTTCACGGATGGGCAGAACAAGGTGGATGTGGCCAGCGCCGCCGCGCGCCGGTGGTTCGACCAGGACGGGGTGGACATGATCACCGACCTGCCGACGTCCGCGCTGGCGCTGGCGATCAGCGAACTGGGCCGCGAGAAGAAACGCGTCGTCATGGTGACCAGCGCGTCCACGTCCGAACTGACGGGCAAGGCGTGTTCGCCCTACACGGTGCACTGGACCTACGACACCTACGCCCTGGCCAACGGCACCGGTGCGGCCGTCACGGAACAGGGCGGCAAGAACTGGTTCTTCATGACGGCGGACTATTCGTTCGGCTACGCGTTGCAGGGCGATGCGTCGGCGGTGATCGAACGCAACGGCGGCAAGGTGCTGGGCGCGGTGCGCTCGCCGCTGAACACGCCCGACTTCAGCTCGTACCTGCTGCAGGCGCAAAGCTCCAAGGCCGGCATCATCGGCCTGGCGCTGGGCGGCAACGACGTCATCAGCGCGATCAAGCAGGCCGCGGACTTCGGCATCGGCCGGCCGGGCAGCTCGCAGCGGCTGGTGGCGCTGCTGGCCTTCCTGTCCGACGTCAAATCCATCGGCCTGCCGCTGGGCCAGGGGCTGCTGCTGACCGAAGCCTTCTACTGGGATCAGAACGACGCCACGCGCGCATGGTCGCAGCGCTTTCAGGACAAGGTTGGCCGCAAGCCCACCATGACGCAGGCGGGCACGTATGGCGCCGTCACGCACTACCTGAACGCGGTCAAGGCGGCGGGCACCAAGGACGCCGACGCCGTCATGGCGAAGATGCGCGAGATGCCGATCAACGACTTCATGACGAAGGACGGCAAGCTGCGCGTGGACGGCCGCGTGGTGCGCGACATGTACCTGTTTGAAGTGAAGAAGCCGGCGGACTCCAAGAGCGAGTGGGACCTGTACAAGCAGGTTGCGGTGATTCCCGGCAACGTGGCGTTCCGTCCGCTGGACAAGGGCGGCTGCGCGCTCGCCAAGTCCGGAGGCGCGGAATGATCAGCTATCAGGTCACGGCGTTTGGCGAACCGCTGGCGCGCGCCGAACGCGCGACGCCCGCGCCGCAGGGCAGCGAGGTGCTGCTGCGCGTGCTGGCCGCGGGCGTCTGCCACACCGACATCCACACCTGGGAAGGCTCGTACGACCTGGGCGGCAGCAAGCGGCTGAGCATGCAGCAGCGCGGCGTGACGCTACCGCTGACGCTGGGGCACGAGACCGTGGGCGAAGTCGTTGCCACCGGGCCGGACGTGCCGGGGGACGTGCAGCCGGGGCAGCGTTACCTCGTCTATCCCTGGATCGGCTGCGGCGACTGCAAGGTGTGCCGACGCGGCCGCGAGAACCTGTGCGCGTCGCCGCGCTTTCTGGGCATCTTCCGCCCCGGCGGCTACAGCGATCACATCGTGGCCCCGCACGCGCGCTACCTGGTCGATATCGGCGAACTGCGGCCCGAACAGGCCGCGCCCTATGCGTGCTCGGGCCTGACCACGTACAGCGCCATCCGCAAGATTCCCGAGGACGTGCTGGCCGAGGAATCGGTGGTGGTGATCGGCGCGGGCGGGCTGGGCTTGATGAGCGTCACGCTGCTGCGCGCGATGGGATGCGGCAACGTCGTCGTGGTGGAGCCGGACGGCGCGCGCCGGGGCGCGTCGCTCGCGGCAGGCGCGCATGCGGTCATCGACCCTGGCGCAGCCGATGCCGCCGCGCAGGTTCGGCAGGCGGCGGGCGCGGTGTGGGCCGTGATCGACTGCGTGGGCGCGGCCAGCACCGTGCAACTGGGCCTGGACCTGCTGACCAAGGGCGGCCAGCTCATCCTGGTGGGCCTCTTTGGCGGCGAGCTGTCGCTGTCGCCCGCGCTGGTGCCCATGCGCGCCATCAGCATCGAGGGTTCGTACATCGGCAACCTGGACGAACTGCGCGCGTTGATGGCGCTGGTGCGCGAACGCAAACCCATTGCGATTCCCACCGCGTGCCGCTGCCTGGATAACGCGCAGTCCGCGCTGGCGGATCTGGCCGCGGGCCGCGTGGTGGGCCGGCTGCTGCTCACGCCCACCGACGGCACGGTTCCTGAAGCATCCCCGGTCACTCTTGAACAGGCAACACAACCATGAGCATCAATCTGGATTCCGATTACACGATGACGGTGAACGGCCGCGCGGAGACGTCGCCGCAGACCTTCGACGTACTCAACCCGGCCACCGAGGAGCGCATCGCGGCCGTGCCCGATGCGTCGCTAGACCAGTTGAACGCCGCCATCGCGGCGGCCCGCGCGGCGTTCGGCCCGTGGCGCGACCGCCCTATCGGCGAGCGCCAGGCGGCGCTGCGCAAGATGGCCGATGCACTTGAACAGCACGCCGACGGCTTCATGCGCCTATTGACACGCGAGCAAGGCAAGCCGCACGCGGACGCGCGCGCAGAAGTGGGCCGCTGCGTTGCCTGGCTGCGTGCCTTTGCCGCGCGCGATCTGCCGGTGGCGCATCACGACAGCGGCGCGGGCCATCGGTTCGAAACGCGTCGCGTGCCGATCGGCGTGGTCGCCGCCATTGCGCCGTGGAATTTTCCGATGACGCTGGCCATCTGGAAGATCGCGCCGGCGCTGCTGGCCGGCAACACGGTGGTGCTCAAGCCCTCGCCGTACACGCCGCTGACCTCATTGAAGATGGGCGAACTGTTTCGCGGCCTGCTGCCGCCCGGCGTGCTGAACGTGGTCAGCGGCGGCGACCGTCTTGGGCCGTGGCTGACCGAGCATCCCGGCATCGACAAGATCGCCTTCACCGGCTCGACCGTGACCGGCCGCCGCGTCATGCAAAGCGCATCAAGCCGGCTCAAGCGGGTGACGCTGGAGCTGGGCGGCAACGACGCGGCCATCGTGCTGCCCGATGTCGACGTCAAGGAAACGGCGGCCAAGCTGTTCTGGGGCGCGTTCCGCAATTCGTCGCAGTATTGCCTGGCGACCAAGCGGTTGTACGTGCACGAGTCCATCTATGACGCGTTTGCCGACGCGCTGGCGGGCGAGGCGCACAACGTCGTCGTGGGTGACGGTTCGCAGCCCGGCACCGGACTCGGCCCCATCCAGAACCGCGCGCAGTTCGAACGCGTGAAGGACCTGATCTCCGACGCGCACCGGACCGGCGTGCGCTTTCTGACGGGAGGCGAGGTGCCGGAGGGCAAGGGCTACTTCGTGCCGGTCACCATCCTGGACAATCCGCCCGACGATGCGCGCAGCGTGGTCGAAGAGGCCTTCGGGCCGGTGCTGCCGCTCTTGAAGTACCGCGATATCGATGAGGTGATCCGGCGGGCCAACGACACCGAGTACGGATTGGGCGGTTCGGTGTGGTCCAAGGATGTGGCCCTGGCGCAATCGATTGCGCGGCGGCTGGAGACCGGCACCGTGTGGATCAACCACATCCACGTCATGTCGCCCGACGTGCCCTTTGGCGGGCACAAGCAGTCGGGCGTGGGGGTGGAAAACGCGCTGGACGGACTGCTGGAATACACCAACACGCAGACGGTGTCGGTGCTGGTGTAGCGGCAAGGGCCGGCGTGGTGATACGCCGGCCCGATCCTCACGCCGCGTAGCGGCTGGCCTCGCCGTTGCGGTTGCTGGCGGGCCACAGGCGCAGGGCCAGGGCGGCGGCCGCGGCGCCGGCTGCGGTCAGCGTCACGCCGGTCCAGCCCCAGTGGGCCAGCGCCAGGCTGCCCAGTGCGCCGCCGGCGGCCATGCCGATGAAGACGCCCGTCATCAGGATGGCGTTCAGGCGGCTGCGGGCGGCCGGATCGATGCCGTAGACGATGCTTTGATGCGCGATCAGCGAGGTCTGGATGCCCAGGTCGAAGCCGACCGCGGCGCCGCCGATGAGCCACAGCGCGGCATGCGTGGGCAGGAAGGGCAGGAAGATCATCGCGGCAAACGACACCATCGTCAGGCCTGCGCCCAGGCTGGCGACCGCCAGCGGCCCCCGTGTATCGGCCACGCGGCCAGCCAGCGGCGCGGCCAGGGCGCCCGCGGCGCCGGCAAGACCGAACGCGCCGGCAGCGCCCGCGCCCAGGTGAAACGGCGCGTCGTGCAGCATCACTGCCAGCGTCGACCAGAAGGCGCTGAAGCCCAAGGACAGCAGACCCTGCGCGGTGGCGGCGCGGCGCAGACCGGGGTGCTGGCGCCACAGCGTCAGCAGCGAACCCAGCAACGCGCTGTAGGCCAGCCGCGTCGACGGCTCGAACCGCGGCAGGCCGCGCCACAGGGCCGCGCCCAGCGCCACGATGCTGACGGCGGCGGCCGCGAACATCATGCGCCAGCCGAACTGCTCGGCCACGAAGCCGCTGACCACCCGCGACAGCAGGATGCCCAGCAACAGGCCCGTCATGACGGTGCCGACGATCTTGCCGCGCTGGTCGGCCGGGGCCAGATGCGCGGCGGCCGGCACGATGTCCTGCGCCAGCGTGGCGGACAGGCCGATGGCGAAGCTGGCGGCCAGCAGCAGGCCGATCGTCGGCGACACGCCGGCCAGCAGCAGCGCCAGGCTCAGCACGGCGGCCTTGATCAGGATGATGCGCTTGCGGTCATAGCGGTCGCCCAGCGGCGCCAGCATCAGGATGCCGAAGGCGTAGCCCAGCTGCGTCAGCGTCGGAATCCAGCCCAGCGTTTCTGCGCTGGCGTGGATGTCCGCGCCCAGCACGCCAAGCATCGGCTGGCTGTAGTAAAGAGAGGCGACGCCCAGGCCGGCGCCCACGGCCAGCAGGAAGACCAGGCCGCGCGATAGGGAGGGGTGGGAAGTGGGGGATGACATGGTGGTGTCCGGTGGCTTTGGGTACGGGGCAGATTCTGGGCTTGCCGCCGGGGTTTTGGTAGCCGACCTTCGGGTACAGGCGTTATACGATAGGCGTATGACCGCCTCCGCCCTCCCCGCCGCAGCCGGCACCGACCGCATGCTGCTGATCGAAACCTTCGTGCGCATCGTCGAGGCCGGCAGCCTGTCCGCCGCCGCCGCCCAGATGGGCGGCACTCAGCCTACCGTCAGCCGCCGCCTGCAACTGCTGGAACGCACCATGGGCGTACGCCTGTTGAAGCGCTCCACCCACGCCATCCGCCTGACCGAAGACGGCCAGCGCTGCTACGAGCGCGGCAAGGAGCTGCTGGCCAGCTGGCAGTCCTTCGAGAGCGAGGTGCGCGGCGCGGACGATGACCCGGCGGGAATGCTGCGTGTGGTGGCGCCGCACGTGTTCGGCCAGGATCAGTTCATCGAGCCGCTGGCCAAGTACCTGAAGCGTTATCCGAACATGCGGGTGGAGTGGCTGCTGCATGACCGCATGCCGGACCTGATCGCCGAGAACGTGGATTGTGCGATCCGCGTCGGGGCGGTGACCGATCCGTCAGTGATTGCGGTGAAGCTGGGCGAGGTGCCGCGCATCGTCGTGGCGTCACCGGACCTGCTTGCGGGCGGGCCGGTTCCGCAGGATCCGTCGGATCTGGCGCGCCTGCCGTGGCTGGCGCTGCGCACCTTCTATCGCACCGAGGTGACCCTCACGCACTGCGGCAGCGGCGACAGACAGTCTTTCGACATTCAGCCGCGCCTGTCCACCGACGGCCTGCACGCGCTGCGCAACGCGGCCATCCAGGGGCTGGGCGTGGCGCTGGGATCGGCGTGGGCCATGCAACCCGATCTGGCCGCCGGCCGCCTGGTGCACCTGGCGCCGCAGTGGCGTGCGGACGCCCTGCCCGTCTTTCTGGTCTATGCGCCGTCGCGCTTTCAGCCGGCGCGCCTGCGGCGCTTCATCGAGATCATGCGCGAGCATCTGCCGATGGAGCTGGCGGGGGCCTGACTTTGCGTGGCGCCGGCCCCCGCGTCGTCGATCAGGGCGTGATGACGATGGCGCCAGTGACCGCGCGGCTTTCAGCGGCGCGATGCGCGTCCTGGATCTGCGCCAGGGGATAGCGCGCCCCGATGGCTGCGCGGACCGCGCCACTTTGCATGGCGTCGAAGACGTCCGCCGCATTGGCGCGGAACGTCTGCGTGTCCGCGTTGTGCGGAAACACGGACGGACGCGTCAGGAACAGGCACCCCTTCTTGTTCAGCAGTTCCGGATCGATGGCCGGGGCAGGGCCGGACGCCGCGCCGAACAGCACCACCATGCCGAATGGCGCGGCGCAGTCCAGCGATCCCATGAACGTGTGCCGGGCCACGGAGTCGTAGACGACGCGCGCCTTTTTTCCGCCCGTGGCCGCGATCACCTGCTGGACCCAGTCTTCCTGCGTGTAGTCGATGGCCACATCGCAACCGGCCGCCCGCGCGGCCTCGCACTTCGCGGGCGAGCCCGCCGTGCCGATGACCCTGGCGCCCAGCGCATGCGCCCATCCGCTCAGAATCTGTCCGACCCCGCCCGCGGCCGCGTGCACCAGCACAATGTCGCCGGGTTGGACCGCATAGGTTTTCTTGACCAGGTATTGCGCCGTCATGGCCTTGAAGAACACGGCGGCGGCGACTTCGTCGGAGATAGCCGCCGGGATCTTCACCAGTTTGGCGGCCGGCACGTTGCGCCGGTCGGCGTAGGCGCCCACGCCGGCGTTCATGTAGACGACATGGTCGCCCACGCGCAGGTCCGTCACGCCTGCGCCCACCGCCTCGATCACGCCGGCTGCTTCATGCCCCAGGCCTGTCGGCGTGGGCAGCGGATACTTGCCCGCGCGCTGATAGATGTCGATGTAGTTGAACCCGATGGCCGTCTGGCGCAGCTGCGCTTCGTCCGGCCCCGGGGGCGGCAGGTCGGCGTCGACAAGCCGCATGACTTCCGGGCCGCCGAACTCGGTCAATTGGATGGAACGTGACTGCGTCATGCGTTGTCTCCTTTGCGTTATGGGTAAAGCACCATCTGCCCTCATTCCTTCACGGATTCATACACCAGCGTCGCCAGCGTCAGGTCTTCCAGCGCGCTGCCCACCGCCTTGAACACCGTGATCTCCTGATCGTTGCGCCGTCCGGGGGCCTCGCCTTTGGCGAGCTGGTGCAGGTTGCCTTTGATGCCATCGCGCGTCAGCACGTTGGCGTCGAATGCCGACAGCAGGTCGCCGGACTTGGTCGGCGCCTCGTCGGTATCGACATAGACGGTGGTGCCGTCAAAGCACGCGGGATCGGTCTCGCGCATTTCCGGCTTGAAGCTGCCGATCAGGTCCAGATGCGTGCCGGGACGCAGCCACGTGCCGTGGATGAGCGGTTCGGTGGATAGCGTGGCGCAGCTGACGATGTCGGCCTGCCCGGCGGCTGCCTGCAGGTCAGTGACCGCCTGCGCATCGAAGCCCTGCTCGCGCAGGCCGGCCGCCAGCGTCTCGGCGCCGGCTGGCCGAACGTTCCATACCAGCACGCGCTGGATCGGGCGCACCGTGCGCATGGCCTGCGCCACCAGCCCGGCGATGCGGCCGGATCCCACGATCAGCAGCGTGCGGGCATCGGCGCGCGCCAGGTAGTCCGCGCCCAGCGCCGCCGCGCCCGCGGTACGGTATACGGTGACGATATCGCCGTCGACCTGCGCAACCGGCACGCCCGTGGTGGCGCTGTACAGGTTGTACGTGGCGTGCAGGCCCGGCAGGCCCTGATGCGTGTTCTCGGGAAAGATGTTGATGATCTTCACGCCAAAATACCCGCGGTCGCTCCACGCCGGCATGATCAGCGACGTGCCGTGCGCGTTGCCGGACTGGATGGCGTGCACGTGGCGGGCGGGCACCGTGGCGTCTTCGCGGAAGGCGTCCCGCAGGGCGGGAATGACGGTGTCGAAGGACAGGGCGTTGCGGGTCTGTTCGGTGTCGATTAAGCGCATCGGATCGTTGCCTGCGTGGTCGGTCAATCAAGGGGCCTCGGGCAGTCTAGCAGCGTGCAGGGCGCGGCCGCCAAAAGAAAATTGCCCGCGATGACGCGGGCAATGGGTCGCTTACCGCAGGCGAACGGCGTCAATCCACTTCGGGCCGGGGCAGCGGATCGCCCGCGCCGGTGCGCTCGACGATGAGCTTGTAGTGATGCGGGCTGCGATGCTTGGCGAAGTTGAACACGTGGTCGCGGAAGGTCTGGCCCATCCCCAGATCGATGCGCGCGGTGATGACTTCGTCTTCCTCGCCGCTGGCGCGGGCCACGATCTCGCCGGACGGCGCGACGATCATCGAGCTGCCGATCATGTGATGGCCGTCCTCGTGCCCGCACTTGGCGGCCGCGCCGATCCACACCGCGTTCTGGTAAGCGCTGGCCTGCAGCACGATCTCGTGCGTGGTGGTGCGCAGGTGCGCGGGCTCGTTCCAATGGATGTTCAGCGACGGCGTGTTGTAGCCCAGCACGATCAGCTCAGCGCTTTGCAGCGACATGACGCGGTAGGTCTCGGGCCAGCGGCGGTCATTGCACAGGCACATGCCGATCTTGACGTCGTTGGTCTCCCACACGCCAAAGCCCAGGTCGCCGACTTCGAAGAACTTCTTTTCCAGATGCTGGAAGGGGGCGTCGACCTTGTGGTCCGAGTGGCCCGGCAGGTGGATCTTGCGGTACTTGCCGATGATCTTGGCGCTGCGGTCCACCAGGATGGCCGTGTTGAACTGGCGGCCTTCCGGCGTCAGTTCGGCATAGCCCAGGTAAAAGCCGATGCCCAGCTCGCGCGCCGTGTCGAACAGCGGCTGCACGTCGGCGTTCGGCATGGTCTTTTCGAAATAGCGCTCCACCGCTTCGGCGTCGTCCATCCAGTAGCGCGGGAAGAACGTCGTCAGCGCCAGTTCGGGAAACACGACGAACTCGGCCTGGCGGGCGGCGGCTTCGCGCATCATCTCGACAAGGCGGCGCACGACCACCGCGCGGGTGTCGGCCAGATTGACGGCGCCCATCTGGGCGACGGCCAGGCCCATTTTGCGGGACGGGGAAGAGGGGGTCACGGAGATCTCCAGAATCTTGCGAAGGGGCCGCCACGCGGGGGCGCGTTCAAGGCCGAAGGCGCAAGCATGCCCGCGCTCGGGCGGATCGGAAACTGCGGTCTGGCCGCCTGGCGCCGCGTTGCATTGGCCCCGTCCCGGCATGCAACCCACTGATCTGAATGGAAAAACCCGAGAAAGCGCGCCATCGCATCCGGCCCTGTGCATAACGCGGGATCATGGGCGTCGCGCAAAGTTTTATATCGGGTTTCCCCGTAGATCCGGTGATTCAGAGGCACTTTGGCGCGGACTGCCCACCGGCTTTCCTAGCAACGTGCCTATTTCCGAAAGCCACAATTAGCGGGTCAGGAGGGGCGAATTTGCCGTTTAGGCTGCTAAAAGTTCGGTTACATTGCCTTACGCGCAGAATTGCATGCCACGCGCCGCCCATGTGCACCGGTCCCCCATGTCACGTTCCAGAATTGCGGCTTTCGTGTTGTTGTTGTCGGCGCTTGGATTCCTCGCGGGGGTGCTGGCTGGACGCCAGATCGAACTGAACCAGGCCGACGACAAACTAGCCGGGCATAACGCCCGGCTGCTTGCGCACGCGCTGCGGGTGGCGCAGGAAAGCCATCGCCTGATGGCTGCGGCCACGCAGGGCGGCCCGCTGTGTTCCGAAGCCGATGTGGCGACCCTGCGCGTGCTGCTCTTCAATTCCACCTATATCCGCGACATCGGCCGCACGCTGGGCGGCATGCTGCGCTGTTCCGCGGCGTGGGGCAAGCTGCCCGATCCGCTGACCCTGCCGCCGCCGGCCTTCACGTTGGCCAGCGGGCTGCAGCTCTGGGTGGGCGCCGCCAATATCGTCGACCGCCGCATCATCGGCGACATGGCGGCAATGCGCGACATCATCGTGTTCACCGCGCCGGGCGCGTTCGACGGCTTTCCGGAACCGGGTTCCGGCATCGACGCCAAGATCGTGACGCGTGACGGCGACCATGTGTACCGGCGCTTTGGCCGCGCGCACGACCTGGACATGCCGCGCGAGAACGTGGACGACCAGGGTTTCGCGCCTGAACGGCGCGCCTCGCTGTGCGCGCCGGACGGCGGTCCCGACATCTGCGTCGTGTCGCGGTTGCGGTCCGACGCCTGGTTCCAGCTTCCGGCGATGGTGCTGTCCGTGGTCGGCGCCCTGGCCCTTGCCTTCCTGGCGG
Organism: Achromobacter sp. UBA4530; assembly: GCF_002388205.1. Lineage (NCBI taxonomy): Bacteria > Pseudomonadati > Pseudomonadota > Betaproteobacteria > Burkholderiales > Alcaligenaceae > Achromobacter > Achromobacter sp. UBA4530. The sequence goes on along the minus strand of NZ_DGMA01000050.1, from coordinate 48,452 downwards.
GTCTTTGCGTCATGTGGCGCATGCACGCGGGCAGCGCCAAGAGCGAGCTGCGCAAGGCCATCCTGGGCGGCGACATCCAGGTCCACTACCAGCCGCTGCGCCAGCTTGCGTCCCGGCAACTGGCGGGTTTCGAGGCGCTGGCACGGTGGCGCGCCCGTGGCCGCGATGTGTCGCCCCTGCTGTTCGTGCCGCTGGCCGAAGCCATGGGGCTGGGCCGCGCGCTGTCCCGGCTGGTGACGTCGCAGGCGCTGCGCGACCTGCACAAGCGCCTGCGCGACGACCCCGCGCTGTACGTCAGCATCAACGTGTCGGCGGCGGACCTGAAAGACGCGGGCTACCGGAATTTCCTGTTGGACGCCGTCAGCGAGCGCGGTCTGAAGCCCGGCAACGTGGCGCTGGAGATCACCGAAGGCACGCCGCTGTCCGACGGCCACGTGCTGGCGATGGTCAAGGCCTTGCGCGGCAAGGGCTTCAAGGTGTTCATCGACGATTTCGGCACGGGGCATTCCAACCTGAACTATCTGGCTGAAATGCAGGCCGACGCCATCAAGCTGGACCGCAGCTTTACCAGCGCCATCGGCGCCGAGGACGCGGGCACCCTGATCGTCGACCACGTCATCGCAATATCCCGGGAGCTGGGCATCAGCCTCATCATCGAGGGCATTGAAACCGAGGCGCAGGCCAGCTATCTGCTCGCCCGCCAGCCGGCTGCAGTGGGCCAGGGCTGGCTGTTCGGCCGTCCGGTTCCGCTTGCCGACATCGTGGCCGATTGACCGATGGCCGGCTGGTTGTCGAATGTCCATTTTATTTTTGGCACAACCGACATAATGCAGCGCCGTCGCGCAAACTACGCGGCCCGCATTATCTACACCCCGGCAAAACAATATGCGCCGCTTTTACAGATAGAATGCGGGCGGTATTTAACGGGTTAATTTGCTGCATCTGCCATGGGACATAACCAGACGCTCGTCGACAACCTGCTGCGCATCCTTCCGTATGTCCAGAACGAAGAAACCGATGCGATGGCGATGGGCATGGGCATGGCGGAAATCCGCGACCGGCTGGCCGCGCTGCAGAACCCGGTGCCCGGCGACAAGCAGATCCGCCGCACGCTGCTCAAGCTGGACAGCGTCGGCAGCGTGGGCGCCACCCGCGGCAAGCTCTGGTATCGCACCATCCAGCGCGCTGATTTCCATATCCAGAACATGAACGCGAACATGGCAATGGCGATGTGCGCGCTCAAGCAGGTGGCCGACCGCCACCTGCCGGCCGTCGTGCTGGACGATCTGGAAACCACCTTCGACAGCGCGTGGCGCTACCTGGAAACGCACCGCTCCCAGCCCGGGATCGGGCCGGCACATGACTGGGCGCGCAAGATCCTGCGCATCGACGGCACCCATCCCACCGTGTTGCCCACGGTGTCTGCCGAGGTCTACCGCCAGGTCAGCGGCGCGCTGTACTTCAACCGCAAGCTGTCGTTCCGCAACACGCCCTTCGGCGAGAAGAAGCCCGCCGACCGCCTGTACGTCATGACGCCGCTGGCGATGGTCGACCGCGCGGGCGTGCTGTACATGGTGGCGTGGGGGGCGCGCCAGCCGGGCAGGCGGTTCCTGTTCCGGATGGACAGGTTGTCCGAGGTCCGCCTGCTGGACGAGGCGGCGGACGTGGATCCCACGTTCGACCTGCAGGACTTCGTGCGCCGCGAGGAAGCGCTGAACTTCGATCCGGGCGAGGAAACCCGCATCCGTCTGCACGCCGCCGAACCGGTGCTGGACGATGGCCGGCGCCAGCGTCATCCGCTGCGCGAATTCTGGTTGTCGGCGGACCAGATGATCGACGAGGACGAGCGCGGCTTCACGCTGACAGCCACCGTGCGCCCGTCCGTCATGCTGTGGCAACTGCTGCACGGGCACGCGTCCTCGATCGAGGTGCTGGAACCCGAAGACATCCGCGACCGCTTTGCTCAAGAGGCCCGCGAACTGGCGCGCCGCTACCTCTAGTCCGCCGCCCGCGGCGTCAATCGGCGGGCCAGGCGCGGGCCAGCAACAGCGGCAGCACTTTCTCTGCCGCGCCCCGGATGCTGTGCGTCGCCACGCGATCCAGCGTTGTCGGATTGGGATTGATCTGCACCAACTGCGCGCCGCATCCGACCGCCTCGTAGCAGAGCTCGGCCGCCGCGGATGTCTGGCACGACGTGCCCGCTGTCAAGATCAGATCGGCGTTGGCCACCAGCCCCTTGGCCACCCGCCAGACGGCGGGCGCGGGCGCCTCGCCGTGCCACAACCGCCCCGGGCGCACCAGTTCGCCGCAGATACGGCAGGCGGGCGGCGCGGGGTACGGGCCGTGCCGCGCGGACTTGTCCGGCGGGGCGGTCAGCGTGTGGGGCATGCCACAGCCCGAGCAGCGCGGCTGGTCGAACCGGCCCTGCAGATGCAGGATGCGCGGGCTGCCCGCCTGCTCATGCAGCGTGTCGCCGTTCTGCGTCACCACGAACGTGCCCGGCACGCGACCGGCCAGCGCCGCAATGGCGCGGTGCGCCGCGTTGGGCGTGGCCAGCAGCGCGCGGCGCCGCCGTTCCTCGTGCCAGGCCCACACCAGCGACGGATCGTTGCGGTAGCCGGCATCGGTCGCCAGGGCCGCGGCATCGTAGCGCGCCCACAGGCCGCGCATGCCATCGCGGGTTTGTGGCAGGCGGCTGGCGGGGTTCAGGCCCGATCCCGTCACGACGACGATCAGACGCGCCGCGCGCAGCGTTTTCACCAGGGGATCAGGAATATCGAGGGAGCGAAGTTTCATGCGAACCGCCCGCCGTTTGAATGGGCCGCTGCGCGGCCAAGGCTGCAGTTAAACGTATCGAACAAACCAGGCATGTCGCTTCCATTTACTGAAACAGCCTGGAGTATGAAACTGCATTCGGACAATTCAGGGTTGAATTAATCGGAACGGATTTCAAGGGATTACTCAGGTATTGGCCGGATAATGTCCAAATTCCTGTTTTGCTATTCTTGGCCTCCGCAAATTGCGCCCGGCCTATTTACGCACCATGCAAAAAACCGGCGACCGCCTGTTGTTTTCCGCCTCCGACCTGGTCGGTTTCCTGGAATGCGAGCACCTCACCACGCTGGATCTGCTCAACCTCGAATCGCCGTTGCCGGCCGCGCCAGAGGACGAGCAGCTCGAACTGATCCAGCAGAAGGGGCTGGACCACGAGCGCGCGTATCTTGAACGGCTGCGCGCAAGCGGCCGGCACATCGTCGACGTCAGCGATGCGGGCGACGGGCTGACCACGCGCCTGGCCCGGACGCGCGAGGCCATGGCCGACGGCGCGGATGTCATCTACCAGGCGGCGTTTCGGCATGGCCAATACATCGGCCATGCCGATTTCCTGCTTAAGACCGAACGCCCTTCACGCCTGGGCGATTACAGCTACGAGGCCAGCGACACCAAGCTGGCGCGGTCGGCGCGCGCCAAGTTCGCGATCCAGCTCTCGTTCTATTCATGGCTGCTGGGCCTGGAACAGGGCGCGGCGCCGCTGCACATGCACGTGGTGCTGGGCAGCGGCCGCGAGGTGTCCCTGCGCGTGGCCGACTATGCCCATTACTTCCGCCAGGTCATGCGCCGCTTCGAGGCGCACGTCGATCAGCGGGACGCTGCGTCCTCGTATCCCGACCCCTGTGAGAAATGCGCCCAGTGCCGCTGGGATCCGCTGTGCAAGGCACGCCGCGCGGAAGACGATCACCTGTCGCTGGTCGCCAACATCACGCGGCAGCAGATCCGCAAGCTGAACGCGCAGGGCATCCGCACGCTGGAACAACTGGGCACGCTGGCGCCCGATGCGGCCGTGGCGCGCCTGGAGCCCGCCATCCTCTCCAAGCTGCGATCGCAGGCGGCGCTGCAGCTGCGCGCCCGGACCGACGGCGGCCGCCATTGGGACCGCATCGGCAAAGACCCGGACGACACCGCGCTGCGCGGCTTTGAACGCATGCCGCAGCCGGATGCGGGCGACATGTTCTTCGACATGGAAGGCGATCCGCTGGAGGAAGGCGGGCTGGAGTACCTGTTCGGACTGTACGTCATCGACGATGGCCAGGAACGCTTCGTGCCGTTCTGGGCGCATAACCGCGGCGAAGAGAAGCTGGCCTTCGAGGCCTTCATCGATTACGTCGTGGCGCGGCTGCACCGCCATCCCGATGCGCACATCTATCACTACGCGCCCTACGAGGCGACGGCGATCAAGAAGCTGATGTCCGTGCACGCCACGCGCGAGGCAGAGGTCGACAACCTGCTGCGCATGAACAAGCTGGTGGATCTGTACCAGGTCGTGCGCGAAGGCGTGCGCGTGTCCGAGCCGGGGTACTCCATCAAGAACATCGAACATTTCTACCTGCCGCAGCGCGAGGGCGGCGTGACCAACGCCGGCGCCAGCATCGTCTACTACGAGCGCTGGAAGCGCACCGGCGAGGCGCAATTGCTGCAGGACATCGCCGACTACAACCGCGACGACGTGCTGTCCACGTACAAGCTGCGCGAATGGCTGTGCGCGCTGCGTCCTGACGGCATGCCGTGGGCGAACCGCCGCGACTCGCAGCAGCAGATCGACGCCGCCCGGTTCCAGGTCGGCGAAAAGACCGCGGCCGAACTGCGCCTGGAGCCGTACCGCGCCGCGCTGCTGGGCTCCCTGCCCGCCGACGAGCTGGACTGGTCAGCGCGCGACCGCTATCGCGCGCTGGTCTACCAGTTGCTGGATTTTCATCGCCGCGAACAGAAGCCGGAATGGTGGGCCATGTTCGCCCGCATGGAGGCGACCGATGCCGAACTGATGGAAGACAACGAATGCCTGGCCGGACTGGTGCGCGATGACACTGTGGCGCCCGAACCGGTGGCGCAGTCGCTGCGCTACACCTACCGGTTTCCCGCGCAGCAGACCAAGCTGCGCACCGGGTCGGCCTGTACGGACGTGCGCGGCGGGCCGGCGATCAGCCGGCTGACGGTGGATCCTGCGGCCGGCGTCGCCACCTTCACCCTGTCGCGCAAGGCGACGCCGCCGCAGCGCCTGTCGCTCGGGCCGGGCAGGCCGGTCAGCATCGACGAACTGGCCAACGCCATGTTCCGCTACGGCGACGCGCTGCTCGCCTCGGACGATGGCGCCAGCACGCCGTTCCGCGCGGTGGATGCGCTGCTCAAGCACGAGCCGCCGCGCATTGACGGCGTACCGCCCGGCACCCCGCTGGCCGACCCGGGCGCGACGCTGCTGGATCAGGTGGTGGACATCGTCGGCCGCATGGACCAGACCACCCTCTTCCTGCAAGGCCCACCCGGCGCGGGCAAGACCTACACCGGCTCGCGCGTGCTGGTGAGCCTGCTGCGCCAGGGCAAGCGCATCGCGGTCACGTCCAACAGCCATCACGCCATCAACAACCTGCTGGCCGGCCTGGAGAACGCGGCGCGCGAGGCGGGCCTGACGTTCACCGGCGCCAAGAAGTCGGGCAAGGAGGGCGACGACTCCTGTTTCAACGGCGACTTCATCGAAGACGTCTTTGCCAACGACAAGATCGACCTGGCGCGCCATCAACTGGTGGCGGGCACGGCGTGGCTGTTCAGCCGCGCCGACTTCCAGCAGCAGTTCGATTACCTGTTCGTGGACGAGGCCGGGCAGGTCAGCCTGGCGAATCTGGTCGCGTTGGGCCAATGCGCGCGCAACATCGTGCTGCTGGGCGACCAGATGCAGCTTGGCCAGCCGACCAAGGGCACGCACCCTGGCCGCTCGGGCGAATCCACGCTGGAATACCTCTTGAACGGCCACGCCACCATCGCGGCCGATCGCGGCATCTTCCTGGACACGTCCTATCGCATGCACCCGGCGATCTGCGGCTTCATTTCCGACGCCATCTACGACGGCCGGCTGCGCGCCGCGGAATCGGCCGCGGGTCAGGGCCTGGTGCTGGGCGCGGACGCTGCGGACGCGCTGGCCGCCAGCGGCATCCGGTACGTGCCGGTCGTGCACGAGGGCAACGCGCAGTCCAGCGACGAGGAAGCGCGCGAAGTCGCCGCGCTGTACGCCAGCCTGATGCGGCAGCGCTATCTGGACAAGCACGGGCGCGCGGTGCCGATGACGCCCGACGACGTGCTGGTGGTGGCGCCCTACAACGTGCAGGTCAACACGCTGCGGCAGGCGCTGCCCGACGGTGCGCGAGTAGGCACCGTCGACAAGTTCCAGGGCCAGGAAGCGCAGGTGGTGATCATTTCCATGGCCACCTCCAGCGGCGAGACCATGCCGCGCGACATGGAGTTTCTGTTCAGCAGGAACCGCCTGAACGTGGCGGTGTCGCGGGCCAAGGCGTTGGCGATCCTGGTCGCCAGCCCCGCCCTGTTGTCGGTGCGCTGCCAGACGCCGGAACAGATGGCGCTGGTCAACACGCTGTGCTGGGTGGCCGAGGCGGGTCAGAACGAGTAGCGCGGTCGGCGTAACGCCGTCGCAATACGGGCAAGGAAGGCGGGCGCGCCGTGCCTGACAGAAATTGCCGGCCCGGCGCGCCCGCAGGCGTTGCCGTCAGCCTCGGCGGGGCGCTTCGGCGGGCGGCGTGCCGATGTGGAACAGGGACTTGAGCTGCGAGCGCAGTTCAGGCGAGTCAGCGTGCTTGTGCACCGTGGTGGCGTGCTGCACCGCGGCTTCCAGCAACTCCTCGTCCGAGTCCGCGGACAAGGCGACCGAGCAGTTCATCTCGCTCGGGTACTCACGGCAATCGATGTATTTGCGTGTCATGGGGCTCTCCCCGCGCATGCCTGCAAAGGCATTGCGTGCTTGAACAGCCGGCGCGCCAGGCGCAACACACCAGCGCGATGGCGCGTCGCATCGCGGCCGGTGTTTTCAAAGTATAGGTCCGCGGCGCGCGCCGCAGACGTCTTATTTCAGGGGGCCACACCGGGTCCGTTTCTCGCCGGCGCCGCATCGGCGGCGGTGTCGCCGTGCGATACGGGTCGACCCAGCAGATAGCCCTGGAAGTGCGAGCAGCCCTCCGCCGTCAGGCGTTCCAGCTGCGCTGGTGTTTCCACACCCTCGGCCGTCGTCGGAATGTCCAGACTGCGGCCGATGCCGTTGATGGCGCGGATGATGGCCAGCGCCTCGCGGCTGGATTCGACGTCCTGCGTGAACGACTTGTCGATCTTGATCTTGTCGAACTCGAAGGTGCGCAGGTAACCCAGCGACGAATAACCCGTTCCGAAGTCGTCCAGCGCCACCTTGACGCCCAATTCCTTCAAGCGGTGCAGCGTTGCCAGGTTGCCGGAGGAATTGGTGAGCAGCACCGATTCGGTGATCTCAAGTTCCAGCCGGCTCGCGGGCAGCCCGGACTTGGTCAGCGCAGATTCCACCAGCGACACCAGCGCGCCGTTGGTGAACTGGCTGGCCGACAGGTTGACCGCCACGGTTTCGTGGTCGTCCCAGCGCATGGCCTCGACGCAGGCCTCGTGCAGCGTGAAGGCGCCCAGTTCGTGGATCAGGCCGGTTTCTTCCGCGATGGGGATGAAGTCCTGCGGCATGATCAGACCCTTTTTCGGATGCTGCCAGCGCATCAGCGCCTCGCGGCCCACGATGCGCACGTGGCTCACGTCCATGATGGGCTGGTAATAGAGCTGCAGCTGATGCGAGATGATCGCCTGGCGCAGATCCATCTCGACTTCGTGGCGCCGCAGCGCGGCGGCTTCCATTTCAGGCTCGAAGAACGCCAGGCAGTTGCGGCCGTTGCGCTTGGCCTCGTAAAGCGCCATGTCCGCATAGCGCAGCAGGTGGTCGGCCGACAGCGCCTGTGATTCGGATATGGCGATGCCGATGCTCACGCTGACGGGCACGGTGTGCCCGGCGATCTCGAAGGGCTGGCGCACCGCCTCGATCAGGCGCTCGGCCAGCTTGCGCACGTCGTCCTGTTCGGCGATGTTGGGCAGCACGATGGCGAATTCGTCGCCGCCCAGCCGCGCCAGCGTGTCCTGTTCGCGCAGGTGCTTGGGCAGGCGCTTGGCCAAGAGGCGCAGCAGTTCGTCGCCGTATTGGTGGCCCAGCGTGTCGTTCACGCTCTTGAAGTTGTCCAGATCCAGGCACAGCACCGCGGTCGAACGCTCACGGCTTGCGCCCAGCGCGCTCAGCAGCCGGTCGCGGAACAGGCGGCGGTTGGGCATGCCCGTCAGCGTGTCGTGGTGCGCCATGTAGCGCACCTGCGCGTGCGCGGCATTCTCGTCGGTGACGTCGTCCGCGATCAGCAGCACGTAGCGCGAGCGCGGATCATTGCTGTGAAATGCCAACGTCTTGGTGTTCAGCGTGCGCGGGCCGCGCGCGGTGGCCAGTTCTTCTTCCTCTTCGCGCATGGCGCCGTCCGAACGCAGCGCGTCGTTGGTCAGGCGGTCGAAGAACGCGCACACCAATTCAGGCAGGGCTTCTTGCGCGGTCTGGCCCTGCAGGCCGCCCGGCTTGCCGCCAAACGTTTCCTCGGCCTGCCGGTTCGCCAGCAGGAACTTGCGCGACACGGCATCCAGCACCAGCACGCAGGAGGGAATGTGCGACACCACCGCCTGCAGAAAGGTCGACATGGACGTGAGCTCGCTGTTGTAGTGCTCGACCAATTGCTTGGCCTTCAACAACTGCTGTTCTCGTTCGCGGCGTTCGGTGTTGTCGCGCGTGACCTTGGCAAAGCCGATCAGCGTGCCCGTGTCGTCGTGGATGGCGTCGATGACGACGTGCGCCCAGAACAGCGTGCCGTCCTTGCGCACGCGCCAGCCTTCGGCTTCGAACTTGCCGGTTTCACGCGCGGTGGCCAGGCCGCGCTGCGGGACGCCGCGTGCCTGGTCTTCCTCGGTGTAGAAGCAGGAAAAGTGGCGGCCGACGATTTCGGCGGCGGTGTAGCCCTTGGCGCGCTGCGCGCCGGCGTTCCAGTTGGCGACGGTGCCATCCGGGTTGAGCATGTAGATGGCGTAGTCGACGACGCCTTGCACCAGGTGGCGGTACATGACGTCGGAATTGGCGAGGATCATTGGATGCGGCGGGCTCGCGCTCCGGCCGCGTTGGGGCAACGCGTCTGCGCGGATGTGCCCTGAAGAACTAGGGGTTATACGGATTTACGTCGTGAAGCCGGCAATATTTACCTTACTGTCACGAAAAAGACCAATCTATCGAATCGTGTCGTACAAACGCATTTCATTGCATCGGTCCGCGATCAGAATTTGACGCGTTGCTTCAATGCCTGCGCGATCATGGCGACGTCGATGTCCTTGCCTGGGTTCTTCAGGCAGAAGTCGTGCAGCACCGCGATGTAGGCATTGCCCAGCAGCTTGGTGATGGCGCCTGCCGTGGTGGCCGCGATAGTGCCGCCGACGGCGCTGCCTGCGCCGGGGATGAACTTCAGCATGCCCGAGACCACCGAGCGGCCGATGAGCGTGGCGGCCGACGCGCCCAGCGTGGATGTGACCAGCGTGGTGATTGCGGTGGTGTTCAGTTCCATGCCGAAGGTGATGCCGATCTTGGCGATCATGCCGACCTGGATCGGCACCAGCGCAAAGGCGTCCGAGAACGGAATGGGTGCTGCGGCGGCCGAGGCGGCCAGGCCCGCGGCCACGTTCACCTCGATCTCAGCCCGCTTTTTTTTTACTTCCAGGGCCTTCTTGTTGCGGGTGGATAGCGCGTTGGCGTAAGCGCGTTGCTGCGCCTCGGGCACGTGCTCGGCCGTCACCTCGATCAGGCGGTCCAGCCCCATGGGCGGCAATTCGGCATCCAGTTCGTCGATCCATTCCGGCAGCGCGCGCACGGCGACGACCTGCCGGGCGCGCGGCAACAGCTTGCGCGCCTCGTCGACAAACGGACTGTTCTTGCGCGCTTTGGTCAGCACGGCCACGACAGGGATGCCGGCCTTGTCCAGCATGTCGCACAGCTCGATTTCCGCGTCCTCGACGCGGTGGCTGCTGTCCTGGATGCACAGCCACGCCACGTGCAGGTGCCGGTCCTGGTCGTCGGATGCCGAGCGTTCCTGGATCAGCTCGGCAAGCTGCGCGCGCGAACCCTCGTAGTCGCCGACTTCCAGGCCGCGCGTGTCGATGATCGTGAGCGGATGGCCCGGCCGGGTGAATTCCTGCGTGGTCTGGGTGACGGGCTTGCCCGCGCCCGTCCGGGCAAGATCGCCGCGGAACACCGCGTTGAGCAGCGTGCTCTTGCCCACGCCCGTCTTGCCGGCAACCAGGATATTGACGCGGCCGGCGCCGCGCGTGGCCGTGCTGATGGCATCCGCGATGGCGTCCTGCAGGTCGGGGTGGTCGGGGCGGATGGCGCTCATGAGGGAACAAGGAAAGCGAAGGAAGGATGGCGGAACAATATCAGACGACGACTTCTTTGGCGCAAAACGTAATCGCCGCCAAACGTGTCGTCCATACGGGGGACACCATCGGCACGAGTCATGTCCCTCATGCCGCTCAGGCATCCCGTGGGAGGGAATGGGGTTTTTTCTTGCCGTAAAAGAAGGGGCCGCAGCAGACGCCGCATCAGGAATATTTGGGGGCGGATTGTCCAAGTCTTCAAAGGGTTACATCTCACATAATCCCCTCGCGCTTTCCCAAATGGCGCTGCGTAGAATCAGGCCGTTGTAAGGCTACGCCGCGGCACCCGCGCAACCATCATGCACCGTCTTGCGCTCGTCCCCCGCTTGCTGCGCTCGCGCCCCGTGACCAAGGGGCTGCGCTACTTGTACCGCTACACGCGGTCCAGGGCGGAGCGTCATAACGAAACGCTTTGGCCCTTCGTGACCGTGCGCCGCGACGGGCCGGAACGTCTGACCGGCTGCAATCTGCATGGGGTGCGCGGCCCCAAGACCCTCCCGCTGGCCGAACTGCCGCGAGGCATCGGCGGCGATGCGCACCTGATTCTCAGCGGCCCTTCTGTCGCGCAGATCGACTACGCCCAGTGCCGCATGCGTACCGTGATGGGCGTGAATGGCTCGATCGCGCTGCGCGCCCGCCATCCGGCGCTGCGGTTTGACTATTACGCCATGCTGGACGCGGGGTTCGTGAAGAAGCGCCGCGACCTGGTGGCCGAGGTGCTGGCGCAGGACCTGGTGTTGTTTGTGACGCCCGAGGTGTACCGCTGGATTGCGCTGCTGTTCGACGATCGGGCAGTGCGTTGCCGCATCGCACTGTTCGAGGAAGTGCATCAGCGCGCGCAACGGCCGCGTGCGCAACCTGCGGCGCTCGAGGCGCAGCTGCGGGCTGACGAAGAATTGGTGTTGTTCGATGCGCATCATCCGATGCACGCGCACGGCTTCAGCCTGAATGCCGCCCGCGGCCTGTTTGGCGGCGGAACGGTGGCCTACACGGCGTTGCAGCTGCTGGCCTGGCTGGGCGCCAAGACGGTGTACCTGCATGGGCTGGACCTGACGGCCACGGCGGGCCCGCGTTTCTACGAAAGCGCCGGCGCGCAGTTGCCCACCGCGCTGGACCGCCAGTTTGCGGGACACATCGAACCCGCGTTCCGGCAGGCCGGCAAGCTGCTGCGGGCGCGAGGTGTCCAGGTCTACAACCTGTCGCTGCTGAGCCGGCTGGGCGACGACATATTTGAAAAACGGCATTGGAGTTGTTTGCTGGAAGACCCCTCCCCGCAACCGCCGACGAGACCCGAATCATGAAGATCCTCTACACGAATTTCCACCAGGGCGATGGCGGCGGTCACACGACGTACGTGATGTCGCTGGCCCGCATCCTGTGCCAGAAATCGCAGGTCACGATCGGCGCGCCGCGCAAGAGCCGCCTGCTGGCCGAAGCCGAGGCCCTGCCCGGCCTGCGCACCGTCGATCTCGAATTCAAGGGAAAGGTGTTCGAACAGCTTGCCGCGCTGCGCCGCCTGCGCAACCTGGTCCGCCAGGAACAGTTCGATGTCATCCACGTCAATGGTTCGGCCGATCACCGGCTCTGCATGCTGGCCACCATGGGCATGGGACGCAAGCGCCCGTTCATCGTGTACACGCAGCATAACGACCGCGATGCCAACAGCTTGGGCGTGCGCCTGCGCGCCAAGTGGGGCACGAACCGCGTCATCTGCGTGTGCAGCCACACGTTCCGGCGCATGAAGCAGTCGGTGTTCCGCAACGAGGATCTGCGCGTGGTGCACAACGGTGTGGATACCGAGAAATACCGTCCGGCCTGCCGCACGGAAACTGCCCAGGCGCGCGCGCGTTTTCTGCCGCCCGCGCTGCGCGACCGGCTGGTGATCGGCAGCAATGCCGGCACGGCGGACTACAAGAGCTGGATCGACATGGTGGCTGCGGTGTCGCTGCTGCCCGCCGGCCAGCGCAGCCAGGTCGCCGTCCTGATTGCCGGCGCGATGCCGGGCGATGACATGCTCAACCGGGTGGCCGAGCTGGGCATGCAGGATCAGGTGGTCTTCACCGGCCTGCTCGACAACGTGGAGCCCGTGCTGGCGGCGCTGGATGTGGGGTTTGTGCTGTCGTCCCGGCTTGAGACGATTTCGTTCGCGTGCCGCGAGATGATGGCCGCGGGCAAGCCGGTCATCGTGTCGAGCGTGGGCGGTCTGACAGAAAACGTCACCGAGGGTCGCAATGGCTGGATCGTGCCGCCCGGGTCCCCGGAATCGGTGGCCCGGACGCTGTCGGACATCCTGGCGAACCGCGGCGTGCTGCACGCCATGGGCGTGGATGCGCGCAGCACGGCGCTCAAGGAGTTCTCGCTGGCGACCTTCGTCGGCAATACCGAACGCGTCTACCGCGAGAACGCTTACGTCAGTAGTGGATCACCGTCCGGATCGACTTACCTTCATGCATCAGATCGAAGGCTTCGTTGATACGGTCCAGGGGCAGCGTGTGCGTGACGAACGGATCGAGGTCGATCTTGCCGCTCATTGCGTCTTCGACCATACCCGGCAGCTGCGTGCGGCCCTTGACGCCGCCGAACGCTGAGCCGCGCCACACGCGGCCCGTCACCAGCTGGAACGGACGCGTGCTGATTTCCTGACCGGCGCCGGCCACGCCGATGATGATGCTTTCGCCCCAGCCCTTGTGGCAGCATTCCAGCGCGGCGCGCATCACGTGCACGTTGCCGATGCATTCGAACGAGAAGTCCACGCCGCCGTCGGTCAGTTCGACGATGACTTCCTGGATGGGCTTGTCGTAGTCCTTGGGATTGATGCAGTCGGTCGCGCCCATGGCGCTGGCCAGCACAAATTTGTTCGGGTTGGTGTCGACAGCGATGATGCGGCCGGCCTTGGCCTGCACCGCACCCTGGATGACCGCCAGGCCGATGCCGCCCAGCCCGAATACCGCGACGGTGTCGCCTTCCTTGACCTTGGCGGTGTTGTGCACCGCGCCGATGCCGGTGGTCACGCCGCAACCCAGCAGGCAGACTTTTTCATGCGGGGCCGCCGGGTTGATCTTGGCCAGCGAGATTTCGTTGACGACGGTGTATTCGCTGAACGTCGAGCAGCCCATGTAGTGATAAAGCGGCTTGCCTTCGTAGCTGAAGCGCGAGGTGCCGTCCGGCATGACGCCCTTGCCCTGCGTGGCGCGCACTTTCTGGCACAGGTTGGTCTTGCCCGACAGGCAGAACTTGCACTCGCGGCATTCGGCCGTGTAGAGCGGAATGACGTGATCGCCGGGTTTCAGCGAGGTCACGCCTTCGCCCACTTCCACCACCACGCCCGCGCCTTCGTGACCCAGCACGGCCGGGAACAGGCCTTCGGGATCGTCGCCGCTCAGCGTGAAGGCGTCCGTGTGGCAGACGCCCGTGTGCGTGATCTGCACCAGCACTTCACCGCGCTGCGGCGGCGCGACGTCGATTTCAACGATTTCCAGGGGCTTGCCGGGGCCGAATGCGACTGCTGCGCGTGATTTCATAGCGATGCTCCACGTAGATGGGGTTATTTCAGATAGGAACGGACGATGCGCATGAGGTCATCGATCTGCGATTCGGTCTCGGGCCTGGGGTCGGGCGGATTCGCCTGAGTAGACTGCAGGAAGGTTTCCCGCAGATGGCTTTCCAGCACTTCGGCCATCAGGCCGTTCGTGGCGCCGCGCAGCGCCGCCAGCTGCTGCAGCAGCGCGCCGCATTCCGTGCCTTCGTTCACCGCGCGTTCCAATGCTAACGCCTGCCCCTGAATGCGGCGCAGGCGCGTGACAACGCGTTTCTTTTCTTCTGGGGAGTGCGGCACGGCAGGCTCCGATTCGATACAGGGGGGGAGTATACGGATTTCGAGGGGGCGCGTCCAGGCGGGGCGTGCGCCGACGCCCCGCTGCGTCGGTCACCCGCATCGGCCACCTATAATTTCGCCTGTCTTCCGCCCGACCCGACAGGACTTATCCGTGGCCATGATTCCCTCTGATGTGCGGCTGTACCGGGCCGCGGACTATCCCCGCATGCCTTGGCGCAACGGCGGCGGCACGACGCAGGAAGTCGCCTGCAATCCGGGCGGCCATACCGCGTCGTTCGGCTGGCGTCTCTCGCTGGCCGACGTCGCGCAGGACGGCGGCTTTTCTGCCTTTGGCGGATATCAGCGGATCATCACCGTGCTGGAAGGCCGCGGTATCGAGCTGACGGTGGACGGGCAGCGCCAGCCGCCTTTGGCGCCAGGCATCGCGTATGCGTTTTCCGGCGACGCACAGGTGGCATGCCGCCTGCTCGACGGCCCCATCCGCGACTTCAACCTGATCTACGCGCCCGACCGGTGGCACGCCCGCCTGCAATGGGTGGGCGGCGCAGAGCCCTGGGTGTTTCACAGCAGCGCGACGAGCGTGCTGGTGTTCAATGCCGGCGGAGACCTGACGGTGGAGCTGGACGGCGCGCAGCATCGGCTGGCCTCGCGCTACGATTGCCTGCACGCCGAAGGACGGGATGGGTTTGGCCAGTATCGTCTTAGCGCGGAACACGGCGTCGACGCGTGTGTCATTGAACTGTCGCCGCGCGCGGGCTGATGCGCGTCGCGTGGATGTAAGCAACGCATCAGCGCCACCGAAGCCACGACAACAGCGCATCAACGGCGCTTCGAAAAAGGGGTGTGCATGCGGATCTGCATGATGGAAGGCCCGGCCGGCCTGATGCCGGAAGGCGCGAACTGGGTAGGCATCGCCGAGCGCATCCACGAGTTGGCGCCCGACCTGCTGGTCACCAACGAGATGCCGTTCGGCCCCTGGCTGGCGGCGTTGCCGTCCTATGACGCCGCGCTGGCTGCCGAGTCCGTGCGTATCCACGAGGCCGGTCTTGCCGCGCTGGCGGCGCTGAACGTGCCAGCCATCGTGTCGTCCCGCCCCGTGTTTGCCGGCGGGCGGCTTGCCAATGAAGCGTTCGCGTTGCGGGACGGACACTATGCGGCGCTGCATCACAAACAGTATTTTCCGCAGGAACCAGGCTTTTTCGAGGCGGCCTGGTTCCACAGCGCGCGCGACGGATTCGAGGTCGCCGACGTGGGCGGCATTCGCGTCGGCGTGCTGCTGTGCACCGAGCTGATGTTCAACGAACGCGCGCGCCGCTATGGCCGAGACGGCGCCGAGCTGATCGTCGTGCCACGCGCCAGCGGCGCGTCTAGCGGCCGCTGGCTGACGGCGGGCGCCATGGCCGCGCTGGTGTCCGGCTGCTACGTTGTCAGTTCGAACCGCGCCGGGCGCACGCCCGAGGGCCAGGTGTTCGGCGGCGTGGCGTTTGCGTTCCAGCCAGGGGGCGAGCCGCTGGCGCAAAGCACCGATACGGAGTCCATCGTGGCGTTCGAGGTGGACCCCGCCCGGGCGCGGGCGCAGCAGGCGCTGTATCCCTGCTACGTAAAGGAATAGCCCATCAGGCCGGCAGTAGCGCCGGCTGGCCGTAGGCAGGCACCGCGTGCTGCGCGCCGCCCTGTCCCTGCGCCGGCAGCCGGAATGCGCTGACCGCTGCCTGCAGCCGCTGCGCCTGCGTTTCCAGCGACGACGCGGCCGCCGCGGCTTCCTCGACCAGCGCCGCGTTCTGCTGCGTGACCTGGTCCATCTGCGTGACGGCGGTATTGACCTGGTCGATTCCGGTCACCTGCTCGTTGGACGCGGTGGCGATGTCGTTCACCAGCATCGTCAGCCGCTCGATGGTCTCCAGGATCTCGGTCATCGTCAGGCCCGCCGCCTCGACCTGCGTCGAGCCGGCCTGCACCGTGGCGCCCGAGGCGTCCAGCAATTGCTTGATTTCCTTGGCGGCGCTGGCGCTGCGCTGCGCCAGCGACCGGACCTCGGCGGCCACCACGGCAAAGCCCTTGCCTTCCTCGCCCGCGCGGGCCGCTTCCACCGCCGCGTTCAGCGCCAGGATGTTGGTCTGGAACGCAATTCCGTCGATCACACCGACGATGTCCTCGATGCGGCTGGAGTCCTGCGCGATCTTGCGCATCGTGCTGACCGCGGCCTGTACGGCGTCGCCGCCGCGCTGCACCACCTCGGACGCGGTGGCGGCCATCTCGTTGGCCATGCGGGCATTTTCAGCGTTGCTCGTCACGGTGGACAGCAGTTGTTCCATGCTGGCCGCGGTTTCCTCCAGCGACGCCGCCTGCTGTTCTGTGCGGCTGGACAGGTCCTGGTTGCCCGCCGCGATCTCGCTGGAACCCGTATTGATCTCGACGACGCCGTCGCGCACGGCGTGCACGGTGCGCACCAGGCTCGCCTGCATGTCCTGAAGGAACGGGATGATCTGGCCCACGCAGTTCCTGCCGAACGACGGAATCGGCGTGGTCAGGTCGCCGCCCGCGATGCGCTGGAAGTGGCCCTTCAGCGAATCCAGCGGACGCTTGACGAAATACACGACGTAGCGGTCGCCCAGGATCAGCAGCAGCAGGCAGATGCCCAGCACCACACCCATGCCGATATAGGCCTGGCGGCGGTTGGCATCGGCATTGCCCAGCAGCTGGACTTCGCGCGCCTGCGCGTACGCCTCGTATTCCTCCATGCTCTTGCCGAAGCTGCGGCTGGCGGTGACCACCGGCCCGGACGCCTGGGCGCGCGCCTTGTCGACCTCGCCCGCATCCAGATGCCGGCGCTGCACGGCAATGCCGTCGGCCAGCGCGTCGAATCCCGAACGCATGGCGTCCAGCAACGCCGCCGGGGCGTCGCGCCGGGCCAGCTCGATGAATTGCGCCTGATGCTTCTTCGCTTCGGTCAGCGCGGTGTCGATGCTGCGCCCTTCGGCCGCGGCCTGGTCTTTCTGGCCGCCGGCCACGTATTCCAGCTGGCGCGACAGCCGCAGCCGCGCGCGCATGATCTGGTCGTTGACGCGGGAAAGCGCCGATACCTCGTGCAGGAGTTCGTTGCTGGCTGCGAGCGCTTCCTCTGCGCTGCGCAGCCCATGGACGCTGATGGCCGACAAGCCGGCGATGAAGAGGCTGATCACGAGCAAGGTGCCCAGGATCATGCGGCGGATGGTGATGTCTTTCAGAAACTGTGTCATGCGCGTCGTCCCAAAGGTGCAGCAAGCCTGCATAAGGACAACGGCCCCGCCAGAACCTTATTTAGCGGATGTTGCACATCTTACGAATATGACGTCGCACCGCCCGAATATATCGACACGAACGGCAATAGTGTTGCGTGATGACGTTGTCATCGGACTACTGGCGTATCAGCGCGACGCCGGGGTCTGCACCGGTTCACTTGCGTCGAACCGCAGGCGGGCAAAGCTGGCGATGCAGGCCAGCCCGGCGCACAGGCCGCCCAGCCACAGGGCCGCGATGGCGCCGTGCGTGGTCGAGACGTTGAAGCACGCAGCGACCAAGGCCGCGCCCGTGGCTTGGCCCAGCAGGCGCACCGTGCCGATCATGCCGCTGGCGCCGCCCGCCCGCGACGCCGGGGCCGAGGTCATGATGGCGCGCAGGTTGGGCGACTGGAAAAAACCAAAGCCCGCGCCGCAGATCGCCATGCGCCACGAGATGTCCAGCACCGACGGGTCGGCCGGCATCAGCGCCAGCAACGCCATGCCCAGCGCCAGCAAAGCGAGCCCCACGCCGCCCAGCATGCCCGCCGGATAGCTGTCGGACAGCCTCCCCGCGATCGGCGCCATGATGGCCACTACGACGGGCCATGGCGTGATGAGAAAACCGGTCTGGACCTGGCTGTAGCCCAGCACCGACTGGAACAGGAATGGCAGCGACACGAAGGCCAGCGCCTGGGCGGCGAACGCGCATACCGCGGTGGCCGCGGACAGCGCAAAGAGGGGGCGGCGCAGCAGGTCCACTGCCAGGATGGGCGCGGGGTGGCCTGCCTGGCGCCGCATCAGCAGCCAGAGGCTGGCCGCCGCCAGACCGCCCTCCAGCGCCACGCGCGGCCACGGCGCGCCGTGCGCAAGTTCATTGGTCGCCAGGACAAGCAGCCCCAGCGCCATCGCGCACAGCAGCGCGGCCAGGCCGTCGAATCCGTGACCGGATCGCGTGGTGTCGGGCAGGCCGCGCAGGGCCAGCACCGCCGCCAGGATGCCGATGGGGAAATTGACGAGGAACAGCCAGTGCCAGGACCCGAGCAGCAGGATGGCCGACGCCACGGTGGGCCCGCCGGCAAACGACAGCCCCACCACCATGGCGTTCAGTCCCAGGCCGCGGCCCAGCATGTGCGAGGGGTAGATGAAGCGCAGCAGCGCGCCGTTCACGCTCATCACGCCCGCCGCGCCCAGCCCTTGCAGAATGCGCGTGGCCACCAGGACGGGCAGCGACGGCGCCAGGCCGCTTGCCAGCGAGGCCAGCGTGAATACCGCGAGCCCCACGATGTAGACGCGCCGGTGACCCAGGATTTCGCCCAGCGCGGCCGCCGGCAGCAAGCCGGCCACCATCGCCAGCTGATAGCCGCTGATGACCCAGATGGAACCCGCCTCGCTGGCCTGCAGGTCGCGCGCGATGGTCGGCAGTGCGGTATTGGCGATGGCCGTATCCAGGCTGGCCATACAGACCGCCAGCATGACGGCGATGAGTGCGCCCAGCCGTTCGGCGGCGGGCAGGCCGACGCCGGCCGGATAGACGGTGCTGCGGGAGAACGAGAGCATGAATGGGCTGCGCTGCGAGGGCGTCCGGCCGGTGCGTCCGGATTCGTAGGCACTGATTCTAATGCGCTGTTTGAATTCGGGCTTTTCGTCTGACGGCATGCGCGTCAGGGTGGGCTCGGGTCAGGGCGGCAATTCAGGATGTGCGCGCCCGATTAAACCTGTCATGCGCGGCGATTATCCGATTGGATAATCAGACGGTAATTGTCACTTAATGAAACTGCTACGGAAATTCAATCACAACAATATGTACAGCGGAAATTTCCACGATCTCTAAGGAGAGGTTAATTATTGCGGTGCAGTATTCCAGGCTGATTCGTTAATAATCGTAATAAATACCCCTGGTATATGAAACTATTTGGTGCCGCATACCAATATTTGGACGTACGATTATCCGCAGCAGGATTGATGGTGCAACCGTATACCGTGGAGGCATACCTCATGAAACGCCCGACCTTGCGCGCAGCGACGCTGTGTTTGTTTATCGGTGGTGCAGCGCCCGGCATAGCGCTCGCTCAGACCGCCACCGCCAATTTCAACGTCACGCTTACCATTACGGCCAATTGCGTCATTTCCGCGACTGACCTCAGTTTCGGCAGTCAGGGCGTGCTGAATACCGCGGTTACCGGCAATACCAACCTGTCAGTTACGTGCAGCAATACCACCCCGTATACCGTCGGCCTGAACGCGGGCACGGGCACGGGGTCGACGGAAGCCCAGCGATTTCTGAGCGGCACCGGCGCCAATACCGCGACGGTGGCTTATCAGTTGTACAAACCGGGCAGCACGACCGTCGTGTGGGGCGATGCCGACGTTGCAGCGCGAGTGGGCGGCACCGGCACCGGCGCCGCGCAGCCCATCCAGGTGAACGGCGTCGTGCCCGCGCAGACCACGCCGGCGCCCGGCACCTACTCTTCCACGGTTACCGCGACGGTCTACTTCTAAGGGGGCCGCCCGATGCGGATGTTTTTTCGGGCGCTGCTTGCCGCCTGCCTGGCAGGCTGGGGCGGCGCAGCGGTGGCGGCTGCCCTGCAGATCTCTCCGGTGCTCGTCGAGCTTGCGCCCACGCAGGGTGCAAGCGGCATCATGCTGCGCAATCCCGGGTCCACGCCGATCTACGGGCAGGTGCGCATCTACGGTTGGGAACAGGCGGACGGCGACGACGTGCTCTCGCCAACCGACGACATCCAGGCCAGTCCACCCATCATCCAGGTGCCGCCCGGCGGCGAGCAGCTCGTCCGTCTGGTGCGCGTGTCCAAGGATGCGCCGTCGCTGCAGCAGGGGTTCCGCCTCATCATCGACGAAATTCCTGACCCGTCCTCGCCCGGCGTGAATGGCGTGGTGCTGCGCCTGCGTTATTCGGTGCCGGTGTTCGTGTCCGGCACGACGCCATCTCCGGAACCCGAGCTGGCGTGGCGCGCGGAACGCTCTGGCGGCGACTGGGTGGTGAGGCTGTCCAACAGCGGCAGCCGCTATGCGCAGGTGGCCGCGCTGCAGATCCTGAATGCGGCGGGCAAGCCCGTGGCCGAGGTGGAGGGGCTGCTGGGCTATGCGCTGGCCAACCGGGCGCGCCAATGGAGCATTCCGGCAAAGCAGGGCGCGGCCGGGCCGGTAAAGATCAGGGCAATGATCAACGGCGACACGGTCACCGTCAGCCCGCGTTGACCGCATGACCGCGTTCCGGCTTGCCGCTCGGCCCGCCGGCAACCACAGAAGGGCAGTCTATGGCAGTGCGCGCTACCCGTCTCCGCGGGCAACGCGCCTTGGGAGTCGCACTCTTCCTGCTGGGTGCGCCTGCCCAGGCGGCGGATGTGCCCGGTCAACTGGTCTCGTTCGGCAGCATCGCCGAGCGTGACGTGTACCTGGAGGTCAGCATCAACGGCGTCAACACATCCCAGCTATTGCGCTTTCACGACACGCATGGCCGCCTGTCCGTCAGCGGCGCCGCGCTGCGTTCGCTGGGCGTGGACCTGTCCGTGATCGGCATGTCCGCGACGCGCGAAGTCAGCCTGGATGCCGTGGCCGGCCTGCGCTACGTGTACAACCCGGCGGCGCAGTCGGTGGATCTTGTGCTGCCCGACACGTTGCGCGTGCCGTACGAGGTGAATACCCGCGGACTGCCGGCCACGCCGCTGGCGACGGCCGGGCGCGGCGTGGTGGTGAACTACGACGCCTATGCGCAGACCGACTACGAGTACGGGCTGTCGCTGTATTCCGAACAGCGTTACTTCGATTCGAATGGCGTGTTCAGCAATTCGGGCACGGCCTACTTCGGCGGCCGCGGCGATGAATACGTGCGCTACGACACATTCTGGACGCGCTCGGATCAGGAGACGCTGCGCACGCTGCGGCTGGGCGACACGATCACCTCGTCGCTGAACTGGTCGCGCTCGGTACGCGTGGCCGGCGTGCAATGGGGGCGCAACTTCGCGCTGCGTCCGGACCTGGTCACCTTTCCCGTGTCGTCGCTGAGCGCGTCGTCGGTCGTGCCGTCGTCGGTGTCGCTGTTCGTCAATGGCGTGCAGCAGTACTCGGGCAACGTGCCGCCGGGGCCGTTCGTGGTCAACCAGATTCCGGGCATCACCGGCGCGGGCCAGGCAACCTTGATCACGCGCGACGCGCTGGGCCGCACCGTCAGCACGTCGGTCCCCTTGTACATCGACCCGCGGATGCTGGCGGCGGGGCTGTCCAGCTGGTCGGTCGAGGCGGGCTTCGTGCGCCGCCAGTTCAGCGTGCGCTCGTTCGACTACGACAGCAAGCCGGTGCTGACGGCATCGGGTCGTTACGGCTACACCGACAACCTGACGCTGGAGGCGCACACCGAGGCCGGCCCGGGGCTGTACAACGCCGGCGCCGGCGCGATGGTGAAGATGGGGCAGCTTGGCGTGCTGAGCAGCTCGCTTTCCGGCAGCGCCGGGGACTACAGCGGCGGACAGGTCAGCCTGGGGTACCAGTACGTGCGGCCCGAATTCAGCGTGGACACGCAGGTCACGCGCCTGATCGGCAACTACGGCGACCTGGGCTCGCGCGAGGACGCGCCGGTGCCGCGCCAGACCGACCGCGTGACGGTGTCGATGCCGCTGAGCCGCTCGCAAAGCGTGGCGCTCAGCTACATCGGCTACCGCATGCCGGACGTGCCGATGGCAAAGCTGGGGTCGGCCTCGTACACGGCCAACCTGCACAGCCGCGTGGTCCTGACGCTGAGCGCGTACAAGGACTTTTCGCAATCGAATTCGGAAGGCGTGTTCCTGGGTCTGGCGGTGATGCTGGGCGAACGCGCGCAGGCCGGCGTGTCGGTCGGCCGCCAGGGCGGCGAGGACACTTACAGCGTCAACGCGCAGAGCAGCGTGCCCTATGAGGGCGGCTGGGGGTGGGCAGTGCAGAACGGCCGCAGCGGCGGCATGCAGCTCAACCAGGGCCAACTTCAGTATCTGGGCCAGTACGGGCTGGTCAGCGGGCTGGTCCAGGACTACGGCGGCCGGACGCAGGCGTCGGTGCAGGCCTCGGGGTCGCTGGTGATGATGGACAGCACCGTGATCCCGTCGCGCCGCATCAACGACAGCTTCGCGCTGGTCTCCACCGATGGCACGGCCGATGTCGCGGTGCTGCACGAAAACCGCCGGCTGGGCCGCACGAACGGCAGCGGCCATCTGCTGGTGCCCGACCTGAACGCCTACCAGACCAACCGCATCTCCATCGACCCGGAAGACCTGCCCGTGGACGTGCGGCTGGACTCGACGCGGGCGGTCGTCGTGCCGCAGTCCGGCGCCGGCGTGCTGACCACGTTCAAGGTGGAAAAGTACGACGCGGCCTCGGTGATCCTGACGCTGCCGGATGGGGCGTTCGTGCCGGTCGGGGCCGAGGTTGCGCACATCGAAAGCGGCAAGCGCACGGTGGTGGGCTACGACGGCCTGACGTTCGTGGAGGACGTGGCAGCGACCAACCGGTTGCGGGTGCGCGGTGGTGGCGTGTCGTGCGAGGCCGTGTTCGATTACGCGCACTCGGATGCCGATCCGCTGCCGACGCTGGGACCGATCGTGTGCGAGCCGTTGGAAAGGGGGCAACCATGAGAATCGGCCTGCTGCTTGCCGCCATGGGCGTCTGCGCGGGCTACGCCGGCTCGGCGCAGGCTAACACCTGCGCGCTGTCGGCCGGCACGACTGCCACGCTGGACTTCGGCACGGTCAATCCGCTGCTGCCGGGCGACACGGTGGCGGACGGAACGGTTGCCGTGACCTGCAATTTTTCGCTGCTCGCCATCGGCGCGCGGCTGTGCTTCAGCCTGGGGGTGGGCAACACCAGTCCGTCCATCGCGGCGCGCGCCCTGGGCGCGGGCACGAACCGCATGAACTACAACCTGTACACGGACGCGGCGCGGACGCAGATATGGGGCGCGGCGACGGCCGGGCAACCGACGTCGCAGACGCTCACCGGCCCGCTGCTGGGGGGCGGCAACGTGTCGACCACCTTCCGGTTCTACGGCAAGCTGCCGGGCGGGCAGTCCACAGTGAGAACCGTGAACAACGCCAACACGGTCTACAGCGAAACCTACACCACCACCGGCACGCTGGACGTGCTGTTCGGCCTGCTTTCGGGCCTGTCCAACTGCCCGCTGGCGGCGCCGACGCAGCGCATCACGATTCCGCTGGTGGTGCGCACGACCGTGCAGAAGAACTGCACCATCAACGCGACGGACATGGCGTTTCCCCCGCGCGGCGTGTTGAGCGCCGCGGTCACGGCCAACAGCCAGATCACCGTCCGATGCACCAACGCCAACGCCTTCTCCCTGGCGTTGAATGGCGGCTCGGTCGCCGGCAACGTGCTGGCGCGCAAAATGAAGCACACGACCGCCGCCGACACCGTGAGCTATCAGCTCTACCAGGATGCGGCCTACGGCACGGTCTGGGGCGATGCCTCGGGCGGCGCGCCGCGGGCGGGCGTGGGCACGGGCGCCAATCAGACCTTCACGGTCTATGGCCGCGTGCCTGCGCAGACGACGCCTCGGCCCGGCACGTACCGCGACGTGGTCACCGCCACGATCACGTTCTGAACACGCGGCGCCGCAGCCGCGTCCGTTCAGGCGCACCATGTCAGTCAGGCCTGCCCAGCGCAGCGCGTCAGGATTGCACGGGCGTGGCGCGCGGCTTGACCGGCCAGAACAGCGCCGCCGGCCGCCGCAGGATGCGGCGGCGCACCCCGGCAGTCAGCGACACGCGATCGTCGCGGCGCATGTCGCGCGACGCCAGCGCCACGTTGAAGGCCAGCGCAAAACTGACGATGACGTTTAGCGCGCCTGTCGCCACCGTGCCCGCCACGGCCAGCCAGAACACCTGCGTATGCACGAGCTCCCAGCCCAGCGTCGCAATCGCGGCCGCGATCTGGCCGGCGCTGAGCGACACGTGGCGGACCTCCAGCGTCGATCCCAGCGCGCTGACGAGGGCCGGCAGCAGGCCCAGCATCAGTCCCAGCGAAACGTTGGCGGCGATCTGCGAAACGTTGCGCCGCCAGAAGCCCGCCCACCGAACGGCGCCGCGCGCCCCGAGCAGGTAGCGGGTGCGCCGGCCGTACGCCATCACGTCGTGCACGCGATGCAGCGCGAACCAGTTGTCGGCCCAACCTGCAATCAGGCTGGACACCCAGATCAATGCGCCGGTCACCGCGGCATACAGCGGCGTCGGTCCCCAGAACGACAACGATTGCAGCGTGTCTTGCGCCTTGTCGGCATCGATCAAAGGCTGTTCCAGAAACCGCATGGCCAACCATTGAATCGCCCAGGCCAGCGGAAACACCACGGCCAGGTTGCCCGCGATCGCGGCGGCGTTCGAACGCAGCATCGCCAGCGTGTCGTCGACGAAGGCCTCGCGCCCGTCGGGCGAGTAGGCCGCGTCCAGCCGGCGGGCAAGCGCAGGCCCGGTCATGGCCGGCTGCTTGGTGGCCAGCGTGAAATGCGCGAACTGGATCACGAGAAAACTGCCGGCGTAGTTCAGTGCGTTCAGCAGGCCTTCCATCCATTTGTCCAGGTGGGCCGACGTGATGATGAACTTGACGTACACCGTGAACGCCACGACGAAGCCGCCGCCCATGGACGCCTTCAGCATGTCCATGTATTCCAGCGTGTCGCGGGCGATGTAGTGTTCGCCGGTCTCGGCGCTGCGGTCCATCACGCGGCGCGCCAACTGCAAGAGCGACGACGCCGCCAGATGCCGGATGCTGCTGCGGGCCAATGTGCACCGGATCAGCTCGGCCATCAGGTGCGCGTACCGGTGGCGTTGCGTGGGGTCGATCCACACGCCCAGCAGCAGTTCGATGCGCGCCAGGCGCAGCTTCATGCACTCGATCTGGTAGACCACGTCGACCGCGACGCCATTGCGCTTGAGTTCTTCATAGACGGCGTCGCCGGCCGCGCGGCAGTCGTCCAGCAAGGCGCGCAGCACGTTCAGGCGCTGGCCCACCACCTCGCGCGGCGTGTCCGGTGTGCTGTCGAAGAGTTCTGCCGCGGTGCCCTCCAGCGTGAAAAACGGCGATTCTTCGACGCGGCCCGGCACACGGGAGCGGATATCCTGGCTGAGTCCGACGGCGCCCACCTGGCTGACGAGCACCTGCATGCTGCTGGTCAGTGCCTGGTCCAGCCGCCGGGCAAGCGCCTCGGGCGTGGGGGCTGACAACGCATCGGGTTCTTTTGCCGGGTCGTCCTCTTTCAGACGCGGCAGCGCGCGCACGCGCGCCAGCGTCTCGTCGTCCAGCGATTCGATCCATTGCGCGTCGCCGGCGCGGCGAAACAGCAGCGTGAAGAGGCCCGACATATCGCCCTGATTGACGGTCGGCGGCAGCATCCAGGCGACGACGCGGCGCCACAACTCACCCCAGAAGCCGGGGCGTGACGCCACGCCGGTGTCGCACAGGAGCGCGGTGGGGTCGTTGTCCACCAGCACCGAGCGCAGCGTGGCCGCCGTGCGCGCCGCAACAGCGGGATTGCGTTCCAGCACCTGCAACAGGTAGCGCAGGCGGGCGTGACGCGGGTCGCGCCCGTCTTCCCGTGCCGGTTCGCCGTCCGGACGGTTCAGCCAGCGGCCAAGGTCGACCAGCCACAGATTCCGTTCGGCCAGCGGGGCTTGGGGGTCGGCGTTGGACAGGATGACGTCAAGCTGCGACCCGCCACGCCGCCAGGTCCGCCAATTGCGCCACAGAGAGGTAAGCATGGTCGGGCCTCGCGCGTCATCGGGAATCGGGGGCGCGGCGCAGCGAGAAACCCTGCGCCTCGTTCATGGCCAGGTAGCTGACGTTGCGCGACACCACCGGCGGCTTGTCGTCCGCATGCAAGGCGCGCACCTCGTCCAGCACCATCTTGTCGGCCAGCGTCATGCGGTCGATCATCCGCAGGTACTGCATCCAGCTTTCCACCAGAAAGACCTCGCGCCAGACGCCCTCGCGCTCCAGGTCGCGGAACAGCTGCCACTGCTGCGCGCCATTGCGCAGCCGCAAGAGGCGCAGCGGCCGGGCGGCATGGATCAGCGCGGCCAGCTTGTCCGGGTTGATCAGGTATTCCACGGCGACCAGCACCGCGCCGCGCTGCGTGTTGAAGCCGGCGGCGGCCATGGCCGGTTCGGTGTCGTCGGCGCGCGTCAGCGACCGCGCGTCCACCTGTTCCGGCAGACGCGAGCGGTACAGCAGCGCCACGGTCACGCCCAGCACGATGCCGGCGGCCGACATCGCGCCGGACACGCCCATCGTGCCCGCGAAGTGACCCCACATGAACGAGCCCGCCGCCAGGCCGCCGAAGATCGCGGTCTGATACAGCGCCAGCGCGCGCGCCTTCACCCAGTCCGGCACCAGAAGCTGCACGGTCGTGTTGTAGGTGGCGAGCACGCCGATCCAGCAGCCGCCCGACAGGAGCAGCGCCGGAAACGCGACCCACAGCGTATCGGTCAGCCCCAGCGCCAGCAGACAGACGGCCAGGAGCGCTGCGGCCACGCTGATCAGGCCGCCGGATCCCCACGCCGCGCGCGCCCGGCGCACCACCACGCTGCCCAGGATGGCGCCCACGCCCAGCGCGCCAAGCATGTAGCCGTACAGCAGCGCGCTGCCGCTTTCGTGCTCGTGCGCCAAGAGCGGCAACAGCGCCCACAGCGCGCTGGCGGACAGGCCGAAGGCGAACGAGCGCAGCATCACCACGCGCGTCACCGTCGAATGCTGCGTGTAGCGCAGCGCGGCGACCACGCCTTCAAAGAGGCCTTCGGGCGGGAGCCTGCGCACGGGCAGGTCGCGCTTCCAGCGCCAGATCGCCCAGATCAGCCCGGCGTAGCAGAAACAGTTCAGCAGAAAGACCCAGGACGTGCCCAACGCGCCCAGCAGCAGGCCGCCGATGGCCGGCCCCACCGCCCGCGCGACGTTGAAGTTGACGCTGTTCAGCAGCACGGCGCTGCCGACGTGCTCGCGCGGCACCTGTTCGCCCACGGCGGCCTGCCATGCGGGCGTGACGATCGCGCTGCCGATGGCGATGCAGAACACGGATGCAATCAGCGTGATGGGGTGCAGCAGCCCCGCGAAGGCCAGGATGGTGATGAAGACCCCGCCCGCCAGCTCCAGCAGCATGCCCGCAAGCATGACGCGGCGCCGGTCGTGGTTGTCGGCCAGCACCCCGGTCAGGATCGACAGGGCGACCAGCGGAAACGCCGCCGCCACCTGGATCATCGCGACCATCAGTGGGCTGCTCTGCTCCGTGGTGATGACCCACGCGGCGGCCACCGATTGCGCCCAGGTGCCCAGGTTGGCAAACAGGTTGGCGATCCAGATGATGCGAAAGGCGGGAAAGGCGAGGGGGGAAAGCGTGCTGACCTGGAGGACAGGCGCGGGCGCGGCCGGTGGGGCCGCCGGCAGATCGGTCGAAGCCGAAACGGGCTGCAGCATGGGAACGTGGCCGGACGCGAGGATCGCGCCCGTTCTGGGCTGGGTCGGGGTCGCTCCATGGTACGCCCAAGGCAGGCGGTCGAGGAGGGCGGCCCGCGCTTTTCCGGTAACCTGCGCGCTGCCCTTGTTACCGGCCGGGGCGCGGGCTTAGCAGCGCTGCGTGTGCGGATTCTTGCGCGAATTCAGGCAGCGATGCGCAGCCGCCGCCAATGCAGGCGCGCGCCTCCCTGTTTCACTATTTACGTTTGCTGATTCAATGACTTTGACTTTCAACGGGCGCGCGTTCGCCGCCCTGCTTGCCGTGACCGCCGTACTGGCGCTGATCGCCACCGTGGGCGCGCCCTATCCCTTCCTGCGTGGATTCGTGGGGGACGTGGTGGCGGTGGGCTGGGCCTATCTGCTGTACCGCAGCTTTGTTCGAGCGGGCGTGCTGCCGCTGGCGCTGGCGGCGCTGTTCACGGGGTATGCGGTCGAACTGGGCCAATACCTGGCGCGACACTTTGGCTGGCGCATCGAGCAGCCGGTGCTGCGCGTGGTGTTCGGCAGCGTGCCGGATTGGTGGGACGTGCTGGCCTATACCGTAGGCTTTGCGATTGTGCTGGTGCTTGCCGGCGGCAATGCCCGGCGCCAGCGGAACGCGGCGCAGCAGAACGCCCGGATGCAGGTCAGCCTGCGCGCACGGCGCTGACGGGGCTAACAGCGCTGACGGGGGCTAACAACGCTAACGGCGCCGCGCTCGTCCGGGAAGACGTCCCGGGCGTTCTAGCCGGGGTGTTTCAATCCCGGCCTTTTCAGGCCAGGACGTTCAGTCCCAGGCTTTTCCTTCAGCCAGCTTGGCAAACGGTGCCGTCGCGTTGCGTGCGTGCGGCGGGTGCGGCTGCGCGTAGTGGTTGCAGACGCGCGTTGCGGAACGGGGCCAGCAGTTCGGCCCAGGACGACGGGAACAGCGGCGTGGCGTGGCGCACGGCGTCGCGGCGAGCGTAGTGGGTGAGCAGTTGTTGACCGATCGGGGCGTCGCCCAGCGGGTGGCGGGTGTTCATGGTATTTCCGTATTGCGTTGAAATTGTATTCATTGTACGCCTGCGGCGCGCTTTGGTCCAATTCGCCTAGTGGATGGTAAGTGCTTGATCTGGTTGAAACTGTCCCTCTTTAAGCGAGGAACTTCGGGATTGCCCTAGCGGTTCAAAACAGTAGACGGTATACAATGTTCATCATGCCCGGGCTGACACAGGCCTGGAATTTCTCCCACTGGACCTGGAGCGAGTCATGGCAGAACTGATGAACCGAGATGAATTCCGCACGGCACTGGAAAACGCGATCAAGGGCAAGAGCGCCAACGCGTCGCCCTTTTCGATCGCCTGGGCCGAAGGCAAGCTGAGCCGCGAGCATCTGTCGCGCTGGGCCGAGAACCACTATCACTATGTCGGCCCCTTTGCCGACTACCTGGGCTACCTGTACGCCCGTACGCCGGACACCTATACCGAGGCCAAGGATTTCCTGCTGGCAAACATGTACGAAGAGGAGATTGGCGGCGACCGCCACACCGACCTGCTGATCCGCTTTGCCGAAGCCTGCGGCACCACCCGCGAACGGGTCACCAATCCGGACAACATGTCGCCCACGACGCGCGCGCTGCAAAGCTGGTGTTATGCCGTTGCCATGCGCGAGGATCCGATCGTCGCGGTGGCCGGCCTGGTGGTGGGCCTGGAATCGCAGGTGCCCTCCATCTACCGCAAGCAGACGCCGACCCTGCGCGAGAAGTACGGCTTCACCGACGAGGAAGTGGAGTTCTTCGACCTGCACATCGTGTCCGACGAGATCCATGGCGAACGCGGCTACCAGATCGTGCTGGAGCACGCCAACACGGTGGACCTGCAGCAGCGCTGCCTGAAGATCTGCGAAATCGGCGCGCAGATGCGGCTGCTGTACACCACGGCGCTCTACACCGACTACGTGCAGGACGAGATCAAGCTGCCCGAACTGGGCCTTGCCGCCTGATCGCCCGAACGCGCGCGGCCCGCCCAGCCCGGCCGGGCGGTGGCCGCACCGCAGAACCTGGACGAAGACCTCATGCCTACCGTTGTGTTTCATAAAGGCGGCCAGACCTACACCGACGTGGTGAAGGACAACACCAACCTGGTGGTGCGGGCCGGCATCAAGCAGTTTCCGTTTCCGCATCTGCGCTATGAATGCGGCATGGGCAAGTGCGCCAAGTGCGCGTGCCGCATCATCGCCGGCGCTGAGCATCTGCCGCCGGTGAACTGGAAGGAAAAGAAGCAGCTGGGCGACCGTGTCGACCAGGGCTACCGCTTGGCGTGCCAGCTTTGGCTGAGCAGCGACATCGAGCTGTCGCAGGACGTGGAGGCATGATGGCGACGCAATCCACCTATGTGATCCTGACCTCCAAGCCCGGCGTCTTCCGCACCGAGGCGGGCGACGGCGCCGACATCATCGAGACCTACGACTACGTGTTCTACGGGCGCGCGCTGGCGGTGTTCAGCATTGCCCGCCTGGACCGTGAGATCAAGCTGGTGGTCACCGAGGAAACGCCGCCCTACGTGGTGAACCACGTGCCATCCAAGTTTCTGGAGAAGTTCTCGTCGGTGGACGCGGCCCGCAAGGAGCTGGCGCACCTGACGCGTTTTGGCAGCATGGCGTCGACGCTGACGCTGCGGTCCGGCGTGCGCGCCGCGGAGCACTGAATATATGGTCCAGATCACGTTCCTATCCAACGGCGGCATGGTCGCCACCGCGCCGGAAAACAGCAACCTGTTGCGCGTGTCGCTCAAGGAAAAGGGCGGTATCCCGTTCAAGTGCGGGGGCGGCCTGTGCGGCACCTGCAAGTGCCGGATCGAAGAGGGGCTGGAAAACACCGACGCCATCAAGCCGAAGGAGCGCAAGCACCTGCGGCCGGAAGACTTCGAGGCCGGCTACCGCATGGCCTGCCAGACGTTCGTGAATGGCGACGTGAAGGTGTCGTGGGTGGTGCAGAACGGCAAGGGGATCGTGGTCGGCGCGGCGCCGGGCGCGGTGGAAACGGCCACGACGGGATGAGTGGATGGCGGGGGCGCCCCGGCGCCGGCGCGGCGGCGGTGACAGCCGCTCGTCAGGGATCAGGCGCTCAGGCCACCGACGCCTGCTGTGGCGGCTGCTGCGCCTCGGTGTAGGCCTTGGCCGCGTTGTGCACGTGCTGGCTGGCCAGCAGCGCCGCCAGATCGCCGTTGCCCGCGATGACGGCATTCAGGATCTGCGAATGCTCGTCCCAGTTCTGCTTGGCGCGGCGCATGTTGCTGGGCGCGAACAGCAGGGCGGTGCGATCGCGCAGCGAGCGCATCAGGTCGGTCAGCACCACGTTGCCGCCGATCGTGGCCAGCATTTCATGGAACTGCGAATTGAGCGCCAGGAACTTGTCCAGTTTCTCGTCGCGCGCGGCTTCCGTGCCTTCGCGCAGAAACGCCTGCAGGCGCTCCACTGTCTTTTCGTCGCGGCGCTGCGCGGCCAGCTTGGCGTTCAGACCTTCCAGCGTGGCGCGCACTTCCACCATGTCGTAGGCCACGGCATCGGATAGCACCGACACCGACGCGCCGCGCCGCGGCTCGATCGTGACCAAGCCTTCGGCGGCCAGCGCCCGCAACGCCTCGCGCACCGGAATACGGGATACACCCATTTCTTCGGACAGGCGGCCTTCCACCAGGCGGTCGCCGGGCGTGAACTCGCCGCTCAGGATGCGTTCGCGCAGCTTGTCGCGGATGACGGCAAACAACTGCGGGTGCTGCTCGCCGATCTTCAGCGGGGAGGAATGCTGCGTCTCGACGGCTTGCGGACTGACGGGGGAGGTTGTCATGGCGAGCAGGTTTGGCGTAATGGATATAGTCGGCATTGTATTACCGGGTGTAGCCGTCCGTCGCTGGCGGTTTGCCGCATCAGTGCACCCAGAATGACTTCACCAGCACGCCCACCGCGCCCATGGCGCAGGCGACGAGCAGCACACCGCGCACCGCGCGGGGAGGCAGCATGGTGCGCAGCCGGCTGGAGACGGCGAATCCGGCCAGCAGAAACGGCGCCAGGCTGAGCGCCAGCCCGGCGTGATAACCCGTGTAGCGCTTGGCCAGCGCCAGCATGGCGAGCGAAAAAATGGATCCCAGAAAGAGCACCATGCCCAGCGTGGCACGCAGCCGCGGCGGCGCGGCGTGCTGCAGCACGATGGCGATGGGCGGGGCGCCCACCGACGTCATCGTGCCCATGATCCCCGAGGCCACGCCCGCCCCGGACACCCGGCCCGGCGTCGCGGAGAACTTCAGTCCCGCCACGCTGAGCGCGACGGCGGCCAGGATCATGCAGGCAAAAAGCACGCCCAGCGCCTGGGGCGCAAAGCGCGCCATGGCGTAGATCGCGATCAGGGTGCCGACGGCGCGCCCGGCTAGGGCGTAGGAGACGGCGGGCCAATCGATGGCGGCCCGCTCGCGCAGGGCGGTCAAGAGCGAAATGAAGCCGCCCAGGGTCAGAAGCGGGCCAGGCGCCAATTGCGGGAAGAACATGGCGGCGACGGGTGCGGCGAACATCGCAAACCCCACGCCGCCCACGCCTTGGGCGACGGCCGCGCCAAACACGACGGCTGCCATGGCGGCGTAATGCCACAGATCGGTGGTTATCAGGGAGGACAACATGCCTGAGGGCTTTGTAATTTATGTATACGATAGTCTATCGATGAATTCGGACGCTGATCGCAAAATTCCAAAAACTCCGGGTAATCCCTTGATTTTCAGCTGAAAATCAGGCTGAAACCCGCACTATCGGTTTCCCTAGGCGGCGCATATTTCGGTTGGTATGACTACTATCGAAATATAGTATACCGATTGTGGCGACCCAACAGCCACGCATACAAGGGGAATAGCGCATGCAATCCGACGTCGTGCTCACTGCCGCTCATTGGATTTACCTGATCAGTGTGGCCGCCATCATCCTGACGATGATCCTGCGCGCCAATGTCGTGGTGCCTTCCGTCATCGGTACATTCCTGGTCGTGCTGGCGATCACGGGCAATCCGATCAGCGGGCTGATCGGCATCTTTTCCGCCAGCTTCGTCGCCGCCAAAGAGCTCTTCAACATCTTTCTCGTCATCACCTTCATGACGGCGCTTCTCAATTCCTTGAAGACGCTGCAGGCGGACGTGCGCATGGTCCAGCCATTTCGGCGGGTCATGCGGGGCGGGCATTCGTCGTTCGTGATCATCGCCCTCTGTACCTATGTAATCTCGCTGTTCTTCTGGCCCACGCCCGCCGTGCCGCTGGTGTCCGCCATCCTGCTGCCGGCGGCCATCGCGGCCGGGCTGCCGCCGCTGGCCGGCGCCATGGCCATCGCGATCGCGGGGCAGGGGATGGCCTTGTCGTCGGATTACGTGATCGGCGTGGCGCCGAGCATCAGCGCCAAGGCGGCGGGGGCGGCCGTCAGCGCCGCCGTCGTGGCCGACCGCGCGCTCGTGCTGTCCTTGATCACCGGCGGGATCGCGCTGGTGGCGGCCTACCTGCTGGTGCGCCGTCACATCGTGCCGGCCGATCCTGCACTGCTGACGGCCTGGCAGGCCCGCGCGCAGGACGGCAGCCTGGCGCGCATGGAACAGGCCGGCTCGTTCGACAAGGCGGAACTTGCCCGCGGCACGATGGGTGCCGATCCCGCGCTGCCCGCCGGTCCCGCGCTGAGCGAGGAAGAGCAGCGCCGTGTCCGCTGGTCGAAGGTGTTTGCGGTGGTGACGCCGCTGGCATTCCTGGCCGTGATCGCCGTGATGGTGCTGCCCCGGCTGTTTCCGTCGCTGCCCGCCCTGCGCGGCGGCGATGCGGCGGCGCTGGTCGGCGGCGTCGCCTTCGTGGTGATGATGCTGGTGACGCTGGCCGCCGAAGGCCCTCGCAAGATGCTGGACGTCTGTCCCGAACACGTGACCGACGGCTTCGTGTTCGCCTTCAAGGCGATGGGTTCCGTGCTGCCCATCGCGGGCTTCTTCTTCGTGGGCGCCAATGAGACGGCCGCGCAGATCCTGGGCGTGCCGGCGGCGCAGGCGCCCGGCCTGCTCTTCGAGGTGATCTCCGCCGCGCAGCATCTCATCCCGGAAAACCACTTCCTCGTCGCCTTCGGTGTGCTGCTGGTCGGCATGATCACCGGCATCGACGGCTCGGGCTTCGCAGGCCTGCCGCTCACGGGCACGTTATCCGGCGCGCTGGGTCCGGTCGTCGGCGTAGACCCCGCGACGCTGGCGGCGGTCGGCCAGATGGGCGCCGTCTGGACGGGCGGCGGCACGCTGATCGCCTGGTCCTCGCTGATCGCGGTGGCGGGGTTTGCGCGGGTGAATGTGCTGTCGCTGGTGCGCGCGCTGTTGCTGCCCGTGGTGCTGGCGCTCTTCGTCTCGACGATCTGCGCTGTGCTGATCTGGAGTTGAACGGCGCGACGTGACGCTAAAAGGCTCCCGCGCGGGAGCCTTTTTGCTGACGCTTCAGGTGGGGTTTCCACGGATCGTCGCTTAATGATTAAAGTATACAATGTTCTGACAGTAGCCCAGGCGCCTTGCGCCTGCCGCGCCCGCCCAGACTCAATCAAGGAAGCGCTCCCGTGGACGATCTCTCGCAGCAGACCTTTTTGAACTACATCAGCGGCAAGTGGACGCCCAGCGGCTCGGGTAAAACTGCGCCGAACCGCAACCCGGCCGACACGGACGACGTCGTCGGGCAATTCCAGGTCTCCAACGCCGAGGACGCCCGGCAGGCGGTCCTGGCGGCCGAGGCGGCGTTTGCCGCGTGGCGCGACACGCCGATCTCCAAGCGCGCGGCCATCCTGTTCAAGGCGGCCCAGCATCTGGAAGACAACGCCGCGTCGATCGCGCGCGAACTGACCCGTGAAGAAGGCAAGGGCCTGAACCTGGCCAAGGACGAAATCTTGCGTTCGGCGCAGACGATCCGTTTCTACGCGGTCGAAGGCCAGTCATTCACCGGCGAGACCTATCCCAACGACGATCCGGACATGATCGTCTACAGCCAGCGCGAACCGCTGGGCGTGGTGACGGTGATCTCGCCCTGGAATTTCCCCATCTCGATTCCGGCTCGCAAGATTGCACCGGCCCTCATCACGGGCAACACGGTGGTGTTCAAGCCCTCGTCCGACGCGCCGATGTCGGGCTATCGCCTGACCGAGGCCTTCGTGCAGGCCGGATTGCCGGTCGGCGTGCTGAACTTCCTGACGGGCCCGGCAGGAGCGGTGGGCGAAGCCATCACGGGGGCGAGCCAGGTGCGCGCCATTTCGTTCACCGGCTCCACCGCCGCCGGCGAGCAGATCCATCGCACGGCCGGCCTGACCACCCGGACGCAGATGGAACTGGGCGGCAAGAATCCCTTGATCGTGCTGGCCGACGCCGACCTGGACCGCGCAGTGGACCTGGCGGTCAAAGGCGGTTTCTCGCTGAGCGGCCAGGCGTGCACCGGCACCAGCCGCGTGCTGGTCGACCGCAAGGTCAGCGGCGCCTATACGGACAAGCTGCTCGCCAGGATCAAGACGCTGACCATCGGCAACGGCCTGGACGGCAATTTCGACCTGGGCCCGCTGGCCACCGCCCGCCAGCTCGACAACGTGCTGGGCTACATCGAACTGGGCAAGCAGGAGGCCACGCACCTGTACGGCGGCGATCGCCTGACGGGTCCGGGTTTCGACCGCGGCTATTACGTCACGCCCGCGCTCTTTGCCAGTGTGACGCAGCAGATGCGCATTGCCCGCGAAGAAATCTTCGGTCCGGTGATCGCGCTGATCGAGGTCGACGGCTATGAAGACGCCATCGCGCAGGCCAACGACACGGAATACGGCCTGTCGGCCGCCATTGCCACCACCGACGCGCGCTACGCGCACCGCTTCGCCCGCGATATCCAGGCAGGCACCGTGAAGATCAACCGCACCACTACCGGCAACCTGATCAACGCGCCCTTCGGCGGGCTGAAGCATTCCAGCACCTCCACATTCCGCGAATCGGGCCGCGTGGGCCTGGAGTTCTACACGCAGATCAAAACCGTCTACCGCGCCGGCTGACGGCTCATCCATCCAAAGAGGCTTTGCACATGAAACAGATCTATCGCCTGGAACTTGAAGAAGCGCGCGTCATGGTGCGCGCCGCCATCGCCAAGTCGCAGGAAATCGGCGTGCTGGAGTCGATCTGCATCGTGGACGACGGCGGCTATCCGATTGCGCTCGAGCGCATGGACGGCGCCCGCATCACGGGCCCGCAGATCGCCTGGAACAAGGCGTTCACCGCTGCCGGGCACAAGCGCTCGACGCACCTATTCAATACGCCGCCCAACGGCCCCGCGCTGCCCGGCAACGAAGCCTTCGGCATCCAGTGGAGCTTCGACGGCAAGTTCGCGGTGTTCGTCGGCGGCTTTCCCATCGTCGTGAATGGCGAGGTGATCGGCGGCGTGGGCCTGAGCGGCGGCAACGGCGAGCAGGACACCAAAGCAGGTCTTGCGGCACTGGCTGCGCTGGGCGAACTGCTGGAGCCGCGCGGCATGAAGGTGCTGGTCGAAGCGGACATCAAGAAATAGGCGAGGGCGCCATGGCATACCGCGTGCACATCCTGGAAACCGCAGAAGCCTTTGTCGTCGATGAAGGCGAATCCGTGCTGGAAGCCGCGGAGCGTTCGGCGGTGAAGCTGCCGCACGAATGCACGTTCGGCGGCTGCGGCACCTGCCGCATCAAACTCGAATCGGGCACTGTCCGGTATGACGAATTCCCCATGGCGCTGACCCCGGAAGAGGCCGAGCAGGGCTACGCGCTGGCGTGCCAGGCCCGTCCGACGGCCGACCTGTGCATCAGCGTGGCGAGCAGCCGACAGACCTTCCCGGAACCTCGCCGCATGCCCGCCACGATCCATCGTATCGCCGCGTTCTGTGACGACGTCATCCACCTGACCCTGGCGCTGCCCGGTGAGGGCCTGGATTACGTGCCGGGACAGTACATGAACGTGGTGCTCCCCGACGGCGAGACGCGCAGCTTCTCCATGGCGTCGGCGCGGGCGGGCAACCTGATCGACTTCCACGTGCGCCGCATTCCCGGCGGCCGCTACACCGACCAGTGGCTGGGGCAGGCCAGCGCCGGCACGCCGGTGGAGATCGAGGCGCCGCTTGGCGTCTTCAGCTATCACGAGGAAGATTGGCGCCCGCTCATCATGATGGCCACGGGAACCGGCATCGCGCCCATCAAGGCGATTCTCGAGTCGCTGCTGGGCAACGAGGACTGCCCGCCCGTGACCCTGTATTGGGGCATGCGCACCGAGGCGGACCTGTACCTGCGCGACGAGATCGAAAGCTGGGCCGGACGGCTCTACGAATTCAATTTCGTGCCCGTGCTGTCGCGCGCGGGGGCGGACTGGCAGGGGCGCCGCGGCTACGTGCAGCAGGCGGTGCTGGAAGATCACGCGGACCTGTCGGAACATGCGTTCTATCTGTGCGGCGCGCCGGAGATGATTCGCCAGGCCAAAAGCCTGTTGGCCGAACGCGGCGCCAGTCTGGATCACCTGTACGCGGACAGCTTTACGTTCCAGCACGCGCTGGCGGCCGCTTGACCGCGGCCGCCCGGCCCGGCACCTTGACGCAAGGCTAGCGATACACCAGCACCGGCAGCCGCGTGCGCGCCAGCACGCGCTGCGTCTCGCTGCCCAGCAAAAAGCCCGTCATGCCGTGCCGTCCGTGCGAGCCCATCACGATCAGGTCGCACCCGGACTTTTGCGCTGTCTCCACGATGGCCTCGTGCGGATGGTCGTTCACCGTGACGATGGCTTCGCAGGGCACCAGCGCGTGCCGCGCCTCGGCTTCAAGCCCGTCCAGATACGCCTGCGCGTTCTTGCGCGCCTGATCGGTGTGATGCCCTTCGGTGGTGCCCAGCATTTCGGCCTGGTAAACCAGCAGGTGGTCTTCCGGGATGGCGCGCAGCAGGGTGATGGTGGCGCCCATTTCCTTGGCGAAAACGAGGGCGCGCTTGAATGCCGATTCGGACAGCAGGGATCCGTCCACGGCGATGAGCAAGTGCCTGTACATGTTGCCTCTCCTTTAGGTAAAGGAATGTCCAGCAACGGCGAATCCAGTATAGGCCTGCGGGCAGGCGCAAGCCAGCCCCCCTTAAGGCGGAGCCCGCGGCGGCGTCAGGCGATCCGCCGCTGCGCCTCGTCCCGCGGTTCCAGTCCCCGGGGCAGCGCGGCGATGAGGCTGCGCGTGTACGGGTGGCGGGCGTCGCGCCAGAGCGTGGCGTTCGGCCCCTCCTCGACGATTTGCCCCGCGTTCATCACCAGCACCCGGTCCGCCAGGTAATGCACCACGGACAGGTCGTGCGAAATGAACAGGTAGGACAGCCGGAACTCATCCTTCAGGTCGACCAGCAGGTTGAGGATCTGCGCCTGCACGGACACGTCCAGCGCCGACACCGGTTCGTCGCAGATGACCAGCGCCGGGCGCAGCACCAGCGCCCGCGCGATGCCGATGCGCTGGCGCTGGCCGCCCGAGAATTCGCTGGGGTAACGTGCCAAGGCGTCGCGCGGCAGGCCCACGGCGTCCAGGATGTGGAGGATGCGGCGGCGGCGTTCGTCGCGATCCTTCACACGGTGAATGCGAAGCGCCGCCTCCAGGATGTCCGCCACGGTGTGCCGGGGATTGAGGGACGCGTACGGATCCTGAAAGATCATCTGCACGCGCTGGCGGTAGCCCGCCAGACGTCCGGCGTCCAGTTCCGTGGTGTCTTCGCCGCCAAGGAGGATGCGGCCCGAGGCCGGCGGCAGCAGCCGAACCAGCGCGCGCGACAGCGTCGACTTGCCGCAACCCGATTCGCCCACCAGACCCACGGTTTCGCCCGCTGCGATCTCGAACGACACGCCATCGACCGCGGCGGTGACGCCGCGGGACGTCCGGTACTGCACGCGCAGTTCCTGCACCTGCAGCAGCGGGCCGTTCGCGCTGGCCGCGGGATCGTTGGCGGCTGCGGGCGCGCGCGGCGGCGTCACCAGTCCAAAAACCGGTTTGCCCGACGCAGGATCCAGCCGCGTGCGAATCTCCGGCAGCCGCAGCCTGCTGTAATGCGTGGCGTCGTCCAGCCGCAGCGATGCACCAAGCAGGCCGCGCGTGTACGGGTGGCGCGGCTGGCCCAGCAGCGTGGACGCCGCGCCTTCTTCCACCTTTTCGCCTTGCACCATCACCGCCACGCGGTCCGCCCATTCGCCAACGACGGCAAGGTCGTGCGTGATCAGCAACAGCCCCATGCCCAGTTCACCGCGCAGGTCGTCCAGCAGTTTCAGGATCTGCGCCTGGACAGTCACGTCCAGCGCGGTGGTGGGCTCGTCGGCCACCAGCAGCGCGGGCTGGCACGCGATGGCCGCGGCGATCATCGCCCGCTGGCGCTGACCGCCGGACAGGTGATGCGGATAGTCGTCCACCCGGCGCTGCGGCTCGGGCACGCGAACCAGGTCGAGCAGTTCGATGGCGCGGGCGCGGGCCGCGCGGGCGGACGCGCCGCGATGCAGACGCAGCGCTTCGCCGATCTGGTCGCCCAGGGTCAGCACGGGATTCAGGCTGGTCATCGGCTCCTGGAAGATCATCGCGATGCGGTCGCCGCGCAGCGCGCAGCGGCGGCGTTCGGACAGCGCCAGCAGGTCCTGGCCCTCGAACAGCACGCGGCCCTGCACTTTCGCATGGCGCGGCAGCAGCCCCAGCAGCGCGAGCGCGGTGGTGGACTTGCCGCAGCCGGACTCGCCCACCAGCGCCAGTGTTTCGCCCGCGCGCAGTTGCAGGTCCAGGTTCCGCACGGCCTGGTGGCCGGGGAAGGCGACGTTCAATCCTTGGATTTCGATCAGCGTGGTCATGGCAGGAGATGAAGTTACGGCTGGCCGGCAGCGGCGGGCTGTGCCGCGACGCGGCGGCGGCGCAGCTTGGGGTTGAGCGCGTCGTT
Organism: Achromobacter sp. UBA4530; assembly: GCF_002388205.1. NCBI lineage: Bacteria > Pseudomonadati > Pseudomonadota > Betaproteobacteria > Burkholderiales > Alcaligenaceae > Achromobacter > Achromobacter sp. UBA4530. Next base: position 8,585 of record NZ_DGMA01000050.1, on the reverse strand, counting down.
GATGGCGTCGCTGAGCAGGTTCAGCGCCAGCACAGTCGCCATGATGGTCAGGCCGGGCAGCGCGGTCATGTACCACGCGGTGCGCAGCGCCTCGCGGCCCGCGCCGACCATGCTGCCCCAGCTCACCACGTTGGGATCGCCCAGTCCCAGAAAGGACAGTCCCGCTTCGGACAGGATGGCGTGAGCCACCAGCACGGCGGTGGTCACGATGATGGGCGGCAGGGCGTTGGGCAGGATCTCGCGGAAGATGATGCGGGCGTGGCCGGCGCCCAGCGTCTGCGCGGCCCGCACGAATTCGCGTTCGCGCAGCGAAATGAATTCGCCGCGCGTCAGCCGCGCGATGCCGGTCCACGACGTGATGCCCAGCGCAAAGATGATGGTCGACAGCGACGGCCCCAGAATCGCCACCAGCACGATCGCCAAGAGGAACGAGGGCACCGTCTGGAACAGCTCGGTGATGCGCATCAGCACGGCGTCGGTACGCGGACCGGCATACCCGGCAAAGGCGCCCACCAAGAGGCCGATGCCCAGCGCGATCGCGGCCGACGCGCCGCCCACCAGCAGCGACACGCGCGCCCCGTGGAACAGTCCGGCCAGGATGTCGCGGCCCATCAGGTCGGTACCCGCCGGAAACGCGGCGTCCTCGCCGGGCCAGGTGAACGGCGCGCCGACCATCTCCAGCGGATCGTCCGGGAACAGCCAGGATGCGGTGGCGGCCGCGCCGATCACGATGGCCAGAATGACCGCGCCGACGGCGGCCGAAGGCGTGCGCAGCAGGCGCAGGGCGGCAAGGGCGGGTGCTTTCATGTCTTTCTCACTCGGGGGTCGAGCAGGCCGTAGCAGGCATCGACGGCAATGTTCATCAGGGCGACCAGCGCCGCGCTCATCAGCAGGATGCCCAGCAGCAGGTTCACGTCGCGGCTGGCGATGGCCTCGAACGACAACTGCCCCAGGCCCGGCCACGCGAACACGGTTTCGACCACGATGCTGCCGCCCAGCAGCGCGCTGCTTTGCAGACCCAGCATGGTGATGACCGGCAGAATGGCGTTCTTCAGGGCATGGCGCCAGATCACACGCGCCTCGCCGTTGCCGCGGGCGCGGGCCGTGCGGATGTAGTCCTCCTGCAGGGTCTCGATCATCGATGCGCGCGACAGCCGGGCGTAGATGGCCACGTAGTAGATCGCCACGGTCGTGACCGGCAGCGCCAGGTGGCGCGCGTAGTCCAGCCACAGCGCCCAGCCTTGATGCGCCGCGCCCACGTCACGGATGCCGCCGACCGGCAGCCAGTTCAGATGAACGCCAAAGCCCACGATCAGCATCAGCGCCGTCCAGAACATGGGCGCGGAATAGCCGGCCGTGGCCAGCCCGGACAGCAGCGTGTCCAGGAGGCCCTGCGGACGCCGGGCGGCCAGCACGCCCAGCAGCACGCCGACGGCCACGGACAGCGCCAAACCCGTGCCAATCAGCGCCAGCGTCGCGGGCAGCCGGTTGAAGATCAGGTCCGACACCGGCTCGCCATAGCGGAACGAATACCCCAGGTCCAGCGACAGCAGGCTCTTGAGGTAATAGCCCAGCTGCGCGAACACGCTCTGGTCCAGGCCATACGCCTGGCGCAACTGCGCGACGTGCTCGGGCGTGATGCCGCTGTTTTCAGAGGCGATCACGTCCACCAGATCACCTGGAACAAGTTTCAGCAGGAAGAAGTTGGCAATCGCGGTGACGCCCACCACGAACAGGATCTGCAGCAGGTAGCGCAGCGGACGGGGCAGGCGCAGGGACATGGCGATCTTTCCCCGGCCGTCAGGCCTTGCCCAGCCAGACGTTGGCAAAGTTGTTGCGCGAATGGGACGAGGCATCCGTCACGTTGCGCACCTGTTTGTCCCACACGCCAAACCAGCGGAACTCAAACAGCCCGATCAGCGGCAGATCACGCTGCGCCAGCCGCTGCACCTCGTTGTACTGCTCGATGCGCTTTTGCGGATCGGTTTCGATCTGCGCCGCTTCGATGGCCCGGTCCATGTCTGCGTTCTTGTAGCCGGACACGTTGTACCAGGGCGTGCCCTTGGCTTCAGCTTTGCTCCAGTAGCGCGTCTCCACGCCCAGCTGCGGATCGATCAGCACCGTGCCCCAAGAACTGATGAGCTGGAAGTTGTAGTCGGTGAACACGTTGCGCGTCCACGTCGCCAGGTCCAGCCCGCGCAGCGTCACGTCGATGCCGATCTTGCGCAGCGCCTGGCGCACGAACTCGCCGGTGCGCCGGTAGTCGTCGCCGAACGGGATGTAGTCGTGCGTCAGCGCAAAGCGCCAGCCGTCGGCCTTGCGCGGATAGCCCGCTTCGTCCAGCAGCTTCTCGGCCAGCGCCGGATCAAACGGATACTGCTGCACGTTGGGATTGTGATAGGGCTTGACCAGCGACGGCACCGGGCTGATGAACGGTTCGGCATAGCCGTTCCACACGGTCTTGACCAGCACTTGCTTGTTCACCGCGTGCGCGATGGCCTGGCGCACCTTCAGGTTCGACAGGATGGGATCGCGCAGGTTGGCTTCCAGCCACAGCCAGGCGGCAAAGCCGTTGTAGCCGGACGTGTCGACCGCCAGCTTGGGCAGCTTGGACAGACGCGTCGCATCGGTGAAGGCCACCGGATTGCGCTCGCCGTAAGCGACGCCGCCGGTCTCCAGCGCGGTGGCGCGGCCCGAGACGTCCGGGATGATCTTCCAGACGATGCGGTCCAGGTACGGGCGCTCCGGCTGCCAGTATTTCTCGTTCTTCTCCAGCACGATGTAGTTGCCGCGGTTCCATTCCTTGAACACGAAGGGACCGGTGCCGATCGGCTTGTTGTTGTACGGATTGTTCTGGATGTCCGTGCCTTCGAACAGATGGCGCGGCAGGATCGGCGCGCCCAGCGAGTCGATGGCGTTCAGCGCCACGGGCGTGGGCTGGGACAGGTGCAGCACCACGGTGTGATCGTCCGGCGCCTCGACCTTCTGCAGATACTGGAACACGCGGCGCGCGCTGGGCGCGTGCTTCAACCACACTTCCTCAGCCGACCACTTCACGTCCGCCGATGTGAACGGCTTGCCGTCGTGCCACAGCACGCCCTGGCGCAGCTTGAAGGTGATGGTCTTGCCGTCCTCCGATACGGTCCAGCTTTCGGCCAGGACGGGACGCGGCCTGAGGTCCGGGCCGTACTCCACCAGCCCGTCGAAGATCTTGCTCACCACGGCCCCCGTGGGCGTGGACGAGTTCAGGTAGAACGCCAGCGTGGGCGGCTCCGGATGCACCACTGCATTGAGCACGCCGCCGCGCACCGCGCCGTCCACGGTGTTGGGCAGGCTGTTCGTGTCGGCGTGCGCGGGCGCGAAGATCACGTTGGGAAACAGGGCGCCCGAGCCCATCAGCGCCGCGGCGCCCATGAGCCAGCGTCGCAACGGGCTGGCGGGCTGGTCCTGGTCGTCCGCGGCGGGGGGAAGAGACTGCGTCATCGTGGTGTCCTTGCGTGTGAAATGGAAGCGTCGTGCAGAGAAGGGGGGAAGGTGTGCGGAATCACGCCGCCAGGCTGGTCAATGCAGGCAGATCCGCCGGATCACGCCGCAGCAGCGTGGCCAGCAGCTCGCGCCGCCACGCGTCGTACAGCGCGACGTGGTTGCGGGTGTCCAGGCGCGTGGCGTGTTGGTTCAGTTGCCAGGAGTCGCGCAGATAGGGACCCAGGATGCGCTGCGCATCCTCGTCGGCCTGGATCAGGCCTTCCACCCAGTCTTCACGTTGGGCCGGGTCGGCGCGTTCCAGCTTGTTCAGCCACCACTGCGTGATGCGGATGCGGTGCGCCTCCTCGTCCGGCAGAATGCGGTTCTCGCCGAATTCGCGGTGGCCGAAGTCCAGCACCTGTGCGGTGCGCCGGTTCACGAACAGGCGCGCCAGGATGTAGTGCTCGTAGTGAAACTGCCACGCCAGGAAGTTCTGCCAATTGCGCAGCGCAAAGCCGCCGATCAGGTCCCATGCGTCACGCACGCCCTCCTCGACCAGCGGCAGCGGATCGGCGCCCAGCAGAATTGCGGCGCGTCCGCGCGAAAACTCCGCGTGCGCCGCGTCGTCGCCAAGCTGACGCGCCAGCGCAAACTGAAACTCGACGTCGTCGTCGAACAGGCCCGATATCGCATGCGCGGCGACCTGCGTGATGAAGAGGTCATGCACGGTGTTCCACACGGCATAGCGGCCGGCGGCCTCGCGCTCTTCCGCGTTTGCCAGGTCGCGCGGCGCGTCGAGGCGCGCGGCCGGAATGCTCGGCGCAACGACAAGCCGCAGATCGTCAAACAGCTGCGCTTCAAGCGCGCCGTCGTAATGCAGGGACAAGGGCAGATCCAGTTCGGGCATGGCGGCTGCTAGGTGGTTGGCGGAAAGACTCGACTCTAAGCAAGCGCCAACGCCCGCCACAAACATTCTTTGGTGATTTGGATATGCGCGCCGCGCCCCGCTAACAGGGGCGTACGCAGCGTTCGGGCGCATATGCCGATTTCAAATAAGCCAATGCAAAATCAGTTCTTCCGCTTCGCCTCGGCCGCGACGTAGGCTGCATGTCTTCTCAACGCCGGGGCATTCCATGCCGCAAGCTTCAAGCATTTCCACCACGCACGACATCGACGAGGCGCCGCGGGTCGTGCCTGCCGCCCGCATCGCCGGCGACGCGCAGGCCATCGACGCCGCGCATGCGCTGGCGTCCGATTTCGCACAAGGCGCGGCGCAGCGGGACCGCGAACGCGGCTTGCCGTGGCGCGAGATCGAACGCTACTCGGCGAGCGGCCTGGGCGGCATCACGGTGCCGCGTGAATACGGCGGACCGGACGTGTCCCATGTCACACTGGCCGAGGTCTTTCGCATCATCAGCGCGGCGGACCCGTCGCTGGGCCAGATCCCGCAGAATCACTTCGGCTTTCTCAACCTGTTGCGCCTGACCGGATCGCCTGAGCAGAAGCGCCGTTACTACGAAGGTGTGCTGGCGGGACGGCGGCTGGGCAACGCGGGCCCCGAACGTCACACGCGCCATACCCGCGATATACAGGCGCGCCTTGTCCCCGACGGCGACGGCTTTCGCCTTACCGGCCGCAAGTTCTACTCCACCGGCGCGCTGTTCGCGCACTGGATTCCCTCCAAGGTGCTGGACGCTCAGGGCAGGCTGGTGACGGTCGTGCTGGAACGCGGCGCGCCGGGCCTGACGGTGGTGGACGACTGGTCCAGCTTCGGTCAGCGCACCACGGCCAGCGGCACGGTGCTGCTGGACAACGTGCGCGTGGAAGCGGAAAGCATCCTGCCCGCCTGGACCGTGCAGGAAAGCCCCGTGCTGATCGGCCCCTTCGCGCAGCTGATGCAGGCCGCCATCGACGCCGGCATCGCGCAGGGTGCGCTGAACGACACGGTGGCCTTCCTGCGCGAACGCGCGCGTCCCTGGGTGGAGGCCTACGTCGAACGCGCGACGCAGGACCCGTACGTCATCGCCGACGTGGGGCGTCTGTACACCGACCTGCATGCTGCCGAGGCCTTGCTGACCGAGGCCGCCCAACACCTGGACGACGCCGCACGACGCGAGCTGGACGCCGACGCCGTCGCGGCCGCGTCCATCGTGGTGGCGCGCGCCAAAGCGCTGACCACGGAGATCGCGCTTACCGCCAGCGAGAAGCTCTTCGAACTCTCGGGCTCGCGCGCATCGCTGGCCGAGTTCAACCTGGACCGCCACTGGCGCAATGCGCGCACGCACACGTTGCACGACCCGGTGCGCTGGAAGTACCACGCCATCGGCAACCACGTGCTGAACGGCCAGCGTCCCAACCGCCATTCCTGGATCTGACCTCATGCCGCATCAGAACGTGTCCACGCTGGCGCCCCGCCGCGCCGCCATCATCCAGAACGACGCGCAGGCCATCGAAACCGCCCACGCGCTGGCCGCCGAATTTGCCGAAGAGGCTTCCGTACGCGACCGCGAACGCCGACTGCCCCTGCCGGAGCTGGAGCGATATTCCCAGTCGGGCCTGTGGGGCATCACCGTGCCCCGCGAGCATGGCGGCGCCGGCGTCTCCCGCGTAACGCTCGCCGCCGTCACGGCGATAATCTCGCGCGCTGACGGCTCGCTGGGCCAGATCCCGCAGAACCACTACTACGCGCTGGAAGTCCTGCGCGTGAACGGCAACGCCGACCAGCAGGCCCGCTTCTACGCACGCGCCCTGGCCGGCGACCGCTTCGGCAATGCGCTCGCCGAGGTCGGCACACGCACCGCCGCCGAGCGCCGCACCCGCCTGACGCCCGATGGCCAGGACGGCTGGCGCATCAACGGCAGCAAGTTCTACTGCACCGGCGCACTCTATGCCCAGTGGATTCCCACCGCCACCGTGGACGAGGGCGGCATCCAGCGACTGGCCTTCGTGCGTCGCGACAGCCCCGGCGTCGAAGTCATCGACGACTGGTCCGGCTTCGGCCAGCGCGTGACCGGCAGCGGCACCGTGGTCTTCAAGGACGTCGCGGTGCCGCGGCAAGACGTGCTGCTGCTTGCCGATCCGTCCGCGCCCGCCAACACGATCAAGCCGCTGGCGCAGCTGATCCACGCCGCCATCGACCTGGGGATCGGCCAAGCCGCGCTGGCCGACGCCGTCGACTTCGTACGCGAACGCTCGCGGCCATGGATCGACGCCGGCGTCGACGAGGCGCGGCACGACCCGCTGACAATCAGCGAATTCGGCCGCCTGTCCGTCCGGTTGGAGGCCGCCCGTGCCCTGGTGGCGCGCGCCGGCCGAATCCTGGACATCGCCACCACGGACGCCACCGCAGAACACATCGCCGCTGCCGCCATCGCCGTGGCCGAGGCCCGCGCGCTCACCACCGAGGCGTCGCTGGCCGCCGGCACCAAGCTCTTCGAGCTATCGGGAACGCAATCCACGCTGGGCCACCTGAACCTCGACCGCCACTGGCGCAACGCCCGCACCCACACGCTGCACGACCCGGTGCGCTGGAAGATCCATGCCGTTGGCAACTACTACCTCAACGACGCCCCGCCCGCGCGCGTGGGCACCACCTGATACGCCGGAGCGGCTCGCCATGGCTAAAAAGCAAATCCTCCTGAACGCGTTCAACATGAACTGCGTCGGCCACATCAACCACGGCCTGTGGACGCATCCGCGCGACACGTCCACCCAATACAAGACGCTGGAGTACTGGACGGATCTGGCCAAGCTGCTGGAACGCGGCCTGTTCGATGGCCTGTTCCTGGCCGACATCGTTGGCGTGTACGACGTCTACCAGGACTCGGCCGACATCACGCTGCGCGAGTCCATCCAGCTCCCGGTCAACGACCCCCTGCTCACGGTCTCCGCCATGGCCGCGGCCACGCGCCACCTGGGCTTCGGCGTGACGGTGAACCTGACCTACGAAGCGCCGTACCTGCTGGCGCGCCGCTTCTCGACGCTGGACCACCTGACCAACGGCCGCATCGGCTGGAACATCGTCACCGGCTACCTGGAAAGCGCGGCGCGCGCGATGGGCCTGTCCGAACAGATCGCCCACGACGAACGCTACGACCGCGCCGACGAGTTCCTGGAAGTCGCCTACAAACTCTGGGAAGGCAGTTGGGACGACGACGCGGTACACGCCGACAAACGCGCGCGCCGGTACGCAGACCCGGCCGCCGTTCGCCCGGTGGACCACAGCGGCAAGTACTACCGAGTACAGGGCTATCACCTGTCCGAACCCTCGCGCCAGCGCACACCGGTCCTCTACCAGGCTGGCTCCTCCGGCCGCGGCCAGGCCTTCGCCGCGCGCCATGCCGAGTGCGTGTTCGTCTCAAGCCAAACCAAGGAAGGCCTGCGCAAACTCGTCGCCGACGTCCGCGACGCGGTGGCACGCGAAGGCCGCAATCCGCGCGACATCAAGTTCTTCATGGGCGTGACAGTGGTGCCGGGAAGAACGGAAGCCGAGGCACGCGAGAAGCACGCCGAATACCTGCGCTACGCCAACCCCGAAGCGGGCCTCGCGCACTACGCCAGCTCCACCGGCATCGACTTTTCGCGCTATGCCCCAGACGAGCCGATCCGCTACGTGAAGAACAACGCGATCGAATCGGCCGTCAAGAACCTGACCGTGGCCCGCACCGACCGCACGGTCAACGACCTGCTGGCCGACATGGCATTAGGGGGCAGATATCCGGCGCTGGTCGGCAGCGCATCGCAGATCGCGGACGAACTGGAATCGTGGGTGGCTGAAACGGATATCGACGGATTCAACCTGGCGAGGACGGTGACGCCGGAATGCTACGAGGACTTCATCGACATCGTGGTGCCTGAATTGCAGGAGCGGGGGTCGTACAAGCGGGCGTATTCGGAGGGGTCTTTGAGGGAGAAGTTGTTTGGGGAGGGGAGGGGGAGATTGGCGGAGGGACACGTGGGGGCTGGATTTGGAGGTGTGTTGGTTTGAGATGTTGAGGCAGGGCGTAGTAGGCGGCGTCATATCTTCGTAGGTCATATCAGATCTACGTAGGTCATTTCAGATCTACGTAGGTCGCCCGACGCCGCGGTCACCGGGGAGGCGAGCGCCCACGATTGCGGTC
>NZ_DGMA01000048.1:0-104734 GCF_002388205.1 Achromobacter sp. UBA4530 | reverse complement strand
GAAGGCTCCGGACCGCAATCGGAGCCCCGCCCGCCCCAGGCTCACGCCGCGCCGGGCGTCTCAAGAACGCCGACGATGGCCAGCAACGGCACTCAAGCTAACCCCACAGACATCCCCCCGCAAACATAAAGCACCTGCCCAGTCACAAACCCCGCCCGCGGGTCCAGAAACATAGCCACGGTATGCGCCACCTCATCCGGCCGCCCAACCCGCCCCACGGGAATCGCCGCCTCCAGCGCCAGCGTCTTAGGTGCCCCTGGCGGATTGGACTGATTGAACAGCTCGGTAGCAACCGGCCCAGGCGCCACGGTGTTCACCGTAATGCCATCGCCCGCCAGCTCCAAAGCCCAGGTCCGCGTCATCCCCGCCAGCCCCGCCTTGGACGCCCCATACACCGACCGCCCGCCCTTGCCCAGCGCCGCCCGGCTGCCGATATTCACGACACGCCCATACTTCGCCTGCCGCATCCCCGGCAATAGCGCCTGCATCAGCAGAATCGGCGCAGTCAGATTCAACGCCATCGTCCGCGCCAGTTCCTCCTGCGTAATGTCCTCGATGTTCGCAACCTGGATCATCCCCGCGTTGTTGACCAGATGCAGCACCGGTTCCTGCGCCGCCAACTCACGACCCGCAGCAATAGTCGCCGCCGCGTCGCACAGGTCTACCGAGCGGAAGGTCTCGCCCGGCAACAGTGTCTCGGGCGACGTACGGCTGAAATTGACGACCTGAAAGCCGTCTTCAATCAGCCGCGCCACGATGGCGCGGCCGATTCCCCGGCTTGCGCCGGTCACGAGAGCGATGGGTGAATTCATTGCGCCTTGATTCCCTGATCCTTGATGAGTCCGCCCCACTTCTTGCGTTCGGCGGATTCGAACGCGGCCAGATCCTTGCCGAACAGCGTGCCCGGCTTCGCGCCCATCGTGGCGAAGTTGGCGGCGATGGCCGGCGTCGCCAAGCCGCTGCGGGCGGCGGCAATCAGTTGTTCAACTACCGGCGCGGGGGTATTGCGCGGCGCATACAACGCAAACCACGCCGTCACGTCAAACCCAGGCAATCCGGACTCGGCAACCGTCGGCAAGTCTGGCACCGACGGATCACGCGCCGCAGAAGTCACCGCAACCCCGCGCACCAGATTCCCGTCCTTGATCTGCGCCAGCGCGCCCGGCAGATTGTCGAACAGAAGGTCCACCTGCCCGCCCGCCACCGCCGGCAGCGACGCTGACGTGCCCTTGAACGGCACGTGCAGCATCGTCACCCCGGCCATGGCCTCGAAGTACGCCCCCGTCAGGTGCACCGACGAACCGATGCCCGGTGACGCATAGGTCAGCTTCTTGTCCGTCGACTGCTTGGCCGCCTTGATCACGTCCGCCACCGTCTTGTACGGCGACTTCGCGCTGACCGCGATCACGTTGGGCGTCGTGGACACCAGCGCGATCGGCACCAGGTCGCGCTCGGGATCGAACGGCATGTTGCTGTAGAGAAACTGGTTGATCGTCTGCGTGCCGATCGTGCCCAGCCCCAGCGTGTAGCCGTCCGCCTTCGCCCGGGCGACGTAAGCCATACCGATATTGCCGCCCGCGCCCGGCTTGTTCTCGACCAGCACCGTCTGCTTCAGGCCCGGCTGCAATGCGTTGGCGATGGCGCGGCCAAAGAGGTCCGCGCCGCCGCCCGGCGGATACGGTACGACGACGGTCACAGGGTGCTCGGGATAGCCCGCGGCGTGGACCGCAGGCAGCGCCAGAACGGCCAGCGCGGCAAGGGCGATGCGCCATCCGGCGCGCGGATGCTGCAATTGCGTCATGGTCTCGTCTCCTAACGAACCCGCTGATTGCGGATTTCTTTTTAAAGTACGTAAATACGTACTATATTCATAAGAACATGAAAAACCGACAGGAGACAAGCAGATGAAACGCTGGACGCAACGCCCCGAAGGTTCCACCTGGGGCGACTTCGGCCCGGATGACGAACTGGGCCGCCTGAACCTGCTGACCGAAGAAAAGGTGCTGCAGGCGGTGCGCGAAGTCCGTGCCGGCAAGGTCTTCTGCCTGTCGCTGCCGCTGGATCTGCCCGGCGGCAACGTGCTCAATCCGCGCCGCCACGCGCCCACGCTAAAGCCCACCTTCCGCGAAGGCACACCCTATCTGAACTTTGCGATGTCGCAGGTACAGCCCGAAGCCATCGACGTGCTGTCGGACGATCAGGTCACGCTGTCAATGCAGTATTCGACGCAATGGGACGGCCTGTGCCACGTGGGCGCCATGTTCGACATCCAGGGCGACGGCCAGGCGCGCCGCGTCTATTACAACGGTTACGCCGCCGGCGTGGACGTGTTTGGCGGCGCCGATCCCGACAACTCGGAAGCCGCTTGCTGCCCGCCGGGCGGCTCGTATGCGCGCAAGCTCAGCGTCAGCCGCTATGCCGAAAAAGGCATGCAGGGCCGCGGCGTGCTGGTGGACTTGGCGCGTGCCTTTGGCCCGGGCCGCACGATCGTCGGCCATGCGCAGCTTCAAGCCGCCATGCGCGAGCAGGACGCCCAGCCCGAGCCCGGCGACATGCTGGTGCTGCGCACCGGTTTCGCGGAAGCCGTCGTGGCCATGAACGGCCACCCCGATCCGCACAAACTGGAGCAGACGGGCGCGGTGTTGGACGGCGCCGACCCCGCGCTGCTGGATTGGATCACGCATTCCGGCATCGCCGCCATCTGCGCCGACAACTACGCCGTCGAATCGTATCCGGCGCGCACATCCGGCCCCGGCCATTCCATCCTGCCGCTGCACCACCATTGCCTCTTCAAGCTGGGCGTACCGCTGGCCGAGCTGTGGTACCTGAAGGACCTGGCCGACTGGCTCCATGCAAACGGCCGCAGCCGGTTCCTGTTGACCGCGCCGCCCCTGCGCATGCCCGGCGCGGTCGGCTCGCCTGTGACGCCTATCGCCACGGTGTAAGCCATGCCCCTGCCGTACTCGACCTTCTCCGACCATCTGGACGCGCTGGCCGCCCGGCAACCCGATGCCGTTGCGCTCATCGATCGTGATCAGCCGCTCAGTTTCGCGGACCTGCGCACGCGCAGCCTCGCGCTGGCGGCGGGCCTGGCCCGCATCGGCGTGCAGCCCGGGCACCGCGTCGCCGTCTGGCTGCCCAACTGCGCGGCCTGGGTCGAATCCTTTCTTGCGTGCGCCCATCTGGGCGCGCTGGTGCTGGCCGTCAACACGCGCTTCCGCTCGGTCGAAGTGGCCGACATCCTGGGCCGCGGCCGCGCCGACTGGCTGGTGTACTGGCCCGACTTCAAAGGCATCGACTTCCAGGGCATCCTGGATGGCGTCGCGCCAGTGGATGTGGATCAGTTGCAGGGCGCGGTCGCGCTGGCCGGACCCGACGAACTTCCTCCGGCATCGCTTCACGGCAAACCGGTGCACCGGTACGACGCGCTGCTGGCCTGCGCCGACCCCGCACCCGTCGCGCAAGCCAATGCCGGCGTGTTGTGCTTCACCACATCCGGCACCACGTCCAAACCCAAGTTCGTGCTGCACGATCAAAAGACCTTGTTGCGCCACGGCGCGATGGTGGCGCGGGCGTTCGGCTACGACGACCGGGCCTGCGTGCTGGCCAGCGCGCCGTTCTGCGGCGCATTCGGTTTTGCGACATTGGCCGGCGCCCTGGCGCGCGGCGTGCCCGTCGTCTGCGCCCCTGTGTTCGACGCGGCCCAATCCGCGCAGGCCATCGCCCGGCACGCCGTCACCCATACCTACGCCAACAACGAGGCGCTGGTCGGCATGATGCACGCCGCCGCGCCCGGCGCGTTTGCGTCCGTGCAGCTATTCGGCTTCGCCAGCTTCACCCCCGCGCTGGACAACATGCTGGACCTGGCCCGCGTGGCTGGCGTGCCGCTCACGGGCCTGTATGGTTCCAGCGAACTGATTGCGCTGGTGGCCGGCCAGCCCCGCGACCCCGCCGACGGCGACGTGTCGGCCCGCCACCAGCCCGGCGGCACGCTCATCTACCCCAACGCCCGTGTGCGCGCCCGCGATCCCGAGTCCGGCCAAGTGCTGCCGCACGGCCAGTCCGGCGAAATCGAAATCCTGTCGCCCAGCCTGATGCAGGGCTACCTGGACAACCCGGACGCGACCCGCGCGGCCGTGACGGATGACGGCTACTTCAAGACCGGCGACCTGGGCTACACGCTGACCGACCGCCAGTTCGTGTTCCAGACCCGGATGGGCGACTCGCTGCGGCTGTCCGGCTTCCTGGTCAATCCGGTGGAGATCGAACAGGTCGTCGAGACCCTGCCCGGCGTGCGGGCCTGCCAGGTGGTGGGCGCGACGCGCAACGGCAAGATCGTGCCGTACGCCTTCGTGCTGCTGCAGGAAGGCGCGCAGGCGGACCCGGCCGGTTGGACCGCGGCGTGCAAGGCGGCCATGGCGGGTTTCAAGGCGCCGGCGGGCTTTACCGTGCTGGACGCCTTCCCGTCAGTGGAGAGCGCCAACTCGGTCAAGATCCAGAAGCACCGGCTGCGCGAGATGGCGGACGCTATGCTCTCGGCTTCCGCTTCATAGCCCTTCATCCCGCCATGCCCGCCCGCAAGCTTTTTTCGCGCAGTCCCCAGCCGCTTTACCTGCAGGCCGCCGCGCTGTTCCGCAGCCACATCCAGAACCGGACGTGGCGGCCCGGACAGCAGATCCCGCCGTTGGAATCGCTGATGGAGACCTACGGCATCTCGCGCGCGACCATCCGCCAGGCGTTCGGCCTGCTGGAAGAAGACGGCCTGATCCGGCGCTCGCGCGGCTCCGGCACCTTCGTCAACGCCGAACTGCCCGAAACGCCCACACTGCTCATTCCCAAGACCTGGGCCGAAACGGTCGAGCTGAGCAACCAGCTCGGCACGGTGTCGCTGGTGGAGTCCAGCGCCGACTCGCCGCTGCCCGACACGCTGGGCATGCCGTGCGGCGCCGACCGCAGCGGCAGCTTCCAGTACCTGCGGCGCATTCATACGACGGATGCCGGCCCCTTCTGCTACAGCGAGGTCTTTCTGGACAGCGGCCTCTTCCGTAAGCACCGCGCCCGCATCCAGAGAAGCACTGTCGCCCCGGTGCTGGACCAGTTTTACGGCGCGCGCATCTCTGAAGCCCGCCAGGTCCTGAATGTGATCGAAGCGGGGCAGGAATCCGCCGAGTCGCTGCAGATACCCGTGTCTTCCCCGGTGGCCGAGCTGCGCCGCTATGCCTGCATCGACGGCCGCGTGGTGTATTTCGCGCGGCTGGAGTTTCCATTCCGCAAGGTGCGGATGGAGTTCGACCTGCTCACCAGCCGCTGAGCGTTTCACCCAACCTGCCTCAGGAGAAAACCGCCCCCCATCAACGACCGCCGCCGTCCGAACACACTGGGTGCAGCAGCAAACAAAACCTACATGCGCGCCCGCCATATCCGAAAAGAATCCGGCATACAGGGAGACAACCATGAGACATGCCGACAGGACCCGGATTTCAATGCAGTGCCGCAGCACGATTGTTCGCTTGTTCGCCACGACCGCCTTTGCCGCGGCCGCGCTTGCCGCCGCCAGCGCACAGGCACAGACGCCCGCCCCCGCCCTCTCCGACGACGTGGTGCGGCTGGGCCTGATCCTGGACATGAGCGGCGTCTATGCCGACGTGACCGGCAAGGGCAGCGCCACCGCCGCCGAGATGGCGATTGCCGACTTCGGCGGCACCGTGCTGGGCAAGAAGGTGGACCTGCTGGTGGTGGACCACCAGAACAAGGCCGACATCGCCGCCGCCAAGGCGCGCGAGTGGTACGACGTCCAGAAGGTCGACGCCATCATGGACGTCGCCGGCTCCGCGCCCGCGCTGGCCGTGCTGGAAGTGGCGCGTGAAAAGAAAAAGATTGTCGTCTTCAGCGGGCCGGGCACCGAGCGCATCACCAACGACCTGTGCTCTCCCTATTCCGTCCACTACACCTACGACACCTGGTCGCTCGCCAACACCACCGCACGCGCCACCGTGGAGCAAGGCGGCAAGAGCTGGTACTTCCTGACGGCGGACTACGCGTTCGGCCACACGCTGCAGGCGTCGGCCACCGACGTCGTGAAGGCCAATGGCGGCACGGTGCTGGGCGCCTCGCGCCACCCGCTCGGCTCCAGCGACTTCGCCTCTTATCTGCTGCAGGCGCAGGCCAGCAAGGCGCAGATCGTGGGCCTGGCCAACGCGGGCGGCGACACCGTCAACGCCATCAAGGCGGCCAGCGAGTTCGGGCTGACCAAGGGCGGGCAGAAGATGGCGGGCCTGCTGCTCTACATCAACGACATCCACGCCATCGGCCTGGACGCGGCCGCCGGCCTGACGCTGACCGAAGCCTTCTACTGGGACATGAACGACCAGACCCGCGCGTGGTCGCAGCGCTATTACGACAAGCTCAAGAAGATGCCCAACATGAGCCAGGCGGGCACGTATTCGTCGGTCATGCACTATCTGAAAGCGGTGCAGGCGGCGGGCACGGACGAACCCACGGCGGTGATGAAGCAGATGAAGGCCACGCCCATCAACGACTTCTTCGCCACCAACGGCCGCATCCGCGAAGATGGCCGCATGGTGCACGACATGTACCTGTTCGAGGTCAAGAAGCCGTCGGAATCCAAGCGGCCGTGGGACTACTACAAACTGGTGGCCACGCTGCCGGGCGATCAGGCCTTCATGCCGCTGTCGCGGTCGACCTGCCCGCTGGTCAAGAAGTAGTACGGCGGGGCGTCCTCGGCGGGAGCTGCGGCGGATGGCATCGGCGGCGGGAGACGCCCGCCGCGGGGTCGCCCGCCGCCGAGCACGCCCGGCGCGTTATCCTTGCCGCTTTGCCTTTCGCCGCTCCGACATGCCGCAACGCGCAGCCCGCATCATCGAGGGAACCATCGACCAGATCCGGGTCGCAACGCCGGTGCGGCGAAACGATGTCTTCCTGCGGGTCGGTGCGGAGACGATCTGGGGTTCCGCGCTGGACCCCTCGCACATCGCCCTGCTGCGCGCCTTCCACAATAAAGGCACTGCCGTGCGCATTGGCGTGCTGGAAGCCGAGCATGGCCTGAACCGCTTTTGCTGGGCCGTGCCCGCGCAAGGCGAACCCATTGCGCCGCTCACCTACCAGACCGCCCAACGGCGCAGCGGACGCGAGGCCGCCATCTGCAGCGCCGTGGGCGTGGCCGCCCTGGGCGCGGCGTGGCTGGCCGGGATCTCGACGTTGCCGCGCATGTTCATGATGGTGTTCGCGCTGGTGATCGCGCTGATGGCGCTGGTGCTTGCCGCGAGCGCCTTGCACGCCCTCTGGCACATCCGCCGCGAGCGGCCGCGCATCCTTGCCAGCGAGGCTCTGTTCGATCCCGCGAAGCGCCCAGCGGCCATGAACGCTGCGCCAGCCCCCTCACCGCTTCAGCAGGAACCGGCTGCGCTGACGCAGGAGGGCGATCCGCCTCTCCTCCTGATCCGCGGGCAGCTGGACGGCATCACGCATGAAACGCGGCATGTGCATAAGGGCCCGACTTACGGCCACTATCGCTTTTCGGTTCAGGGCCGGCAGTTCCTGATGACGGTCGATGAATCACTGGGAAGCTGGCAGCCGTTCCTGGCGCAGGACGACTACGTCGAGATGGCCGTCAATGCCCAACCGGCGCCAGACGAGCCGCACGCGGTGTATGCCCTGCGCAACCTTGAGGACGGGCGCACCTATATGTGTCATCTGCGATTCCGCGCCTTTCCCGGCAGGGACACGCCGGTCGGCGTCGGCATGAACCAGCGCGCGCCGCTGCTCAAGGCCATCGGCGGGTTGATGCTTGCGGTCTGGCTGTTCCTCATTGGCCTGACCTGGTTCATCGACGCCGAAGCTTTTCAGGGCGATTTTCCGGAACTTTCGCTGTTCATTCTTGGGATGTTCCTGCTGGTATGGCTTTGCTTTGCACTCCCGCTTTTATGGCTGGACATGCGGTGGCGCATGGGCAGGCCGACGCGGCGCCAGCGCATCACCGAACGCATCTACGCACTGCTCGATCTGGGCACGCCGTTCGCGCCCAAGCGACGCATCGAAGAGGTATGAACGGACGGGGCGTATCCTTGCCGGACGTCTGACTGCCGCTGGAGATCCGCATGACCACCCCCGCCCCGCGCCCCATCGCTGCCACCATCGCCGCCGTCGTGCGCGACGGCCACGTGCTGCTGGTGCGCCGCGCCAACCCGCCCGATCAGGACCGCTGGGCGTTTCCGGGCGGCAAGATCGACGCGGGCGAACGGCTGGCTGACGCGGCCGCGCGCGAATTGCTGGAAGAGACCGGCGTCACTGCCGAGCCGCTGCACGTCTTTGACGCCGTCGACGTCTTCGACCGCGACGACACCGGCGCCCTGGGCCGCCACTTCATCCTGATCGCCGTGCTGTGCCGCTGGGTGTCCGGTGAGCCGGTAGCGGGGGACGATGCCCGCGATGCGCGCTGGGTGTCCCTGGCTGACCTTGATGCCCACGCGCTGGCCACGAGCTTCGGCGTGGCGGAGCTGGCGCACAAGGCGGCAGATCTGATGGCAGCGCGCTAAACGCCCGATACGTTAAGGTGTAGCCCCACACCCCTTGTCTCTTCATTCCTGGAGTACCGAATGACCGGATTGTTCATCGTGGTGGCGGCGCTGGCGTTTCTGATGCTGGCGGCGTATCGAGGTTATAGCGTCATCCTGTGCGCGCCCATCGCAGCCATGGGCGCGGTGCTTCTGACAGACGCGTCAGCGCTGGCGCCCGTGTTCTCGGGCATCTTCATGGAGCGCATGGCCGGTTTTGCCAAGCTCTATTTCCCCGTGTTCCTCTTGGGCGCCGTGTTCGGCAAGCTCATCGAACTGTCGGGCTTTTCACGCGCCATCGTGCAGGCGGTGCTGCGGCTGATCGGCGCCGAGCGCGCCATCGTGGCCATCGTGCTGGTGTGTGCGGTGCTGACGTACGGCGGCGTATCGCTGTTCGTGGTGGTGTTCGCGGTCTACCCGTTTGCCGCCGAGATGTTCCGCCAGGGCGGCATCCCCAAGCGCCTGATGCCCGGCGCGATTGCGCTGGGCGCCTTCACCTTCACCATGACGGCACTGCCCGGCACGCCGCAGATCCAGAACATCATCCCCACCACGTTCTTCGAGACCACGACCTGGGCCGCGCCCTGGCTCGGTCTCATCGGCGCCGCGTTCACGCTGACCGCCGGCATCGCCTACCTGGAATGGCGCCGCAAGCGCGCGGCCGCGGCTGGCGAGACCTACGGCACGGACCTGCGCAACGAACCCGCGGCGCCTACCGGTGAGCGCAATCATCATCCGTTGATCGCGCTGTTGCCGCTGGTGGTGGTTGGCGTCATGAACTTCCTGCTGACGCGCTGGATCCCGGGCTGGTATCCGGCCGGTTCCGAAGTCGACCTGCCCGGCCTGGCCAAACCCCTGCCCGTCAACGCCGAGGAGCAGGTGGCGCTGTGGGCCGTGATGGGCGCGCTGATCGCGGGCATCGTCACCATCCTGCTGTTCTCGTTCCGCGCCATCAAGTCGCACTTTGCCGAAGGCAGCAAGAGCGCCGTGTCGGGCGCGCTGCTGGCGTCGATGAACACCGCGGCCGAATACGGATTTGGCGGCGTCATTGCCGCGCTGCCGGGCTTTCTGCTGGTCGCGCAGGCCTTGAAGGCCATTCCCGATCCGCTGGTGGGCGAAGCCGTCGCGGTAACGACGCTGGCCGGCATCACGGGCTCGGCCTCGGGCGGCATGAGCATCGCGCTGGCCGCAATGTCGCAGACCTTCATCGACGGCGCGCTGGCGGCGGGCATCCCCATGGAGGTGCTGCACCGGGTCGCCGCGATGGCGAGCGGCGGCATGGACACGCTGCCGCACAACGGCGCGGTCATCACGCTGCTGGCCGTCACGGGTCTTACGCACCGCCAATCCTATGGCGACATCTTCGCCATCACGCTGATATCGACGCTGTCGGTGTTCCTGGTGATCGGCGTCTTCTACCTGACCGGCATCGTCTGATCGAAGGCGGCGGCGAACACGCCCGCCAGCCACTGCGTGAACACGCGCACCCGCGCCGGCACCTGCCGGTTCTGCGGCGTCAGCACGGAAACCGGCATGGGCGCGGGCGGCGCGTGGGGCAGCACGATCTTCAGGTGCCCCGCCGCCAGCTCGCGCTCCACGCGGTAGCGCGGGACCTGCACCAATCCCAGGCCCGCGAGCGCCGCACTGGTGTAGAGTTCGGCCCCGCTCACGCTGACGACGGCACGCGGGCGCACCTGGACGATGCGCCCGTCCACCCGAAAATCCAGCGGCACGGCGCGGCCCGTCACGCTGGACACGTAATCCACGGCTACGTGGTGTTCCAGCACCTGCACGCTGTCCGGCACGCCGTGGCGCGACAGATAGGCAGGGCTGGCGACCGTCACCTGCGGCATCTGGGCGATCGTCCGCCCGGCCAGCGTCGAGTCCTGCGGCACGCCGGCGCGTAGCACGCAGTCGACGCCTTCGCGCACCAGATCCACCAGCCGGTCGTCTTCGCCCAGATGCAAGGCGATGTCGGGATAGCGTTGCAGGAAATCCGGCAGGCCGGGCATCACGAAGAACCGGGCCAGCGTGCCCTGCGCGTTCACCCGCAACAGCCCCTTGGGCGCCGTGTCCAGGAAAGCGCCGTCGGCCTCCTCCAGGTCGGCCAGAAGCCGCACGCAGCGCTGGTAGTGGGCCTCCCCGTCGTGCGTCAGCCGGACCTGCCGCGTGGTGCGGTCAAGCAACCGCGCGCCCAATCGGGCCTCCATGCGCTTGATCAGGTTGGTGACCGTGGCGCGCGGGATGCGCAGGTCGTCCGACGCCTTGGTGAAACTGCCTCGTTCGGCGATGCGCACGAACACCTGCATTTCCTGGAAACGATCCATGCCCTGCCCCGCCTATTGTTAAAGCAAATGAAATTATCTTAGCAAAGCAGGCGTAATTATCTTTGGATCGGAATAGTCGATCATACGTCTCACCAACCCATCCAAGGAGCAGACCAATGAATGACCAAGCTTCCCAGCGCGTTGCCCTCGTCACTGGCGGATCGCGCGGCATCGGCGCCGCCATCGTGCGCCGCCTGGCAGACGACGGCTTTGCCGTCGCCATCAATTACGCCTCGAGCGCGGCAGAAGCTGACGCCTTGGCCGGCGAAGTCCGCCAAGCCGGCGGACGCGCCTTGGCCGTACGCGCCGACGTTGCCAAGCCCGATGACGTGCGCGCGATGTTCGATGCCATCCAGGCCGAGTTCGGCCGGATCGATGTGCTGGTCAACAGCGCTGGCGTGCTGCAGGTGCAGCCGCTGGCGGAAACCAGCGACGACCTGTACGACCGGACGTTCGACATCAACACCCGCGGCACCTTCAACACCCTGCGCGAGGCCGCCGCACGTCTGGCCGATGGCGGCAGCATCGTCAACGTGTCCAGCACCACCGTCGCGCTCAACCTCCCCGGCTACTCGGTCTACATCGCCAGCAAGGCCGCCGTCGAAAGCCTGACGCAGGTCTTCGCCAAGGAACTGCGCGGACGCCAGATCAGGGTAAACGCCGTCGCCCCCGGCCCTGTCGCCACGGAGTTGTTCTTCAAGGGCAAGAGCCCCGAATTGATCGAGCACTACGCCAAGATGCCGCCGCTGGAACGCCTGGGCCAACCGGATGACATCGCGGGCATCGTTTCGTTTCTGGCGGGACCCGACAGTGGGTGGGTAAACGGGCAGATCGTGCGCGCCAATGGCGGCGTGGCCTGAGCGGCCCGCCTACTTCGGCATGGCGTAGCCCTGCGCCCGCAGGAACTCCGCCACCACCGGCTGCCACTTCTGCGGCGAGCGCGGAAACAGCAGATGGCCGTTGTTGCCATCGGGTCCCATCGGCACAAAAGTCGCGTGACCGCCCGCCGCGTTGTAGGCGTCCACCCAGCGCTTGGGCCAGTCGGCCCCCCAGAAGAGATCATTCTCCGAATAGATCCAGAGCGTGGGCAGGCGCGTCGTCTGCCCATAAGACGCGAACGTCTGCTGCAGCCGGTCTGGCCCGCAGGGGTTACCCGGAGACTTCGCGTCCCCGCCCGCGCCGCCAGAGAAATTGATGGCGGTCCTGACCCCGGGCGGATTCTGCGCAGCCAGCGCGATGACGGTGCCCCCGCCGATCGACTGACCAACCAGCACGACGTTGGAAGCGTCCACGTCGGGGCGCTGCTGAAGCGCCTTCACGACCTGTCCGATCTGGCTGGCGGCCCGATTGAACATCGGTGTGAACTGGCGATCCCCGCAAGGACCGCTGTCCTCCAGATCGGGGCCGGCCGTTTCTCCATAGCCCAGCCGCAGCGGCACCGCCACGACGAAGCCGGCATCAGTAAAGTACCTGACCGCCTGCGGATACGGGGTGCGGCTCATCTTGGCCCGTTCCTCGGCGGTTGCGCCCCGGCCATGGTTGATGATCAGGAGGGGGTGTTTGCCCGGCGCTGCGGGCGCATACACGGTCACGACCAGCGCTCCTACAACAACGCCAGTGTCCGTCTGCACCGAGACGGGCACCCGTTCCACGGTTTCCTTGCTTTGACGGCCGGGTGTAGAAGACGCGCAGGCCGAGACCAGTCCGGCCAGGCAAACGAGCGAGATGCGTTCAAAAACGTTCATGTTGCTCCCCCTTCGGGTTAGGCCACGGTTGAGGTGCGAGCCACAGTACGCCCACCAAATCGCCTCCGCCAGTCGCACGCGCAGGGGTGCACACGCACGGCTTTCGACGCGGCCCGGCGTTGGCGCGATGGCCCACCCTCATCCCTACGCATGAACGCGGCCACGTGGACAGACGCGAATGCCGCGGCTTGGAATGCCGCATATTTGCTGATGTCCTCATCCGTATTACCCATGTGCGCCTCGCCCGATGGGCCGAGGCAATTTCACCGGTTTTCAAATTTTCAGTTTGCGCGCTCCGGACTTTGATTTACGGAAAAGTCTGGCCAGTTGGACGAGGTTTGCATGAGACGGAGTCCTTAAGCCGTGGTTTAGCCTGACCCGGCAGTACTCCGACTCACCTTGATCGATTGGACGAAAGCAATGAATCAACTCATTCATCCGGACTGCCACCCCTTTACCGCCGCAGGCAATCTGAAGCAGATCTCCGCGTATTACGAGGAAGGTCGCCGTGTCATGTGGATGATGCTGCGCGCGCAACCGCGCCCGTGCTTTAACCATGAACTCATCGACGAGATCATGACCCTGGCGCGCGCCGCCAAGGACTCCGGCCTGCCCATCGACTTCTGGGTCACCGGCTCGCTGGTGCCGCAGATCTACAACGTCGGCGGCGACCTGAACTATTTTGCCGAGGCCATCCGCACCGGCAAGCGCGAGGCGCTGCGGGCCTATGCCCGTGCATGCGTCGATTGCGTGCACGCCGCCACGCGCGGTTTTGACACCGGCGCCATCTCGCTGGCCATGATCGAAGGCACCGCGCTGGGCGGCGGCTTCGAGGCGGCGCTGGCCCACCACTTCGTGCTCGCGCAAAACAATGCGCGCATGGGCTTCCCTGAGATGGCATTCAACCTTTTCCCCGGCATGGGCGGCTATTCGCTGGTCGCGCGCCGCTCGGGCATGAAGCTGGCCGAGGAGCTGATCAGCACCGGCGAATCGCACACGGCCGAGTGGTACCACGGCCGTGGCCTGGTGGACGTGCTGTTCGAGCCGGGCGAGGCCTTCAAGGCCACGCGCACCTTCATCGACGTGATGCGGCCCAAGCTCAATGGCATGCGCGCCATGCTGCGCGCGCGCCAGCGCGTGCTGGCTCTGCCGCGCGCCGAGCTGATGGACATTACCGAGGATTGGGTCGAAGCCGCCTTCTCCATCGATCCGAAGGACCGCGCCTACATGGAGCGGCTGGTGATGGCGCAGAACCGCCGCACGGCGAGCAATTCGGAGGCCACCGAAGTGGCCACCATGCACTGATCCGGCGGCGCGCCGCCGGTTGCGTCACGCAATGAGATGCAGCCGGCGGCGCTGCGCCAGCCAGGCGGTGAGCTCCGCCGCGGGCATGGGCTTGGCGTACAGATAGCCCTGCTTGGCGTCCACGCCCAGGGTGTCCAGGAAGACTGTTTCTTCCTGGGTCTCCACGCCCTCGGCAATCACCTGGAGCTCGAGCGTGCGCGCCACGGCAACGATGGCGCGCGCGAGCGCCTGCGACACCGGATTTTCGTTGACGCCCCGCACGAAGCTGGCGTCAAGCTTGATTGCGTCCAGCGGAATCCGCGCCAGCTGCGACAACGACGAATAACCCGTGCCGAAATCGTCAAGGTGCACACGCGCCCCCAGTTGCCGGAACTGCTTGATGAGTTCGATGGCGGCGTCTTCATCGTCGATCAGGCAGCTTTCAGTGAGTTCGATGTCGACCAGGCAGGGGCTGAGGTCCGCGTCGGTGATGGCTCGCATGAATTCGCTGACCACGCCCTTGTCGTCAAGCTGGCGGGCCGACATGTTGATCGCGATGCGCAGGTTCAGGCCCTCGCGCTTCCAGGCTGCCGCCTGCCGGGCGGCTTCGCGCATCACCCAGACGCCCAGCGGCGAGATGAGCCCCGATTCCTCGGCATAGGGAATGAAGGTGTCCGGACCCACCATGCCGCGCTCCGGCGAACGCCAGCGCACCAGCGCTTCCACGCCGTCGACCTCGCCCGTGCGGCCCACCAGCTTGGGCTGGTAGTACAGCATCAGGTGGTTCTCGGCCAGCGCCTTGCGAAGGTTCGTGTCCAGCCACACGTAGTCCGCGTTGCGGCGGTCCATCTCGCTCTGGAACACGCGATACGTATGGCGCCCCGCTTCCTTGGCGACGTACATGGCAATATCAGCGCTGCGCACCACGCTGTCCAGGTCGGCCCCATGGTCGGGGTACATCGCAATGCCGATGGAGCAGCTGGTGTAGACCTCGATGAGACCCTGGCGGAAGGGTTCGCGCAGCCGTTCGATGATGCGCTGCGCGGTGGCCTCCAGTTGCCAGGCCTGCGCCTCTTCCTGCAGCACGATGAATTCGTCGCCGCCCAGGCGGGCCAGCGTCTGGCCTTCGGACAGGCAATTCGAGATCGCGACCGACACCGCCTTCAGCAGCCGGTCGCCGAAGCCGTGGCCGTAGTGGTCATTGATGCGCTTGAAGTTGTCCAGGTCCAGGAACAGCACGCCGCCCCGGCCATCCCGGCCCGCCGCCAGCGCCGCCTTCAGCCGCGACGTGATCGCGTGGCGGTTGGGCAGGTTGGTCAGCATGTCGGTGTTGGCGAGCACGCGCAGGCGCTCCTGCGCCTGGCGTTCTTCGGTGATGTCCGTGCCCGAGCAGATCAGATAGACGCGTTTTTCACCGCTGCCGCTGGTGACGAACTTGTTGCGGAACAGGAACAGGCGCGGACCCTTGACGGTGTTGATCGTGCGCTCGACCTCGTACGACTGGCCCCGCTTGTAGAACTCGGCGATGTTGCGGCGCGACGCGATGGCCTCTTCGCGCGTCATGAACATGTCGAAGACGCTGCGGCCCACGATGTCCTGCTCACGCTTGCCCGTGTATTCCTCGCAGAGTTTGTTGAAGCGCTGCACGCGCCCGTTCTGGTCCACGATGGCAATGACCGAATTGGCTTCGGACACAACGGTTTCCGCAAACGACAGGCCTTCTACGAGGTCCTTGGCGACGGAATCGGTATCGGTATGGGCCGATGCGGTGCCGGCCCATTCGTTGGGATTGATCTTGCGGCCGACCAGATGCAGGTGCAGCAGATCGCCATACAGCATGATGTCGATGCGTACGCTGGACGTGATGCCGGTCAGGCTGCGCACAGCGTCGGCCTGCTCCGGGCGCAGGGCCATGGCGATATTGGTCGCGCCTTTGACTGCGGCGAGTTCAATCGCATCGCTATCGGCGGACAAACGCCAATATGGGCTATGCGTACCGAAATGCGTGTGCAGGATCGATTTTTCGTCCTGGTTCTCAGTCATTGGTATCCCCCCGCCGTCCTAAGGCCCGCGAAACACATTACGGGCTACTGAATTTGGGGTCAACCACCTTGTCGGGACCCAAAACCGCTTTATTGCGGTTTATTGCGTAGCCGTTCGCAGCGCCAGTGCAATTCTCTGAAATACAGCGTCTTTCCCAGCGCAGCGCACAAGGCGGCGGAAGCGATTATTTCGGTTCCTTTCAGAAGCCGCAAAAATGAGAACGCCGGAAATCCGTGGCGAATTTCCGGCGTAGGGAGCAATGAGGCGCGGCGCGCCGTCCGAAGCGGCTTACTCGCCCTTCACGCCCGCCTCGTCGATCACCTTGGTCCAGCGCGCGACTTCAGCCGACACACGCGCGCTGGCGTCAGCAGGCGACGTCCACGTCGCAATCGCGCCCTGGTTCAAGAGCGACGCCTTGACCTCGGGCTTGGCCAGGATCTTCTTGAGCTCGGCATTCAGGCGATCAATGACCGGTGCGGGCGTGTTGGCCGGGGCCACGATGCCGAACATCGAGCTGACCTCGAAGTCCTTCAGGCCGGCTTCGGCGGCGGTAGGCACGTCGGGCAGCGCATCGACGCGTTGCGGCGAGGTCACCGCCAGCGCGCGCAGCTTGCCCGCCTTGATGTTGCCCTGCGCGGCAGGCACCGTTTCGATCATGCTGAGCACCTGGCCGCCCATCAGGTCGGTCATCGCCGGGCCGCTGCCCTTGTAGGGCACGTGCAGGATGTCCGCGCCGGCGGTGCGCTTGAACATTTCGCCGGCCAGATGCTGGGGCGAGCCGTTGCCGGCGGATGCCATGGTCATGTAGCCGGGCTTGGACTTGGCCAGTGCGATGAACTCGGGCAGCGTCTTGGCCGGCACCGACGGGTTCACCACGAACACCAGGGGCACCGTGCCCACGATGGCGACGGGCGCGAAGCTCTTTTCCACGTCGTACGTGACGCGGCCGCGGTAGAGCGCGGCGTTGATGGAGTGGCTGGTCAGCGCGCCCATCAGCAGCGTGTAGCCGTCGGGTTGCGCCTTGGCCACCTGGTCCGCACCGATGTTGCCGGCTGCGCCCGCGCGGTTTTCCACCACCACGGTCTGGCCCAGCGCGCCCGTCAGTTCCTGCGCAAGCACGCGGCCGATCACGTCGGTGGCGCCGCCGGGCGGGTAAGGCACGATCATGCGGATCGGCTTGTCGGGATAGGCGTCGGCCGAGAATGCCGGGGCGGAAACGCCGGCGCACAGCGCCAGCAGGGAAAACAGCACGGCGCGGCGCGGCCGCAGACGCAGGTCTGACATGTGGTCTCTCCAGCCGGGATGGGTATAGGAATGAACGGACGCCCGGTTCGTCAACGGCGCCAGTGTAGGGGGCCACCCTTGATTGAAGAATCGGTATTTTTCTATCGACTGATCTCTAAAGCAGATCAATTAAGCTACTGCCATAAACCGCTTGCAGGCCCGGCAACGGGCTGGATATGATGTCGCCGCAGGATTATCAATAATATTATCGGGACTGAAAATGACGGACGACACCAAGGGCGGCAAGCCCGGCAAGGGCCCTTTTGACAGCGACAGCGCCACCGCGCGCGGCGTCGCCCGCGGGCTGACCAACTACGGCGACATTGGCTTTTCGCTGTTCCTGCGCAAGGCCTTCATCAAGGGCGCGGGCCTGTCGGACGATGCGCTGGCGCGTCCCATCATCGGTATCGTCAACACCGGCAGCAGCTACAACCCCTGCCACGGCAACGCGCCGCAACTCATCGAGGCCGTCAAGCGCGGCGTCATGCTGGCCGGCGGCTTGCCCATGGACTTCCCCACCATCTCGGTGCACGAGAGCTTCTCGCAGCCCACCAGCATGTACCTGCGCAACCTCATGTCGATGGACACCGAGGAAATGATCCGCGCGCAGCCGATGGACGCCGTCGTGCTGATCGGCGGCTGCGACAAGACCGTGCCCGCACAACTGATGGGCGCCGCCTCGGCCGGCGTGCCCGCCATCCAGCTCGTCACCGGGTCGATGCTGACCGGCTCGCACCGCGGCGAACGCGTGGGCGCCTGCACCGACTGCCGCCGCTACTGGGGCCGCTACCGCGCCGAAGAGATCGACGCCGTCGAGATCGCCGACGTGAACAACCAGCTGGTTGCCAGTGTCGGCACCTGTTCCGTCATGGGCACGGCCAGCACCATGGCCTGCATTACCGAGGCGCTGGGCATGATGGTGTCGGGCGGCGCGTCCGCCCCGGCCGTCACCGCAGACCGCGTCCGCGTGGCTGAACACACCGGCGCCACGGCCGTCGCCATGGCGGCCTCGCGCCTGACCCCGGACCGCATCCTGAACGGCAAGTCCATCGAAAACGCGCTGCGCGTGCTGCTCGCCATCGGCGGGTCGACCAACGGCATCGTCCACCTGACCGCCATCGCCGGCCGTCTGGGCATCAACATCGACCTGGCCGGCCTGGACCGCATCAGCCGCGAGACGCCCGTGCTGGTCGACCTGAAGCCGTCGGGCCAGCACTATATGGAAGACTTCCACGACGCGGGCGGCATGCCCGCGCTGCTGCGCGAGCTGCGCCCGTTCCTGCATCTGGACGTCCTCACCGTGTCCGGCCGCACGCTCGGCGAAGAACTGGACGACGCCCCGCCGCCCTTCAAGCAGGACGTCATCCGCACGGCCGCCGCCCCCATCTATCCGGTGGGCGGCTTGGCGGTGCTGCGCGGCAACCTCGCGCCCGGCGGCGCCATCATCAAGCAATCGGCCGCCAATCCCAAGCTGATGGAGCACGAAGGCCGCGCCGTCGTGTTCGAGGACGCCGAAGACATGGCGCGCCGCATAGACGACGACGCGCTGGACGTGACCGCCGACGACATCCTGGTGCTCAAGCGCATCGGCCCCACCGGCGCGCCCGGCATGCCCGAAGCCGGCTACATGCCCATTCCCAAGAAGCTGGCGCGCGCAGGCGTCAAGGACATGGTCCGGATCTCGGACGGCCGCATGAGCGGCACCGCGGCCGGCACCATCGTGCTGCACGTCACGCCCGAATCCGCCATCGGCGGTCCGCTGGCCTATGTGCAGAACGGTGACCGCATCCGCCTGTCGGTGGCCCGGCGCGAGATCGCGCTGCTGGTCGATGACGCCGAGCTTGCGCGCCGCACCGCCGCCAATCCCATCACGCGCCCCACCGCCGACCGCGGCTACCGCAAGCTGTTCCTGCAGTCGGTGACGCAGGCCGATCAGGGCGTCGACTTCGACTTCCTGCGCGCCGGTGTCACGAACGACACGGTCCCCAAGAAGTAACCCCGCCTTTTGCCATGAACGCCATCACGCCCGCCGCCTTGCAGGAACCCGCCCCCGACGCCGTCCAGGCAGCGGTGGCCACGCTGGAAGAAGACATCGTCTTCGGCCGGCTGCATCCGCGCGAACGCCTGACCGAGGACGAGCTGATGGCGCGCTTCGGCATGAAGCGGCACGCGGTGCGCCAGGTGCTGGTCGACCTGGAACTGCTGGGCGTGGTCGAGAAAAAGCGCAACATCGGCGCGGTGGTGCGCGCGTTTTCCGTGCGCGAGGTGATGGAGCTCTATGCCTTGCGTGAAGTGCTGGAAGTGCACGCCGCCCGCCAGATGCCGCTGCCCGTGTCCGAGGCGCGGCTGGCCGCGCTGGTGGCGGTGCAGCGCGAACACGATGCGGCTGTCGCGGCCGGCGACGCGCGCCGCGTGTTCCGCAGCAACCAGCGCTTTCATCGTGAATTCGTTGGGCTCTTGGACAACGCGGTGCTGGGACAGGCCATCGAGGAATACGCGCGCCGCACCCACCCGATCCGCTTCGGCTCGCTGGTGACGGCCGGGCACCGCGAACGCGCGCGCCAGGAACACTGGACGATGATCCAGGCGCTGCGCGACGGCGACCGCGACGCGCTGATGGTGGTGTGCCGTGATCACCTGATTCCGTCGCGTGATGCCTATCTGGCGTCGCAACAGGCGTATGCGCAGACGCAGGGCACCTATCTGGCGCCTTCCGCGTCGGTCTAACCGCTCGCGTGTAACGGCTCGCCGTCCAAACGCTCACATCCGACCGCCCCGCCTCGCCACTTACGTCTGACGTTTCCGGGCAACGCCCGGCCGTGCGCGCTCGGCAACAATTTGACAAGCCGTGCCTGGAATCGGTAATAATAACAATTACTATTTCCAGAAATTCGCATGTGCAGTTGTCCCGCCTCCCACTGCGAGGCGCCGGCGGCTAGACCAAAAGGTTGGATCTTGAGTACGCCGGGATGCGCCTTCCCCTCCTCCATCGAAACACTTTATAGCGATCATCACTCCTGGCTGAGGGGCTGGTTGCGACGCCGCCTGGGCAATGCAGATCAGGCCGAAGACCTGGCGCACGACACCTTCATCCGCCTCCTGAGCAGCGAACGCATTCCCGCCACGCTCACGGAACCGCGCGCGTTTCTGACCACCGTGGCGCAGCATCTGGTGTCCAACCATTGGCGCCGCGAAAAGCTCGAACGCGCGTACCTGGACGCGCTGGCCCAGGCGCCGCAAGCGGTGCACTGGTCGCCCGAAGACCGGGCCATCGTGCTGGAAACCTTGCTGGAGCTGGACCGCCTGCTGGACGGCCTGCCCGCCCTCGTGCGGCAGGCCTTTCTGTTGTCGCAGCTTGAAGGTCACACCCACGCCCAGGTGGCCGACGCGTTGGGAATCTCGATCCCCACCGTCAAGCGCTACCTCGTCAAGGCCTTGCAGCGCTGCTGCTTTGCCGATCTTTCCTTCACGGGATGAGCCGGCGCATGTCCGCCTCGTCCTGGTACGGAAACACGCGCGACGCCGCCACCCTGCCGCCCGCCGTCGCGCAGCGCGCGCTGGAATGGCTGGTGGAACTGCAAGACGAACCCGTCGCGCCGGAAACGGTGCGCGAATGGGCCTCCTGGCGCGCTGCGCACCCGGACCACGAGCGCGCGTGGCTGCGCATTGAATCCGTGCAGGGCACGCTGCGGCCGCTGGCCGGACCCGCCAACGCAGCCATCGCGAAGGCAGCGCTGGCCGCACCTGCTTCCGCCCAGCGCCGCCGCGCCTTGAAAACCATGAGCGCGCTGGCCATCGCGAGCGGCGCGGCGTGGGGCGTGGGGCAGATCACGCCGTGGCGCAGCTGGACGTCGGACCATCGCACCGCCATTGGCGAACGCCGCAACGTTACGCTGCCGGACGGCACCCGCCTGGTGTTGAACACGGACAGCGCCATCGACGTGCACTACACCACCGACCGCCGGCGCGTGACGCTCATCGCGGGCGAGATCCTGATCGCGACGGCCCACGAATCGGGTACGCCGAACCGGCCGTTCTGCGTTGAAACCGCCCACGGCACCGCGCGCGCGCTCGGCACCGAGTACGCCGTACGGCTGCTGGATGGCTCGACGGAAGTCAGCGTTTTCCAAGGCGCTGTCCAGATCCGGCCGCGTGACGATGCCGAGCACGGCTTGACATTGCAGGCGGGATTGCGCGCCAACTACTCCGCGCGGGGCATCGCGCAGCCCGCCACCGCAGAGGAAAACCAGATCGCCTGGAAGGACGGGTTCATCGTGGCCCGCGGCATGCGACTGGCCGACTTCGTCGCCGAGCTGGGACGGTATAGCCGCGACACGATCAGCTGCGACCCCGCCGTCTCGGACCTCCGGCTGTCAGGCTCGTTTCCTGTCAGCAACGTGGACAAGGTGCTGGCCGCGCTCAGCGCCACGCTGGATGTCCGCGTCGAAACCGAGACGCGGCTCTGGCGCGGACGCCGGCTGCACCTCATCGCCGGCCCCGGCCCGGCACGTCCCGCACCGCCGTTACAAAATAGTTGATCCGTTTTGCGATCTGGCGGGTCAAGGCAGGTGAGCACACAGCAACCTCACCTCTCTGAAAGGCCAGTTCATGAATCACGTCCGGGCGCCCAAGCGCCAGTCCTCCCGTTTCCTGCGACGCGCGGCCACGGCGCGCCTGGCGGGCCGCATCGCCACCGCCACGCTGCTCGCGGCGCCCGCGCTGGCCATCCCCACCGCCGCCCACGCGCAGGCCGCCGCCACCCGCAGCTTCGACATCCCCGCGGGAACGCTGGAGGACGCGCTGGGCCGCTACGGACGCGAAGCCGGCATCGTGCTGTCGTTCCGGCCCGAAGTGACGGTCGGCCTGCAAAGCAACGGGCTGCGCGGCACCTACGGCGTGCGGGGCGGTCTGGACGCCCTGCTGGCCGGCACCGGCATCCGCGTGCTGCCGCAGTCGAACGGCAGCTACGTCCTGGACCGCCCCGCCAACGCGGGCATCGCCACCACCAACCTGCCCGCCGTGACGGTGACCGCTTCCGCCGCCGACCCCCACCTGCCCGCGCCGTTCGCGGGAGGTCAGGTGGCGCGCGGCGGCGGCCTGGGCGTGCTGGGCACGGGCGACGTCATGGACGTGCCGTTCAGCACCACCAACTACACCGCGCAGATGATCGAGAACCAGCAGGCGCGCACGCTGGCCGACATCGTCATCAGCGAATCCTCGGTGCGCACCACCACCTCCAGCGGCGGCTTTTCCGACGAGTTCCAGATCCGCGGCTACTCCGTGGCTGCCGGCGACGTCGGCCTGAACGGCCTTTACGGCCTGGCATCCGCCAGCCGCATGCCCGCCGCCATGATGGAGCGCGTCGAAGTCCTGAAAGGCCCCGGCACGCTGATGAACGGCATCGGCCCCAACGGCAGCATCGGGGGCGGCATCAACATCGTCACCAAGCGCGCCGGCGACGAGCCCCTGACTCGCCTGACCACCACCTACCAAAGCAAATCGCAACTGGGCGGCCAGCTCGACATGGGCCGGCGCTTTGGCGACAACAACGAATGGGGCATCCGCGTCAACGGCGTCTACAGCAACGGCGACACCAACATCGACGACGGCAGGCAGGAACAAGGCGTGGGCGCGTTGGCGCTGGACTACCGCGGCACCAAGCTGCGCTGGTCGCTGGACGCCTACACCCAGCACGAGAACATCGACAACTTCCGTCCGCAGATCGGCTTTCAGTCGAATGTGACTTCGCTGCCCTCCCCGCCCTCGGGCCATCGCAATTTCTACCCCGGCACCGAGCTCACGCTGAACGATTCGACCGTGGCCACCCGCCTCGAGTACGACATCAATGACCACCTGATGGTCTACGGCGCCACCGGCTACCGCTACGGCACTGCCGAGCAGACCTTCCCGTCGGGTCCCGCAGACGCGCAGGGCAATTTCACGGTGTCCAACGCCTATTACGATTCGTACTCGCGCACGTGGACGGGCGACATCGGTCTGCGCGCCCGCTTCGATACCTGGGGCATCGGCCACACCGTGAACCTGTCGGCCACGCGCCTGGACCAGGAGTCCGGCAACGCCTACGTCACCTCCTCCGGTCCTGGCGTGCCGTCCAGCATCTTCCGGCCCGCCCCGCTACCGCCCGTCACCGCCGACCGCGGCGCGCCGCAAAAGGCATCCAAGACCGAGCTGACCAGCTACACGCTGACCGACACCCTGTCCTTCGCCGGCGACACCCTGCTGATCACCGGCGGCATGCGCAACCAGCGCGTCGTGCTCGACAACTACTCGGCCACCACCGGCGCGCGCACTGGCTCCTACGACGAAAGCGCGATCTCGCCGGTCGCAGGCATCGTGTTCAAGCCGATCTCCAACGTCTCGCTGTACGGCAACTTCACGTCCGGCCTGACGCGCGGCGGCATCGCGCCGGCCACCGCCGCCAACGCCGGCCAGGTCTTCGCACCGTACAAGTCCAAGCAGTATGAAGCGGGCGTCAAGGTCGACTGGGGCAAGATCATCACCAGCGCCTCGGTGTTCCAGATCACGCGCCCGAACTCGATGACCGATCCCGACACGCGCATCTACAGTTTCGACGGCGAACAACGCAATCGCGGCCTGGAACTGGCCGCCTTCGGCGAAGCCATGCCGGGCCTGCGCATGATGGCCAGCGCCACGTTCTACGACGCCACGCTCAAGCAGACCGCAGGCGGCGTGAACGACGGCAACGACGCCAACGGCGTGCCGAAGAACACCTTCAACCTGGGGGTGGACTGGGACACGCCGTGGGTCCGCGGCCTGAGCCTGAACGCCCGCGTGATCCACACGTCGTCGATGTACTTCAACGCGGCCAACACGCTGACCCTGCCCTCGTGGACGCGCTACGACATCGGCGCGCGCTACAACACCGAGATCCTGGGCCGCTCCGTGGTGTTCCGCGCAAACATCGAGAACCTGTTCAACAAGGACTTCTGGCTGGCCAGCGGCTCGTACGCGACGGTTGCTGCGCCGCGTACGTTCTTGTTGTCGGCGCAGATTGACTTTTGATCCAACGGGCCTGCAGCGGTTCACGGCCGACGCCGCGAATCGCCTTCATGCCGCAGAGCCGGCCTCAGCCATGAGGCCGGCTTTTTTATTGCCGCGGCTGCGCCGCCACGTATTCCCTCAACGTCTGCACCAGCGCCACCGCAGCCGGCGACAAGCTGCGGTGGCGGGCCGTCACCAACCCAATCGAGCGCTCGGCCACCGGCGCTGTCAGCCGCCGCTGCACGATGCCGGTCTGCGCCACCGCGCCTGCGGCGATTTCCGGCAACGCCGCGACGCCAAACCCGCATTCGACCATCGCCACGATGGTGGTCAGGTGCTCGGCCTCGAATGCGGGTGCGAAGCGGATGCGGTTCTGCAGAAAGGCCCATTCCGTGTATTGGCGCACGCTGCTTGGATGCACCATGGATACATGTTCCGCTCCAGCCGTGTCGGCCCAGCGCAGCGGCCCTTTGGCCCGCGCCAGCGGATGTGCCTCCGGAATCAGCAAGATGAAGCTGTCGGACATCAGCGGCACATAGTGCAGGTCGGCGTGCTGCGGGTCGGCGGCGGTCAGCGCAAAGTCCACCTCGCCCGCGCGCACCAGGTCGAAGGCCGGACCGGAGAGCGTGTCGCGAACCTTGAGCGCCACATTTGGGTGCGCCTGGCGGTACGTCATCAGCACGCGCGGCAGCAGCCGTGCTGCCAGCGATGGCAACGCCGCCACCGACACCTGCCCCTGTTCCGCGCTGGAGATGCTGCCGACCGCGGCGATGGCATCGCGGAATGCCGCCTGCAGGGTCGCGGCCTGTTGCAGGAAGACCTCGCCCGCCGCCGTCAGCCGCACCGTGCGCGTGGTGCGGTCGAACAGGCGCACGCCGAGCGCGTCCTCGATGCGCTGGATCTGGGTGGACAGCGCGGATTGCGACAGATGCAGCTGCCCCGCGGCCTGGCGGAAGTTGAGCGTTCGGCCCAGCACCAGCGTGGTGTCGATATCCCGCATCGACAGGTTGATCTGCATGTTTTGTCCCCGGCCTATTGATCTGATTGACCGATCATTCTATTCAAAAATTCTGATTCATCAATCAACCGCCCTTCTCTACACTCGCGCCCAAGCGTGATTTCAGAATCAGGAGAACAGCATGCAGAAAGACACGAACGCGCTGCCCAATCCGGGCGCGGCGCATGCGGTGGTGGTGGGCGGCGGCACGATGGGTGCGGATGTCGCCGTCGTGTTGACGCGCGCGGCGTGCCGCACGACGGTGATCGAATCGAATGCCGAGCGCGCGGCCGGTCTGCCGGCGCGCGTGGCGGAAAACCTGAAGACCATCGGGCGCGAGTCAAACGCCGCCCTGCTGGCCACCGCGCCGTCGCTGGACGAGGTGGACTGGTCCACGGTGGATCTGGTGATCGAGTGCATTCCCGAGCGCCTGGACATCAAGCAGGCGCTCTTTGCGGACCTGGCGCGGCGCACGCGGCCCGATGCCATTCTGGCCAGCAACAGTTCCAGCTTCCCGATCAGCGCGATCAGCCAGGGGCTGGACACGCGCGGCCGCATGCTGGGCCTGCACTTCTTCATGCCGGCGCACCTCGTGCCGCTCGTGGAAGTGGTGCTGGGCGAAGCCAGCGACGAGGCCTGCGCGGATTCGCTGATCGACTTCATGCGGCGCTGCGGCAGCGTGCCGGTCAAGGTGAAGCAGGATCTGCCGGGCTTTCTGGCGAACCGCCTGCAGCACGCGCTGTCGCGCGAAGCCTTCGACCTCATCGACCGCGGCATCGCGTCGCCCGAGGACGTGGACGCCGCCGTGCGGTTCGGATTTGGTTTCCGGTTCCTGGCGGCGGGTCCCGTGATGCAGCGCGATCACGCGGGCATCGACGTGCACGCGGCGGCCGGCGCAACCATGTATCCCACGTTCTGCAACGCCGACCATCCGGCGCGCTGTCTGACCGAACGCGCCGCGGACGGCCGGCATGGCATGAAGGCAGGCGAAGGTTTTTATGCCTGGACGCCCGAGACTATTACCGCAGAGCGCGCCCGTTACGACCGGCTGCTGCGCGCCGGCCTGGACCTGATCGCTCCCGAACTGCCGGAGATCAAGCCTTGAATTCGCCTGCAACCCACTCCGTGCCTGCTTGCGCACCCGCTACCATGGCCACCTCTGCATCAGCCACCGCTCCGGCCCTCCCCCGCGCCGCGTTGGCCGACTCGCCCGTCATCATCACCGTCGCGCCCAACGGCGCGTACAAGAAGGCTGCCGACCACCCCGCCGTGCCGCTGACCGCAGACGCGCTGGCCGCCGAGGCCCGGGCATGCCTGGACGCCGGCGCCGCGATGATGCACATGCACGTCCGAAAGCCCGACGGCAGCCATCTGCTGGATGCGCAGGCCTATCGCGACGCGCTCGCGGCGGTGCAGCGCGCCGTCGGCGACGAACTGCTGGTGCAGGTGACGAGCGAGGCGGCGGGCGTCTATCAGGCCGCCGAGCAGATTGCGATGGTGCGCGAATTGCAGCCCGAAGCCGTCTCCATCGGCCTGCGCGAAATCGCCGTGCCCGGCATTCCGGAATCGGAGCTGGCCGCCTTCCTGGCGTGGCTGGCCGACCGACGCGTCATGACGCAGATCATCCTGTACGACGACGCCGACGTGCGCCGCTGGCTGTCGCTGCGCGCGCGCGGACTGGTGCCGCCGGGCGCATGGTCGGTGCTGTTCGTGCTGGGCCGCTACAGCGCGGGACAGACGTCGTCGGCCTACGACCTGCTGCCGTTCCT
This sequence comes from Achromobacter sp. UBA4530, assembly GCF_002388205.1. Taxonomy (NCBI): domain Bacteria; kingdom Pseudomonadati; phylum Pseudomonadota; class Betaproteobacteria; order Burkholderiales; family Alcaligenaceae; genus Achromobacter; species Achromobacter sp. UBA4530. Next base: position 77,689 of record NZ_DGMA01000048.1, on the reverse strand, counting down.
GGCCGCTTACGACCATTCGTTGCCCTGGGCGATCTGCGCCTTCGGTCCCGAGGAAAACGCCTGCGTTACGACCGCGGCGGCCTTTGGAGGCCATATGCGAGTCGGGTTTGAAAACAATCTGAAGCTGCGCGACGGGTCGGTGGCGCCGGACAACGCGGCGCTGGTCGCCCAGGCCGCGCAAGGCGCGCGGGCGCTGGGCCGGCCGCTGGCGACGGCGGCGGACGCGCGGTGTATCTACGGCGCGATCGGTTGATGCGCTAACGATTGACGCGGTGCAAGCAAATCGCAGCCGGCTAATCCGCAACCGGTTATTCCGGCTGCCGGTCAACTGGCTGCGGATTTAACCGTTGTCAGCTTATCCGCACAATCGACTGGGGGCCGCCGGATACCCCGCTTTCGATCGCCCCCTGCCGGTGATCGCACGCGCCCCCTTTCCCCGGCTCTGTAATCTCTCCGACATTATTTCGCTGTGTTGCAACATTGACGCCGCGCAAGCGTATCTGCTACAAACTTTCGCATCTGTACGTTTAACGCAATACCCCCACAAGTTTCTGCTGCGAGGTGGTGTGTGCAAGACGAATCCGATGGCTACACAAAAGCCCAGGAACTGCGAAGTTTCCTATTCCTGACGGCAGTCATGGCCCCGGTGTTGGCAGTGATCATCGTGGCCGGGTACGGTTTTGCGGTCTGGATCTACCAGATGTTCGCAGGCCCCCCGGGAAGCTGATGCAAAGCCTCCGCCCCCCCATTCCCCCCCATCAGCCCGCCTCCGCGCCCTGTAGCGCGGCGCCCGAGCTGCACATCGCGAGCATGGTGGTGCATGCCGCCCCGCGCCGGCTGGCGGGCGTGCGCGGCGCGATCCTCGCGATCGGCGGCGCGGAAATCCACGGCGCTTCCGAGACCGGCAAGCTGGTCGTCACCCTGGAAGCCCCCTCTACCGAAGACATGCTTGCGCAGATAGCGCAGATCCAGCGGCTGGACGGCGTGCTGGCGTCGGCGCTGGTCTATCAGCATTCCGACACGCTTGCCGCGATGAATGAGGAGATTGACGATGTCCATGGCTCGTAGAGAGTTCATCAAGCAATCTGCCGCCGCCGCTGCCGCCACGGTAGCCGGCATCCCCATCGTGGGCTACACGCAGAACATCGTGACGGATTCGGAAGCCGCCAAGCTGAAGTGGTCCAAGGCGCCCTGTAGGTTCTGCGGGACCGGCTGCGGCGTGAACGTCGCGGTGAAGGACAACCAGGTCGTGGCGACGCACGGCGACTTCAACGCCGAGGTCAACCGCGGCCTGAACTGCGTCAAGGGCTATTTCCTGTCCAAGATCATGTACGGCAACGATCGGCTGACGACGCCGCTGCTGCGCATGAAGGACGGCAAGTACGCCAAGGATGGCGAGCTGGCGCCGGTGTCGTGGGACCAGGCGTTCGACGTCATGGCCGAACAGTTCAAGCGCGTGCTCAAGGACAAGGGCCCGGAAGCCGTCGGCATGTTCGGCTCGGGCCAGTGGACGATCTGGGAAGGCTACGCGGCGCTCAAGCTGATGAAGGCGGGGTTTCGCACCAACAACCTCGATCCGAACGCGCGCCACTGCATGGCGTCGGCGGCGGTAGGCTTCATCCGCACCTTTGGCGCCGACGAGCCCATGGGCTGCTACGACGACATCGAAAACGCCGACGCCTTCGTGCTGTGGGGCGCGAACATGGCGGAAATGCACCCCATCCTGTGGACGCGGGTGACCGACAGGCGGTTGAGCAAGCCCAATACCAAGGTGGTGGTGCTGTCCACGTTCGAGAACCGGTCGTATGAACTGGCCGACATCTCTTTGACCTTCACGCCGCAGACCGACCTGGCGATCCTGAACTACATCGCCAACCACATCATCAAGACCAAGCGCGTCAACCGGGAATTCGTCGACGAACACACGCGGTTCCTGGAAGGCAACACCGACATCGGCTACGGTCTGCGTCCCGAGCACCCGCTGCAAAAGGCCGCCAAGAACGCCAACAACGCCGGCGGCTCGCGCCCGATCACTTACGACGAATACGCGAAGTTCGTCTCCAAGTACGACCTGGACTACACCGCCAAGCTGACCGGCGTGCCCAAGCGGAATCTGGAAGCGCTGGCCGAGCTGTACGCCGATCCGAAGATCCGTGTCATGTCGTTCTGGACCATGGGGTTCAACCAGCACACGCGCGGCGTGTGGGCGAATAATCTGGTCTACAACATCCATTTGCTGACGGGCAAGATTTCCACGCCGGGCAACAGCCCGTTCTCGTTGACGGGCCAGCCGTCCGCCTGCGGCACCGCGCGCGAAGTAGGCACGTTCTCGCATCGCCTGCCCGCGGACCTGGTCGTGACCAACCCGAAGCACCGGGCGCGCGCCGAAGAGGTCTGGGGGCTGCCCGACGGCACCATCCCTGAAAAGGTGGGCGCGCACGCGGTCTTGCAGAACCGGATGCTGAAGGACGGCACCATCAACGCCTACTGGGTGATGGTCAACAACAACATGCAGGCCGCGGCCAACATGTTGAACGAAGGGTATCCCGGCTACCGCAATCCGGCGAACTTCATCGTGGTGTCCGACGCCTACCCGACGGTCACCACGATCTCGGCCGATCTGGTGCTGCCTACAGCGATGTGGGTCGAAAAGGAAGGCGCCTACGGCAACGCCGAGCGCCGCACCCAGTTCTGGCACCAGCTGGTCAACGCGCCCAGCGGCGCGCGGTCGGACCTGTGGCAACTGATGGAGTTTTCCAAGCGCTTCACGACCGACGAAGTCTGGCCCGCGGACCTGCTGGCCAAAAAGCCCGAACTTCGGGGCAAGACGCTCTTTCAGGTGCTGTACGAAAACGGCAAGGTCAACAAGTTTCCGAACACGGAACTGGATCCGGAATACGCCAACGACGAGGCCAAGGCGTTCGGCTTCTACGTGCAGAAGGGCCTGTTCGAGGAATATGCGGAATTCGGCCGCGGCCATGGCCACGACCTGGCGCCGTTTGACACCTATCACCAGGTGCGCGGCCTGCGCTGGCCCGTGGTGGACGGGGTCGAGACGCGCTGGCGCTATCGCGAAAAGGCGGATCCGTACGTGAAGGTGGGCTCCGGCTTCAACTTCTATGGCAACCCCGACGGCAAGGCCAACATCTATGCCCTGCCCTATGAGCCGCCCCCCGAGGTGCCGGACGAGGAATACCCCTTCTGGCTGTCGACCGGCCGCGTGCTGGAGCATTGGCATTCGGGGTCGATGACGCGGCGCGTGCCGGAGCTATACCGAGCCTTTCCCGATGCGGTGTGCTTCATGCACCCGGACGACGCGCAGGCCATGGGCCTGCGGCGCGGCGTACTGGTGGAGATTGCGTCGCGGCGCGGCAAGATGCAGACCCGGCTGGAAACGCGCGGACGCAACAAGCCGCCGCGCGGCCTGGTGTTCGTGCCCTGGTTCGATGCCGGCCAACTGATCAACAAGGTCACGCTCGACGCCACCGATCCGATCTCGTTCCAGACCGACTTCAAGAAGTGCGCGGTCAAGATCACCAAGGCTTGACGGCCCGACGGAGACGCTCATGAACATTCGCGCCACTTCGATCGCCCTGGTCTTTCTGATCGGCGCCAACGCCTGGGCCGCGCCGACCGATCCGATGATCGATCCCATGCGGGGCCCGACGCCCCTGACCGAGTCGGCCACGCCGCCGCTGATGCCCCCGGTCGAGAACCGCGACGTGCGGCGGATGCGCACGTACTCGATGCAGCCGCCCACCATTCCGCACAAGATCGACGGCTACCAGATCGACAAGAACTTCAACCGCTGCCTGGCCTGTCACGCCCGCGTGAACACCGAGCAGACGCAGGCGGTGCCGCTGAGCGTGACGCACTACATGGACCGCGACAGCAACGTGCTGGCCGAAGTGTCCCCGCGCCGGTACTTCTGTCTGCAATGCCACGTGCCGCAAACGGAGGCCAAGCCGCTGGTCCCGAACAATTTCCAGGACATCGACGTGATCCTCAAGCGCCTCTCTGCTCCGGCGCCCGACAAGAAGTAAGGGACAGGAGCCCGTCATGGTCAAGCTCATCAAGCGTTACTGGAACATCATCCGCCGGCCCAGCGTGCACTTCAGCCTGGGCTTTCTGACGGTGGGCGGGTTCATCGGCGGCATCCTGTTCTGGGGCGCGTTCAACACCGCCATGGAACTGACGAACACCGAGAAGTTCTGCACCGGCTGCCATGAAATGCGCGACAACGTGTACTCGGAGCTGAAGGGCACGATCCACTTCACCAATCGTTCCGGCGTGCGGGCGCTGTGCTCGGACTGCCACGTTCCGCACAACTGGACCGACAAGATCGCCCGCAAGATGCAGGCGTCCAAGGAGGTCTGGGGCAAGATCTTCGGCACCATCGACACGCGCGAGAAGTTCGTCGACAAGCGGCTGGAACTGGCGCAGCACGAATGGGCGCGCTTCAAGGCGAACGACTCGCTGGAATGCCGCAACTGCCACAACTACGAATACATGGACTTCACCCGCCAGAGCGTGCGGGCGCAGAACATGCACTCGACCTATCTCGCGGACCGGTCCAAGACCTGCATCGACTGCCACAAGGGCATCGCCCATACGCTGCCGCACATTCCGCCTGGCCAGACCTCCGAAGCGACGCCGCCGGCCAGGGCGTCCAACGAGGTGGCCAATGCGGCCCGCTGACGCGCCGCTGCCGGTGCTGAGCGCGCGCGGACTGGTCAGCCGGCGCGGCGGCCCCGGCGCGCTGGATTTTGATCTGCACGCTGGGCAGCTATTGAACGTGCAAGGCGCCAACGGCAGCGGCAAGACCAGCCTCTTGCGCATGCTGGCCGGCCTGCTGCGTCCTTTGGACGGCGGCATCTTCGACCCGGCTGGCGACATCCGCCGTGATCCGTCGGCGCACTTTGCGCGCACGGCGTATCTGGGGCATGGCAACGGCCTGTCGGGCGACCTGACCGCGCTGGAGAACCTGCGGTGCAGCCTGCACGTGGCCGGCACGCCGCGGCGCGACGACGCGATCGCCGCCTGCCTTGACGACTGGCGCCTGGGCGCCTGCCTGCACACGCCCGCCGCGCGCCTGTCGCAGGGCCAGGGCCGCCGGCTGGCGCTGGCCGCCCTGGTGCTGGGCGCCAAGCCGCTGTGGCTGCTGGACGAGCCCGACGCGGGCCTGGACGCGGCCAGCCTGGAACACCTGGCGCAGGCGCTTCGCGCGCATCTGGCCGCGGGCGGCGCCGCTGTCGTCGCCTCGCACCGCGCGCCCGGCACGCCTGCCCATCACACACAAACCCTGAACATGGATGACTACGCGGATGCTGGCAACGCTGTCTCAGTTGGCATTGCGTGAAGTCCGGCTGGCCTGGCGTCGACCGGCGGACACGCTGGGCGCGACGCTGTTCTTCATCGTCACGGGTTCGCTGTTTCCGCTGGCGGTGGGTCCCGATCCCGTGCTGCTGCTGGCGATCGGGCCGGGGGTCTTGTGGGTTTGCGCCCTGCTTGGCATTTTGCTGAGCCTGCATCGTCCCTTCGCGCAGGACTACGACAACGGCGCGCTGGAGCAACTGCTGGTGTCGCCGCATCCGCTGCCGCTGCTGGTGGGCGTGAAGCTGGGCGCGCACTGGTTCAGCACCTGCGTGCCGCTGATTCTTGCCAGCCCGGTGCTGGCGCTGCAGTTTGGCCTGTCGCCGCACGCCATCGGCATCCTGGTGCTGTCCCTGCTGCTGGGCACGCCGACGCTGGCGTTGGTGGGCGGCCTGGGCGCGGCGCTGACGCTGGGCCTGCGCGGCGGCGCACTGCTGCCGCTGGTGGTGCTGCCGCTGTACGTGCCGGTGCTGATCTTCGGCGCGGGCGCCGTGTCGGCCACGCATGCCGGCCTGGGCGCGGGGCCGCAGCTTTCGCTGCTGGGCGCCGGCCTGTGCCTGGCGATCCTGCTTTGCCCCTGGAGCGCGTCGGCGGCGCTGCGCGTGGCGCTGGACTGAGGTATCCATGCACAATCCCTCCACCTTCGACTCCCCTCGCGCCGCCCCCGCGCGATCCAGCTGGATGCGCTACGCGTCGCCGGCGCTGTTCTACCCGCTGGCCGGGCGCATGATTCCGTTTTTTGCCGTGGGCGCCGCGCTGCTGGCGGCGGCCGGGCTGTATACCGGGCTGGTGGTCGCGCCTGTCGACAGCCAGCAGGGCGAGGTCTATCGCATCCTGTTCATCCACGTGGCCGCGGCCTGGATGTCGATGTTCCTGTACCTGGTGATGGCGGGCTATGCGGCGCTGGGGCTCATCTTCAACACCCGCCTGTCGTTCATGATGATGCGCGCGCTGGCGCCCACCGGCGCAATCTTCACGTTCCTGACGCTGTGGACGGGCGCGCTGTGGGGCAAGCCGACGTGGGGCACGTGGTGGGTCTGGGACGCGCGGCTCACGTCCGAGCTGATCCTGCTGTTCCTGTACCTGGGCTTCATGGCGCTGCAGGCCGCCACCGACGATACGCAGCGCGCGGACCGGGGCGGCGCGATCCTGCTGCTGGCGGGCGTGGTCAATGTGCCGATCATCTATTTCTCGGTGCAGTGGTGGAGCACGCTTCATCAGGGCGCGTCGATCAATCTGACAACCGCCCCGAGCATGGCGCGCATCATGGTGACCGCGATGCTGCTGATGGTGGCGGCGTTCTGGCTGTACAGCGCAGCGGTCGCGCTGGCGCGCGTGCGCGGGATCATTGCAACGCGCGAGCCGGGCGCCATTCAGAAGATCGCCGGACAGATGGACGGCGGACAGCCGGGCGCATCGGCAAGCGGCGCCCGGACGGAGGCGCCATGAGCTGGGACACCCTCTTTTCGCTACAAGGCCATGGACCGTACATCCTGGGCGCCTACGGCGTCACGTTCGCGGTGATGGCGTGGGAAGTGCTGGCGCTGTGGCGGCGCGCGCGTCGAAGCGGCCAGCGGCAGGAGGATGTTGCCAGTTCCGCGCGTCACGCAGGAAGGACGCGCCGATGAGCCCGCGCAAACGCCGCGCGTTCGCCATCGTGGGCGGCCTTGCCCTGCTGGGCCTGGCCACCGCGCTGGTGCTCAACGCCCTGCAATCGAATCTGGTGTTCTTCTTCAGCCCGACGCAGGTCATCGCGCACGAGGCGCCCGCCAGCGGCAGCTATCGCGTCGGGGGCCTGGTCGAACAAGGCTCGCTGCAACGGGAGGCCGACGGCCTGACGCTGCGCTTTGCCGTGACCGACACCGCCCACGCCGTGCCCGTCACCTATCAGGGCTTGCTGCCGGACCTGTTCCGCGAGGGCAAGGGCGTGGTGGTGGCCGGCAAGATGGGCGCGGACGGCGTGTTCCGCGCCACCGAAGTGTTGGCCAAGCACGACGAAAACTACATGCCGCCCGAAGCCGCCGACGCGATCAAGAAGGCGGAGCAACGAGCCCCCGCCACCCTGCAGGCAGAAGCGCAATGATCCCGGAAATCGGCCTCTTCGCCCTCATCCTTGCGCTGCTGATGGCGCTGGCGCAGGGCGTCCTGCCGCTCATCGGCGCAGCCACTGGCTGGCAGGCGGGACTGCGCGTGGCGCGGCCTGCGGCCATCGGGCAATTCGGTCTGACGACGCTCGCCTTCGCCTGCCTGGCGTGGGCCTTCGTGCACAACGACTTTTCGGTCCTGTACGTGGCCGCGAATTCCCACGCCGACCTGCCGGCCGGCTACCGTTTCGCGGCCGTCTGGGGCGGGCATGAAGGGTCGCTGCTGCTGTGGCAGCTCCTGCTGACGGCGTGGACGCTGGCGGTGGCGCTGTGCAGCAAGCGGCTGCCTTTGGCTTTCGTGGGCCGCGTGCTGGCGGTGATGGGCTGGATCAGCGTCGGCCTGCTGCTGTTCATGCTGTTCCTGTCCAATCCCTTTGAGCGCCTGATTCCGGCCGCGATGGCCGGCCGCGACCTGAACCCGCTGTTGCAGGACCCAGGCATGATCGTGCATCCGCCCATGCTGTACATGGGTTACGTCGGCTTTTCGGTGGCGTTCGCCTTTGCCATCGCGGCGTTGCTGTCGGGCGAGCTGGACGCGATGTGGGCGCGCTGGGTGCGGCCGTGGACGCTGGCCGCGTGGACGTTCCTGACCATCGGCATCCTGCTGGGCAGCGCATGGGCGTACTACGTGCTGGGCTGGGGCGGCTGGTGGTTCTGGGATCCGGTCGAGAACGCCTCCTTCATGCCGTGGCTGGCAGGCACCGCGCTGATTCATTCGCTGATCGTCACCGAGCGGCGCGGCGCCTTCCGCAGCTGGACGGTGCTGCTGGCCATCTGCACCTTTTCGCTCAGCATCCTGGGCACATTCCTGGTCCGCTCGGGCGTGCTGACCTCGGTCCACGCCTTCGCCGTGGATCCCGGGCGCGGCTTGTACATCCTTGCCTTCATGACGGTGATAGTGGGTGGTTCGCTCGCCCTGTACGCCTGGCGCGCGCCCACGGTCGGGCTGGGCGGCGGCTTTTCGCTGCTGTCGCGCGAATCGCTGCTGCTGTCCAACAACGTCGTGCTGACGGTCGCGGCGGGTTCCGTGCTGCTGGGCACGTTGTATCCGGTGGTGCTGGACGTGCTGGAGTGGGGCAAGATCTCCATCGGCCCGCCCTACTTCGAAGCCGTGTTCGTGCCGCTGATGACGCCTGCGATTTTCCTGATGGGCGTAGGGCCGGTCGCCCGCTGGAAGCAGGCAGAGCTTCCCGACCTGGGCAAGCGCCTGCGCGTGGCCTTTGCGGTCAGCGTGCTGACGGCGGTGCTTGTGCCGCTGGCGATGCCCGGCGCTTCGCGCTTTGGTTCCCCGATGATCGTGCTGGGCCTGTGGCTGGCCGCCTGGTCGGTCGCCAGCGCCGGGGCGCATGCCTGGCAGCGCCTGACCGATGGCGACGGCGAGTTGCTGCGGCGGCTGACCCGCCAGCCGCGCTCGTGGTACGGCATGCTGCTGGCGCATGCGGGTATCGGCGTCTTCATCGCGGGCGTCACGCTGGCCAACGGCTACGAGGTCAAACGCGAGCTTCGCGTCGACGTGGGCGCCACGCAGGAAGCCGGCGGCTACCAGTTCACGTTTGCCGGCATCGGGCCGGCCACCGGCCCCAACTACACCGCGCAGCGCGCCGTTTTCCAAGTGGTGCGGGATGGCAAACCCGTGGTGACGCTGTATCCGGAAAAGCGCCACTACACCGTGCAGGACATGGCGCTCAGCCAGGCTGACATCGACAGCGGCTTTACCCGCGACCTGTTTGTGGCGTTGGGCGAACCCGTGGCCGATAACGCCTGGACAGTGCGCATCCAGGTCAAGCCCTTCATGACGTGGATCTGGACCGGCTGCATCCTGATGGCGCTGGGCGGGCTGCTGGCCGCGGGCGACGGACGTTACCGCCGCGCGCGCGAGGCGCAGGCGCGCAAGGACGCGCACGCCGCCCTACCCGAGACCGCGGGCGCGGCGCGGGAGGGCTATTGATGCTGCGCTATCTGCTGCCGCTTGCCGTATTCCTGGCCATGGCCGTGTTCCTGGCGAAGGGACTGTCGCGCGATCCGCGCGCAGTGCCGTCGGCCATGATCGACAAGCCCGCGCCCGCCATCGGCCTGCCGGATCTGCTGGAACCCGGCAAGACACTGGACGTGGAATCGCAGCGGGGCAAGGTCTGGCTGCTGAATGTGTGGGCGTCTTGGTGCGGGCCGTGCAAGGACGAGCTGCCCGTACTGCGCGAGGCCGCGCAGCGCCATGGCATCGCGCTGTATGGGCTGAACTACAAGGACAAACCCGACGAGGCGCGGCAGTGGCTGGCGCGCAATGGCAATCCCTACCTGGCGTCGGCCAGCGACGTCGACGGGCGCGTCGGCATCGAATACGGCGTGTATGGCGTGCCCGAGACGTTCGTGATCGACGGCGACGGCCGCATCCGGTACAAGCATTTGGGGCTGATCACGCCGGAGCTATGGCGTACCCGCTTGCAGCCGGTCATCGAGGCGCTGCAATGAGGGCCCGGCGTGTGCAACGCCGTCCGTTGCCGCCGTGGCATCGGCTGCCCCGAAAGCTGCTAACGGTCGCCATGCTGGCCGTCCTGGTGACCGGCCTGCTGGTCACATTCCTGACCCCGGCGACCCTTCGCGCAGCGCCGGCTCCCTCACCCGTGCTGTCACCCGAACAGGAACAGCGCGCCGACAAGCTCGCGCACGGCCTGCGCTGCCTCGTCTGCCAGAACCAGACCCTGGCCGAATCCAACGCGCCCCTCGCCCTGGACATGCGCAAGCTCATCCGCGGCCAACTTGCCGAAGGCAAGACCGACACGGAAATCATGCGCTTCTTCGAAGACCGCTACGGCGACTTCGTGCGCTACGACCCGCCCTTCAAGCCGATTACCTGGCTGCTGTGGGTGGGCCCCTTCGCGCTGCTGGCCGTGGGCTTCCTGGTGCTGGTGCGCACGCTGAAACGGCGCGCCGGCACGCGCGCACCGCTGACCGCGGACGAACGCGTCCGCGCCGCCCGCTTCCTGGATTCCGGCTCATGACCACGCTCTGGCTCATCGTCCTGGCCCTGCTGCTGGCCACCCTGCTTTGCCTCGTGCCGCCGCTGCTGCGCCGCACGCCTGCCGCGGAGACCGCATCGGACGCCAGCGTGCGCGCCTTCTACCTGACGCAGCGGGAGCAACTGCGGCGCGATCTGGCTAATGGCGCGCTCAGCCCGCAAGCGCACGCCCGCGCCGACGAAGAGCTGCAACGCGATCTGCTGCAGGACCTGGCGATGCGCCGTGATCCCCGCGCGCGGCTGGGCGGACAGCGCGCCGGCATTGCCGCGGCGTGCGTGCTGACGGTGGCCGTCCCGGTGGCCGCCGTGCTGTTGTACGGGCAGTTGGGCAATCCGCGCGCGGCGGCCACGATCGCCATGGCGCAAACGCCTGAACCCCATGCGCAGGAGGCGGACAACGACATGGCGCTGGCGATCAACGCGCTGGCCCAGCGCCTGCGCGCCTCGCCCGATGATGCCGATGGCTGGTACATGCTGGGTCGTTCCTACGAAACGCTGGGCCGCTACAACGACGCCATTGCCGCGTATCGGGAGGTGCTGCGGCTGGTGCCCGGCCAGCCCGTGGTGCTGGCCGATCTGGCCGACGCGCTGCTGTCGGCGCGGCAGGGCCAGCCCGACGAGGATTCCATCGCGGCCGTCGCGCAGGCGCTGCAGGCCGAGCCGGATCAGCCCAAGGCGTTGGCGCTGGCCGGCATGATGGCGCTGCGCCGCGGCGACGCCGCCGAGGCGCTGACGCACTGGGAACGGTTGCAAAAGCTGCTGCCGGCAGAATCGGAGGCGGCACGGCAGATCCAGACGAATATCGCGCAGGCGCGCGCCATGGCGACGGGTGGGGCTGGGGGAGCGTCGGTGGCGGCTGCGTCGGATAACTCGTCCGCATCGCCTGCGGTGGCAGGGTCGACGCCGGCTGCTTCCGCAACGCCCGCCGCTCCGGCCGCCACGCCCTCCGCGCCCGCCCGCATCACCGGTCAGGCCCGCATCGCCGACACGCTGCGCGGCCAGGTCGCGCCGAACGACACCGTCTTCATCCTGGCGCGCCCCATGGAGGGATCCCGCATGCCGGTCGCCATCCTGAAGATGCAGGTTGCGGACCTGCCGCGGGCGTTCGTGCTGGACGACAGCACGTCCATGTCGCCGGATGCCACGCTGTCCAAAGCCGGCAAGGTGCGCGTGGAGATCCGCGTCAGCCGCTCGGGCAATGCTGCCGCCCAGGCCGGCGACCTGAGCGGCGTGCTGACGGACGTGGAGCCGCGCGCCGACGGGCTGGAACTGGTGGCTGACACCGTCGTGCGCTGACCGCTTCCGCCGTCAGTGCTTTCGGCTCACACCCGTTCAAACCCGCTCGATCCGCGCCGGCAAACCCTGCCGCACCGCCGCGCCCGATACCCAATCGATCCAGACATTGGCGTGCTGGCCGCGCGTCGCGTCCCCAAAGCCCAGATCGTTCAGATTGACCCCGGCCGCCAGCGCCGGATCGTGCGGCATCGGCTTGCCGTCGACGACATGCGCGCGCGCGCCCAGCTCGGTATGCCCGTAACCATGCTCGATGCCCACCGCCCCCGGCTGAACCCCATCGCGCAGCAGGGCCAGCCCCGTCACCGACCCGCCCGGCGTCACGATGCGGACCGTATCGCCGTTGCGGATGCCCAGCCGTTCGCCGTCCTGCCGGCTGATCGACACGGGGTTGTGCGGATGCACCTGCCGCAGACGGTTCACGCCGATCGACAGCGAGCTCATCAGGTTGGACTTGAACGAGCTCAGCAGGAAGGGCCAGTCCTCGCGCGGGTATTCATCCCGCATATCGCGCCCGTCTGCCAGGCGCGTCGGATACCAGGTGGGACAGCCGCTGTAGCGCTCGCCCGTCATCGCGTGGCGGAACCCCGCCAATTCCTCGCTCCAGACGTGCAGCGGCTTGGCGTAGGCCACGCGCGTGCGGCGCGGCTGTTCGCCGGCTTGCGTCCACGCGTCGTCCATCCGATCGAAGCGCCCGCCCCGGCTCATCAGCATCGCAACCTGCCGCCATTCGCCCGGCTTGAGCTTGGTCTGCAACAGGTCGCGGTAGCGGTCGACGCCGGTCAGCGCCATGTCGTCGTCGCTGGCCTCCGGCACCGGACGTCCCGCCGCAAACGCGATGTTGGCCATGCCGCGCAGGAAGAAATCCTCGGCCGTGTCCAGCGCGTACTTGCCGCCGTCCTTGTCCGAGATGGCGCCCTCGCCAAACCCCGGCATGCCCAGGCGCTTGGCGCACGCGATCAGGAAGGTCTCCAGGCACACCGGCTCGTTCGTGGCGGTACGCGACACGCGCGGCTGCACCGCAGGCCAGCGCACGGTCGAGGCCTTGGCCACCACGTCGGCCCACGGCGCGGACACGCCCCAGCTTTCGTACGTGACGGTGTCCGGCACGATGTAGTCGGCCAGCGCGTTGGTCTCGTTGATGAACGGGTTGATCGACACCGCCAGCGGCAGGATGCGCGGATCCTTCAGTTTTTCCAGCGCCACGTGGCGGAACCCGGCAATACCGTACACCGGGTTGCTCATGTGGTTGAACCAGACCTTGGCGCGATACGGATAGCCTGCCAGCGCCGACGCCAGCATCTCCGAACTGAGTCCGCCGGTAGCCGGATACCAGGGCGCCGCCGCCGGATACGCCGGCTGGCCCGCGGCCTTCTTGCGCTTGAACTCGCTGGACTTCTCGTACGGAAAGCGGTTTCGCGACAGCGACACGCCTTTGGGCGAGGCCTTGTTGGCAAAGCCGGCGATGTTGTAGCGCGGCCCCATGCCGTAAGGCGGAAATGGCCCGGCATCCAGCACCAGTCCGCCCTCGACGTTCAGGTTGCCTACCAGCGTGTTCAGCATGGCGATGGCGTAGGCAGTGTAGAAGCCCGACCCGCTCATCGTGCCGCCGTGCGCATCGGCCACGGCGCGCTTGCCGTGGCTGGTGAAGCGTTCGGCCAGCGACGCGATCTTGGCCGCCGGCACCCCGCAAAGGGCGGCGTACTCGTCCAAGGTCTTGCGGCGCGACTCCTCGCGCAGCAGGGACAGCGAGGTCCGCACCCGCAGCGCGTCCGGGCTACCTGCCATGCCGGGCGCGGCGACGGTGTCGTCCACAAACAGTTCCGCCGCTGACGCCGTCGTGTGCGGCGCCAGCGTGCCGTCGGCCAGACGCACGACATACACGTCCTCCCATTTCTCGTCCGCATCGGCCGGGCGCGCCCAGCCCATGTCGGCGCCACGCAGAAACGCGCCCAGGCGAGGATGGTCCGGTTCGGCCACCACCAGATGCGTCGCGTTGGTCCACGCCGCCTCGCCCGCCGCCTTCATGGCGTTCGGACCGGGTTGCGACAGCATGCGCGCGTCGAAACGTTCGTTGTCCAGAATCCAGCGGATCAGGCCCATCGCCAGCGCAAGGTCGCTGGCCGGATTGACCGGCACCCATTCATTGCCCGATCCCGCCGACAGGCTGGACGAGGCCGGCAGCACGGGCGACACCACCACGTAGGTGAACGCGGCTTCCCCGGGCCGCACCCGCGCCTCGGCCAATTGGCGGGCCTGGCGCTGAAACGGATTGCCGGCCTGCGCCGGCGCCGCACCGATGAACAGCCCGAAGCGCGCGTTGTCCCAATCCGGCTTGCCATGCGGCATGCCTTTCAGGTCGCCCAGCGCCGCGCCCGCGCCCACCCGGAAGCTCTGGCCGCAGTACGAGCCGTGATTGCTGAAGTTGACCGTGCCAAACGACTGCCCGGCAAAGCGCTGGATCAGCGGCGTGCGCCCTTCGTTGGACGCGTCGGTAAAGAGGAACTGGTTGACCTTCGCGCCGTACTCCGGATTGTCCGGGTCCAGCGGCGTCTCGCGGTCGAAGATCGCGCGCAGGCCGTCCACGTGGCCTTCGCCGAACAGGTCGCCGCCTTCACAGACTTCCTGCACCAGTTGCTCGAAGCTGATCGTCTGCCATTTGCCGTCGCCGCGCTTGCCGGCGCGCTTCATCGGCTGCAATACCCGGTACGGGCTGTCCATCTGCTCCAGCATGGCCGAACCGCGCGCACACGACGTGGCGCGCCCTTCCAGCCCGCTATCGCCGCCCAGTTGCGCATAGACATCGCGCACGGGCGTGTCCATCGCGGCGGGCCGCGTCGTGGCCAGCGGGTGGTACGGGTTGCCGGCCACGCGCAGGATGCGGTTCTCGGCCGTGTCCACGCGCAGCCGCACACCGCATTGCGTCCAGCAGCCCAGGCAGCTCGACGGGCTGACGATCTGGTCCGGCTGGGCGCTCAGCGCACCGGTCAGCGGATCGATGCGAAACTCCGGCGTCAGCGAATTGCCGCGCACGGCGTGCGTCGTCGGCACGCCCGCGGTGCCCTGCGCCAGGCCCTTCACCGCCTTGACGACCGTGTCGCCATAGCCCGCCGCAAACGCTGCCATACCGCCGGCCACCATGCCGCCGCGCATCATCAGCTTGCGCCGTGCCTCGTCGCGCGGCTGGTCCGGGCCATCGTCAGCGTCGCGGCGCTTGTCATCTTCGTGTTGCTTGTCCATTGCTTTCTTATCCATGTGCTTATCGTCTTGGCGCGCTCAGGCGGCCGCGGCGCGTGCGCGCGCGGGGAAGATGTCCAGGGCCCAGGTGACGGCGGTGATCAGCGCCACGCACAGCCCCAGCACGCCCACCATGCCGAGCAGCCCGTCGCTGCCCCACGGCATCTCGTACAGGTAGAGTCCTGCGCCGTACTTGGGCACCCCCTGCACGCTCATGAAAACCACCCAGCGGAAGATCCACGCCGCGCCCAGCATCGTCAGCGCCAACGCGGCCGACGGCAGCGGCGCCGCCAGCGTGCGCGCCGGCCGTTGCAACAGCCCGACGATGCAGAAGGCCGTGATCACGGCGCCCGCCAGGCTCAGGCGCCAGATCGGAAAGCCTGCGAACAGCCGCAGCGCCGCCTCGAAGGACGGATCCAGTCCCAGCAGGCCCAGCAGCACCCACGCCCCCGCGCCCAGCGCCATCATCACGACGGCGGTCACGCTCAGCCGGCGCAACATCTCCACCGGCAACGCGCGCAATCCGCCGGGCAGCCAGCGGCCCACCAGGAACATTGCACCCAACGCGCCCAGCCAGGCGGTCAGCGCAAAGTTCACCGGCAGGAACACGGTGTGCCACAACGGCCGCGAACGCAGCACCATTACCTCGGCCCCGGTGTAGACCAGGATGGACAGCGCCGACAGCGCCAGGGCCGCCGCCACCACCCGCAGCCACCCGATCCGCCCCCACCACCACGCCGCGCAGAACAGCAGCGCCAGCGTCACGAAGACCGGCAGCAGCAACGCCCCCAGCCACATCCACGACCACGGCGTGATGTGCGCATAGAAGTGCCAGAAACGGCCGGGCTGATGCAGGTCGGCCAGCAACGACACCGGCGCGGCGATGGCGCTGACCAGCAGCACCGTCACCGCCGCCGGCAGCAAGCGGCGCGGGGCGGAATCCGCCCGCCCGAACGTCGCAAAGGCGGCGGTCAGCGCGGTGGTCGCGCTGATGCCAATCAGAAAGAAATACTGCACGGCCCAGGGCAACCAGGCAGCGTCGTATACCGGCGTGAGCAATTCAGAAATTCGCATGAGAGTCTCCCCTTCCGTGTCAGTGACCGCCCGCCAGGCGCACGCCGGCCTGGCCGTCGACCTGATGCACGAACGCATCGGGCAGGCCGATGTAAAAGACGTGGGGATCGGTCTTCATCTCGGGCTTGAGCACCTTGAGGTCGGCCTTGTGTTCGGCCAGCAGCCGGGATATCGCGCTGTCCGGATCGTTCATGTCGCCGATCACGCGCGCGCCGCCAACGCAGCTTTCCACGCAGGCCGGCAGCAGTCCGGCTTCCAGCCGGTGCTCGCAGAACGTGCATTTGTCCGCAGTCTGGGTCTCGTGATTGATGAAGCGGGCGTCATAGGGACAGGCCTGCACGCAATAGCCGCAACCCACGCAGCGCGCGTTATCGACCAGCACGATGCCGTCCTCGCGCTGGAATGTGGCCTGCACCGGACAGACCGGCACACAGGGCGGCTTGTCGCAGTGGTTGCACAAGCGCGGCAGCATCACCATCGAACAGGGACCGCCGGTGTCGGGGGTTACCTCGTACTGCAGGACGGTGGTGCGGAACTGTCCGATGGGCGGCACGTTCTCCAGCGAACAGCTCACAGTACAGGACTGGCAGCCGATGCATTTGCGCATGTCGACGACCATGCCGTAGCGCTTGCCGGCCATGCCGGGCCGGCGCGGCGGCTGGCCATTGAGACCCGGCGCGGCGTCGGCGTGGATGGGAATGACCGTGGCGGCGGCGCCCAGGCCTAGGAGCCCTTTCAGGAAACCGCGTTTGCCCGGGAGCGGCGTTTCCGGGGGGCTGTGGGGGGTGTGCATCGTTAAACTCCGAAACGTTTAAGTGTTACGGAAATTAACTTATCACCTGTAGTTATATAGAGCCTTGATATCTGTCAATTGGGGGACGGAGTCAAGGCGGCGGTGGAACGGCGCAATCGCGTTTGGCGTGAGGGGTGGTGGGGAACAGATGCCATGCAATCTGCCCACGGGCTGCAGTTTCAGCGCGTCGAAAACTTCAAAGCGGGCGCCCACGCCGTCAGTTTCTGGTCGAAACTGGCCGCCGCGTGGGCGGGACTCGTCGAGGGCAGCTCGTAAATGTCGAGCCCGGGCGCCTGCAACGTCGGCAGCACATGCCGCCGGAACATTGCCGCGGCCTTCGCACCGTTGAAGCAGATGCGCCCGATGGACGGATGAAGGTTCAGGAATCCCTGAAAATCGTTCGGCACCAGCGTATCGCCCCGGATGTCGGCATCCAGACTGCCCGGCCGTTCGCAGGCCTGCAACACATCCCACAGCGCCACGCCGTTAGCCTGCAACGCACGCAAGCGCTCGTCGTAGGCCAGGCCCGGATCAAACCCGAAGATCCGCGCTGCCAGGGGCCAGAACGCGTTGCGCGGATGTGCGTAGTACTGCACCTGCCGCAGCGAGGCCACGCCGGGCATGGAGCCCAGCACCAGCACGCGCGCACCCTCCCCCACGACCGGGGCAAATCCCGTCACCACCGTCTCGCACCGCGCCGCCGCGGTTTCGTCCCTGATCTTGTCCATGCCCGGAAGGATACCCGCCCGGCGCGGGCGTGCCCTCCCGCCCCGAGTTGATCGTTCGCCGCATGGAACAGTGCTTATCAGCCACGGGCACTACCGATATCCGCGTTCCGCCCTTATCTTCTTGCCTATGACGAACGGCCCCGAAGGGGCCGCGCAACAGGAAACCTCACCATGAAGAAGATCCTCGGCGTGCACGCCAGCCCCCGTCCCCACTGGGTGGGCGACGGATTTCCGGTGCGCTCCATGTTCTCGTACAACGACAAGGGCCGCGACACCAGCCCGTTCCTGCTGCTGGACTACGCCGGCCCCGCCGAATTCGGCCCGGCCAGCCAGCCCCGCGGCGTCGGCCAGCACCCGCATCGCGGCTTCGAAACCGTGACCATCGTCTACAGCGGCGAAGTCGAACACCGCGACTCCACCGGCAACGGCGGCGTCATCGGCCCCGGCGACGTCCAGTGGATGACGGCGGCGTCCGGCATTCTGCACGAGGAATTCCATTCCCACGCCTTCACCCGTACGGGCGGAAAACTGGAGATGGTGCAGCTCTGGGTCAACCTGCCCGCCAAGGACAAGAAGGCGCCGGCCGGTTATCAGGGCATTCTCAATGCGGACATCCCGGTCGTGGCGTTGCCGGATGACGCGGGTTCGCTGCGCGTGATCGCGGGCGGCTACGGTGGCCAGACGGGTCCAGCGCGGACTTTCACGCCGATGGATGTCTGGGATGTGAAGCTGGCGGCGGGTAAGACGGCGACCTTCCCGATTCCGGCGGGCCGCAACAGCATGCTCGTCATGCTGCGCGGTACGGTCCTGGTCAACGGCGAAGCTGTCGCGCGGGACGCGCAGTTGGCGCTGTTCTCGCAAGAGGGAGAGGACATCACGGTCGAAGCGAATAACGACGCCGTGTTCCTGATCCTGAGCGGTGAGCCGATCGATGAGCCGGTCGTTGGCTACGGGCCCTTCGTGATGAACTCGCAAGCGGAAATCGTGCAGGCGATCCAGGACTTCAATGCCGGGAAGTACGGGCAGATGCATTGAGGCTAGCGCGCCGCCAGTGACCCGCGCCCGCATGCCAGTTAACGGCATGCGGGCGCGGTCGCGTTTGGGGCGTTGCAGATCTGACGATCACGATGCCGACTGGCGCGGCGAGGACCCGCCTATTCCAAAGGCGCCTCATACGGCACCTGCACCAGTTCACCCGCCGCCGTCCGGGCAAACGCCGCAGGCGGTGGCGTATCGAGGAGCGGGATGATGTCGGGGGAGAGGTTTGCGATGGTGTTCACGTCGAAAACGCCGTGATTCGACGGATCATCCATGTAAGCCTGCGTCTCGTCCCCGGCCTGAAAAGCCCAGCCGCTGTCTTCGGGGAACATCGGTTCCTCACGCACCATGTAGCCCACTGGCCTGCCTTGCACCGTGATCCTGTCGGTGGCAATACATCCGCCCTTGCCGGTAGCCAGGGGTTTGAGTTCAGCCGGTGCAAGCTTGAAAGTTTTGGTGGGTCTGTTCATGGCGTTCACTCAATCCCGTTCCAACTGGCTCGCAAACTGTTTGGCGACGCCTTGATAATGCTTCGCGGATGCCGTGTTCTTTTGCTGCGCATAATACGCGCTGACCTGCTTCGCGGCACGCTCGGCGACCTTGAAGCTGTCGTCGATATCCACTCGCTCAGCTTCCTTGGAGGTGCCGATCTCCTTGCCGTCAAACAGGCCTGCGCGGTAGCCGGCCCCGTCACTGACAACGCCGATAATCGGGACGCCAGCGCGCAACTCGCCATAAAAGGCGGGGCCAGCCTGATTTGCCGTGCGAGCCACAATTGTGCCGACGCCGGTTGCCACGCCAGTGACGCTGGAGCAAAAACCCGTCCAGTACTTGGGTCCATCGCCCAGAGATTCCGGCGCAACGAAGCGGCATTGCGTGCTGGGATCCGTGGACCATTTCAAACTGGCGCTGGCTTCAGCCGCCCCGGCCGAAACCGGCATCGCTGCGCAGACTAGCGCCGAACCGATACCGAGCGCTAACTGGCTCATGCTCTTAGCGTGGAATTGCACGTTCAAGACTCCGTATTCAGCGAGGGGAAATTCACGCGCTCGGCGGCGGGCCCACCGGCATGCGCATCGTGGCTCGCTTTGTATCACCGCCATTCACGCGCGCATATTGCCGAGCGCGGCAAACCCGTAATAGAAAGTGGATAACGTGAAATTTCGTGTCAGGCAATTTACGGTTGGCCGATCGTGCTGCCGAATTGGCCGGCCCGGCGCGACTTGCAGCACAGCGAAATGCTGGATGAATCGTTCACAAACCTATGGGTTTTCCCTTAGCAATTCCCAGTAATAGTTAGCAACGCAATACACGCCATCGTCCTCGCATGTCGCCCTGCAGGCCCGTGATATGTTCGATCCCTAATTATTTTCCGCCGCTGTTATCTCTCGACACTTCCACACAACGATGATGACCGCAACCGCCCGCTCTCCCTACTCTCTCGCTTGGCGCCTGGCACTGACAGTCGTCTTCGTGCGCGTCGCCTACGCCGCGTTGGTGCAAGGCTACACACTGGTCGGACTTCCCGAATCCGCGCAACTGCGCGAAACGTTCATCCTGCCGCAATACCTCGTGCCGTTCCTGGCCAACATCGCGGCTTCGTCCATTTTTGTTGGCTTGACGATATGGAGCACCACGCATCGTTGGCTGCGGCAGCACGACACGCATGGAGTAGACGCGCCGGGCAAACTTTTCGGCATCGCCATCATCTTGACGTTGGTGTTCTCGCTGGCCGTGTCGGCCCTGATGATTTATCTGCAAAGCGTGCTGGTGCTGTATGCCGTGCAGCACGCCAGCGCCGCCAACAAATTTCTGACAATGAGCCTGTTGCTCAGTGCCTTGGCCGTCGCCTTGGAAGTGGTGGGCGCGTACCTCGCAGTGCGCATCGCCACGCGGACCACGCGGCCTGCAGATCAAGCCGGTGGTCCCACGTATGAACAGCGCCATGCGGCGTGGAGCGCTGGGTCGATGATCTTGGGCTGGCAATTGAGTGTATGCATTGCCATGGGCACCTACCTGAACGCGCAATCGCTCACCGTCGGCTGGCTGCAATACGCGCTGGGCTTCCTGTTCCTGCCCGCCCTGCTTCTGGCGCTGTGCACGTATGTATGCCTGAAAATCCTGCCACGCCCGATCGGCGCAGCACGTCAAGGGCGTGCGGTCGCCCTCGGCACGCTGGCCTTCTGGCTGGCGCAAGTGCTGGGGGTCGGCCTGGGCTTGCTGGCGATTCGGGCAATGACATGGGACCAGTTGATACGCGCCGCGGATTCCAACGTGGTGGCGGTGGTGGTGCTCGTGGTGTATGCAGCGCTGCTGATGCTGGGTTGCTGGGTTGGGAAGATGGCGCTTTATGGCGGTTCGAGAAGGCTTGTACCGGCTGGCTGAGCATCGCGCGGAGAATGCCGAAGTCGCTCAGTTTTGCCAGTGCTCCTAGTCCGCTTAGAAAATCCCCAGGATTCCGTTAATGACGGGAAAAGTAGGTTTTGTTCCGATCGTCCATCAGCATGTTCATCTGTCCAGAGGTGCACCCCCCTGGTCGTGACGACAAGATGAAAAGCTTCCTGTATTCACTTGCGTTGAACGTCGCCGGCGATCTTCCTAGCCGTCAGCGTCACGGTGAAGAACTCGCTGAGCTTATCCGCCGGAACGGCATCCAACTGGTCCCTTCCATACTCAGCATGTTGCCCGTCCTCGAATCGCGGGTAATACCCTTTCCAGAAATAGCGCACCTTCGTGCCGCCCGCGAGCACTTCTTTCGCAGGCAGCCCGGCTACAAATCGCGTATCGGCAATGTCCGCCCGTGCTCGCAAGGCGACGCGGGCCTCGGTCAATGCCCAATGGCATACCCCCCGCCCGTAATAGTCTTCATTGAGCAGCATGTCGGCGTACACAGTGCCCGCGTACTCGGTGGCGGATATACGGGAAAGGCGGAATGGTTCGTGGCTGGTCAAAGTCGGCACGTGGCCCGACACAGCGTTGGATTTCCCACAGCGCGCGCCGTTGCTGGCGTCAAATTGCGCGGTACCTTCGACCACCGTAAACGGCGATTTGCCGTCGGCTGCACTTGAGAGATCGGACGCATTGGCAAGTGTGAGCCGTATCTCATAGGCCTGCGTCGGAGCGGGCTTCAGCTTGCGTAGCGGTGCCTTGGCCGTTGTATCGCCGTAACTTGTCCCGCACCCGGCGGTGGCCAGAAAGACCAGCGCCGACACTGTCCGACGCAAGGCCGGCGGCAATAGATATCGGAGGGCGTTCGGCAAGGTCGATGTTTCCTAGGCAAGCGATTTGATCGCAAAGTTTGCCACGAAATTGAACGACTGATTTTGGCCGAAAGCCGCCGTTTCAGCCTTCACAACCTCGCCTCAGCTTACGCGATCCTGGCTATCACGCTTTCGCCATCATCAGCGCCCAGCTCCACCCGATTCCGCCCCCCAGCCTTTCCTCGATAAAGCGCCACATCCGCCTCCCGAAGCGCCTCTTCCAACCCATCCGCGCCATAAAACTGCGACGAAACGCCAATCGTGACCGTGCAGCGCAGCGGCTCGTCCCCGCCGGTGACGTGGATCGGCTGGTTCTCAATACTGGCGCGCAGCCGCTCCGCCAGGACCATGACGTCTGCCACTCCCGATTCAAGCAGCACAGCGACAAACTCCTCTCCTCCGACCCGGCCGGTCAAATCGCCACGGCGCACACCAGCACGAATCAGCCCCGCCACGTGGCAGATCACCTCATCGCCCGCCTGATGACCACGGCTGTCGTTGATCCGGTTGAAATGATCGACGTCCAAGACCAGCAAATACGCCGGCGCCGCGTTCCGGCGGTTGAAGTATTGAGTTAGCGCTTCCGTCAGCCCCCGGCGATTCAGCAAATCCGTCATCGGATCCCGCGCCGCCATATTGCGCAGACTATCGGTCAGCCGGCGCAACACCAGCCAGACAATGGAAGGCGGCACGATGGTGGCAAGCGTCGACATGTAGATGTAGAAAATCATCTGGAACCGGCTGTCCATATGCAGCGCGTCCAGGCCGTCCTCCGTGATCTTCAGGAACTTCAACGCGTTCAGCACACAGATTCCGCCGATCAGGCAGGCGAAGAAGATCATTTCTGCCCGCAAGTCTTTGGCGAACGTGCGCGTGCCGCAGAGCACCGTGACGGTCATGGCGAAGAAGAGAAGCGTCGCTGCCGCCGCCAGCATGGCGTAGCGCGCTTCCGATCCGAATTGCCATTGCACCAGCCACTGCAATAACCCATACACCAGGCAAAACACCGCCAGCGGCAACCACAGGCGCACCTGATGCCCGAAGAATCGCATGGCGCCTAGCAGGTACGCGATTGGCGCGGCCAGCGTCGGGCAGTGATTGACGACGCTCATCACGCTCCATGCGGGGCCGCCTTCGACCAGTTGCAGGATGTAGGCCGCCGCGAGCAGCAGGTTGCCCACGGCAAAGACGTCCATCCCCATCCTGTTCCAGGCAGGCGACGGCTGATAAGCAGGAACATGCCGGAAAAGCACAGCAGGTGTGCGCACAGCATGCCAACAAGGGTGGAGGCAACCATGAGAGGGACGTCGAGAGGGAAAGCGGATTTCCTGCGCCGGCGCCACTGGGCGGTGGTCAGCGATGGACACCCAGCGACCTGCGTGGGCGGCGCTCATTGTAGTCGGCGGGTATTAATCCCAGGAGTTCGGCCGAGCGCCTGGAAATGGCGATAAAGTAGCCATCAAACGCACTCGGAATTAGCAGTAAAGCAGCCGTCAGACACGCTCGGAATTGGCGATAAAGTGGCCGTCCGACACGTCGGTGCGGCAGAAGTGCCGGCGGTTGACCAGTTGAATAACGCCGGGATAATGCCGCTGCATTCCCGTCACGAGGAGAATTCAGATGACCACCACCCTGCGAACCATCCGCTCGGACATCACCAAGCTTCAAGTGGACGCGATCGTCAATGCCGCTAACTCCTCATTGCTGGGCGGTGGCGGCGTGGATGGCGCGATTCATCGTGCCGCGGGACCTGATCTGGTGCATGAGTGCCGGCTGCTGGGCGGATGCAAGACAGGCGATGCGAAGGTGACCGGCGGATATCGGCTGCCCGCGCGCTTCATCATTCACACGGTGGGCCCGGTTTGGCGCGGTGGGAATAACGGGGAGCCGGCACTCTTGGCAAGCTGCTATCAACGCTGCATTGCGCTGGCGGAGGAAAAAGGCGTGGCTTCGATTGCGTTTCCCAGCATCAGCACCGGCATCTATGGCTATCCCATTGATTTGGCGGCGCAGGTCGCGGTCGATACCGTTCGTGTAAGCCTGTCGAGGGATTCGTCAATTCAAGAGGTCATCTTCTGCTGCTTTTCGGACGCTGACCTGAGTCACTACGAGCGAGTTTTGAACCGGCCACCTGAATGACGCGACGCGAGGAGGCGGCCGCTCTGCCGTCTGCCCCCGATTGCCTCGCCACGGGATCGCCGCTCATCGACGCCTCTCAGTTCCGCCCCGCTAATCCCGCCGGCGCCACACACTAGCCAGCCACGGCTGCTGCTCGCGCGGCAGTCCCTCGGGCCGGTAGTAGTGCTCAAGCTCGTCGAATCCGGCGCCTTCCATCAGCGCACGCCAGCCTTCAAGATCGTGGTACGCCCCGTAGCGCCCGCGATTCCAGCCTTCCTGGTTGCCGCCCCGGGGATTGGAACTGAACAACACGCCGCGCGGCCGCAGCGTTGCCCACAGTTCCTTGAGCACGCGCGGCAGTTCCTGCCCCGGCACGTGAAACAGCACGGCGTTGGCGAAGATGCCGTCAAAGCGCGCCGCGGGCAGTTGGAGCCGAAGGAAATCCTGCTCCCAGACCTCGCACCCGCTTGCCGCGCGCGCCATTTCCACGAAACGCGGCGTGCCGTCCAGGCCCACGGGCCGGTGTCCCATCGCGAGGAAAGTCTTCAGGTCGCGCCCCGGCCCGCAACCCAGATCGAGGATGTCGAACGGCGGTTCACCGTCGATGTGCCGCAGCAAGGCGGCGATGTTCTGGCTGACGTCGTGGTCCCGCGTGCCGGCCTGGAAGGAATCGGCGTTCTCTTCGTAATGGGCGAGCGTCAGGGACGTGATCTTGGCGAGGTCTTCGGGATCCAGGTGCATCAGGCGATTGTGCATCAAACGGCGCGAGGCGGCGAGGCGGTGCGCGCCGCTCAAGGACACGGCCGCGCCTTGATGAAGTCGATCAGCGCCTTCAGCGGCGACGGCACCAGGCGGCGTCCCGAATAATACAGAAACGGACCCGAAAACTGCGGCCACCACGGCTGCAGCACGGGCTCCAGCGCCCCGCTTTCAAAGTGCGGCCGCAGCCAGTCTTCGAACAGATACATGACGCCCGCCCCCGCGATAGCGACGTCTACAGCGAGATCGACCGCGCCGCCAATCTGCACGACCAACGGTCCGGACGCATCGATACGCACGGTCTCTCCGCCCCGCTCGAAATCCCATGCCGGCATCGCCCCGCTGGGAAAGCGGCCGCGCAGGCAGGCGTGCCGCATCAGGTCTTCGGGATGCGCGGGCCGCCCGCGCCGGTTCAGGTAGTCGGGCGAGGCGCCGGCTGCAAAGCGCTGCACGCGCGGGCCGATGGGCACGGCGATCATGTCCTGCTCCAGCCGGTCGTCGTAGCGGATGCCTGCGTCGCAGCCGGCAGCCAGCACGTCGACAAAGCTTTCCTCGGCAACGACCTCCAGTCGGATATCGGGATAGGCCACCAGAAAGTCGGGGACGATGGACGGCAGCACCAGCTTGGCCGCGCTTAGCGGCACGTTAAGCCGCAAGGTGCCCGCCGGCTTGTCGCGGAACCCGTTGACGGCGTCCAGCGCCGCCTCGACCTCGGTCAGCGCGGGCGCCAGCCGGGCCAGCAGTTCCTGGCCGGCCTGGGTCAGCGCCACGGAGCGCGTCGTTCGGTTGAAAAGCCGCACGCCAAGCTGCGCCTCCAGGCGGCGCACGGTGTCGCTCAGGCGTGACGCGCTGGTGCCTGCCGTCCGGGCCGCTTCGCGGAATCCTCGGGCGCGCGCGACGGCGACGAAGGCATGGAGGTGGTCAAGGTCAGTCGCCATTGTGCATTTTCCCGTACAAGCCGTGCGGATTGTATTGGCTTATCAGCCAGTGGCGAAAGCTCTATCGTTTGCCCATCCCCACTCCTTCACCGCAACAAGGAACCCCAACATGACCCGACTCGCAGACAGCGGCACCTACTCCCTCGGCGCACGCCAGGTCTATCGGCTTGGCTATGGCGCCATGCAGCTCGCCGGCCCGGGCGTATTTGGTCCGCCGAAGGACCGCGACGCCGCGCTTGCCGTGCTTCGCGACGCCGTTGCCGCCGGCGTGAACCACATCGACACCAGCGATTTCTATGGTCCGCACATCACCAACCAATTGATCCGGGAAGCGCTCGCCCCCTATTCCGATGATCTGGTGATCGTGACGAAGGTAGGCGCGGTGCGCGGCGACGATGCCTCGTGGAATCCCGCGTTCTCTGCCGAGCAGTTGACCCGTGCGGTGCACGACAACCTGCGCAACCTGGGCCGCGACGTGCTGGACGTGGTCAACCTGCGCGCCATGTTCGACGTCCATGGCCCGGCGGAAGGGTCCATCGAAGCGCCGCTGTCCGTGCTGGCCGGCCTGCAGCAGCAAGGGCTGATCCGCCACATCGGGTTGAGCAACGTGACGGCCACGCAGGTGAAAGAGGGCCGCGGCATCTGCGACATCGTCTGCGTGCAGAACCAGTACAACGTCGCCCACCGGGCCGACGATGCCCTGATCGACGACCTGGCCCGCGAAGGGATCGCCTACGTACCGTTCTTTCCGCTGGGCGGGTTCAGCCCGTTGCAGTCGTCCATCCTGAACGACGCGGCTGCGCGGATCGGCGCGACGCCGATGCAGACCGCGCTGGCTTGGCTGCTGCGCCGCTCGCCGAACATCCTGTTGATACCCGGCACGTCTTCGCAGAAACATCTGAAGGAAAACCTGGCCGCGGCGTCGCTGCAGTTGCCGGACGACGTGGCCAAGGCGCTGGACGGCATCGCGGCGAGCAAGACGGTGTAAGCCCCGGCCTGAACAACCTGAACGCCGGACGCGCCTGCGCACTCAAGCCGGCGGCGATAAAAAACCCGCCTGCGTCAATGCAGGCGGGTTCGATCAACCGGTAGACCCCAGCAGCATCAAGCCGCCAGACGGCCCTCGATCTCGGTCTTGGTGGTGCGCAGTTCGTCGGGCAGGCCTTGCGACAGCTGACCGAAGAGCTCATGGTGCAGCGCCAGTTCCTCGCGCCAGGCGTTTTCGTCGACCGACATGACCTGCTCGAACTTGTCCGGGCTGAATTCCAGGCCGGTCCAGTCGATGTCCTGGTAGCTGGGGGACACGCCAAACACCTGATCCACGCCCTTGGACTGGCCGTCGATGCGGCCCAGCATCCAGCGCAGCACGCGCATGTTGTCGCCAAAGCCGGGCCAGACAAACTTGCCGTCCGGACCCTTGCGGAACCAGTTCACGCAGTAGATGCGCGGCAGGGTCGCGCCGGCGGCTTCGAGCCGCTTGCCCAGCTTGAGCCAGTGGCCGAAGTAGTCGCTCATGTTGTAGCCGCAGAACGGCAGCATCGCGAACGGGTCGCGGCGCACCACGCCTTGCTGGCCAGCGGCCGCGGCGGTGGTTTCCGAGCCCATCGTGGCGGCCATGTAGACGCCTTCGACCCAGTTGCGCGCTTCGGTGACGAGCGGCACGGTGGTGGAGCGGCGGCCGCCGAAGATGAAGGCGTCGATGACCACGCCCTTGGGATTTTCCCATTCGGGATCGATGGACGGGCACTGCGCGGCCGGCGCGGTGAAGCGCGCGTTCGGGTGCGCGGCCTTGCGGCCGGTTTCGCGCGCAATCTCAGGCGTCCAGTCCTTGCCCTGCCAGTCCACCAGATGCGCCGGCGGCGTGCTGGTCATGCCTTCCCACCAGACGTCGCCGTCGTCGGTCAGCGCGACGTTGGTGAAGATGACGTTGGCCTTGAGCGTGGCCATGGCGTTGAAGTTGGTCTGCTCGCTGGTGCCCGGGGCCACGCCGAAATAGCCGGCTTCGGGGTTGATGGCGTGCAGGCGGCCGTCGGGGCCGGGTTTGATCCAGGCGATGTCGTCGCCGATGGTGGTGACCTTCCAGCCGTCCATGCCTTGCGGCGGGATCAGCATGGCAAAGTTGGTCTTACCGCATGCCGACGGGAAGGCGGCGGCGACGTGATACTTGCGGCCCTTGGGCGAGGTGACGCCCAGGATCAGCATGTGTTCGGCCAGCCAGCCCTGGTCGCGGCCCATGGTGGACGCGATGCGCAGCGCGAAGCACTTCTTGCCCAGCAGCGCGTTGCCGCCGTAGCCCGAGCCGTAGCTCCAGATTTCGCGGGTCTTGGGGAAGTGGACGATGTACTTGGTGGGGTTGCAGGGCCAGGCCACGTCGGCTTCGCCTTCGGCCAGCGGCTTGCCGACCGAGTGCAGGCACGGCACGAAGTCGCCGTCGGTGCCCAGCACGTCATAGACCTGCTTGCCCATGCGCGTCATGATGCGCATGTTCACGGCCACGTACGGGCTGTCGGACAGTTCGACGCCGATGTGGGCGATGTCCGAACCCAGCGGGCCCATCGAGAACGGCACCACGTACAGCGTGCGGCCGCGCATAGCGCCGTCGAACAGACCGTTGAGCGTGTCGCGCATTTCAGCGGGATCGGCCCAGTTGTTGGTGGGGCCGGCGTCTTCGGCGCGGTCGGAACAGATGAAGGTGCGGTCTTCAACCCGGGCCACGTCGGACGGATCGGACCACGCGAGATAGGAATTGGGGCGCTTGGCGGGGTTGAGCCGGCGCATGGTGCCGGCCTGGACCATCTGCTCGCACAGGCGATCGTACTCTTCCTGCGAGCCATCGCACCACACCACGCGATCAGGCTTGGCCAGCGCGACGAAACTGGCGACCCAGTCGATCAGTCCGCGATGCTTGACGTACGCGGGCACGTTCAAGGCTGCCAATCCCCCGTCCAAAGGCTTATTCATTGGGGCTATCTCCATACTTTGGCTAAAGGTGATACGGCCCCAATTGAGAGGGGCCGTATCCAGTTTGCGCAATCATACTTGCAGCGCCGGGCAGCCAGTCAACCCATCCACATGGGCGAGATTGTCACCGGGTGAGTCCGCTTATGCGGGGTATCCGGCACGCAACTCCCTGCGGATGATCTTGCCGGTCGCGGTCGTGGGCAAACTGGTTACAAAGCGGATCGCGCGCGGATATTCGTGCGCGGCCAGCCGGGTGCGGACATGCGCCTGCAGCGCCTTGACCAGCGCTTCGTCGCCCACCACACCCTCGTTCAGCACCACGAACGCCACCACGATTTCCGTACGCTCAGCATCCGGCATGCCCACCACCGCCGCCATGCGCACCGCGGGGTGACCGATGAGGCAGTCTTCGATGGGTCCCGGGCCGATCCGGTAGCCGGCGCTGGTGATGACGTCGTCGTTGCGGCCCACGAAGCGGATGAAGCCTTCCGGATCGCGCACGCCGATGTCGCCGGTCAGGAGGTAATCGCCGGCAAATTTTTCCGCCGTTGCCTCCGGGTTTTTCCAGTACCCCAGGAACATGACGGGATCCGGGCGCAGTACGCCGATGTTGCCCTCCTGTCCATCGGCCACTTCGGCTCCCCTGTCATCCACAATAGCGACCCGATGCCCGGGCGCGGCGCGGCCGATGGCGCCGATGCAGGGGTCGAACAGCGACGAGCACGAGGACACGATCATGTTGCATTCGGTCTGGCCGTAGAACTCGTTGATGGTCACGCCCAGCACGCGGCGGCCCCAGTCGATGAGTTCGGCCCCAAGCGATTCGCCGCCGCTGGCCACCGAGCGCAGCGCGCGCGGCCCGGCGTGGTCCGGCCAGTCGCAGCCGCGCATCATCTTCAGCGCGGTCGGCGGCAGGAAGGTGTGCGTCACGCCGTGGCGCGCCATCAGTTCCAGCGCCGAAGCGCCATCGAATTTTTCGAACCGCCGCGCCAGCACCGGCACACCGTGGTGCCACGACGGCAGCAGCACGTCCAGCAGCCCGCCGATCCAGGCCCAGTCAGCGGGCGTCCACATCAGCACGGCGTTCTCGGGAAAGAACTCGTGCGACATCTCCACGCCCGGCAGATGGCCGAGCAGCACGCGGTGCGCATGCAGCGCGCCCTTGGGCTTGCCGGTGGTGCCGGACGTGTAAATGATGACGGCCGGGTCGTCGGCGGCGGTCGCGACCGGGTCGAAGGCGTCGGATTCGAGCGCCAGGCTTTGGTGGAACGGCAGCGCGCCTACCGTGCCCCCCGCAGCCCCGGCGTCGCCATCGATGCAATAGATCACTTTCAGATCAGGCAGGCTGTCGCGGATTTCCAGCAGCTTGCGGCAGCCTTCCGCGTCCGTAACGAGGGCCGACGCCCCGCTGTTGGCCAGCCGGAACTGGATGGCGTCCACGCCAAACAGCGTGAACAGCGGCACCGCCACCGCGCCCATCTTGTAGGCGGCGACGTGGGCGATGGCGGTTTCGGGCGCCTGCGGCAGGTAGATGGCGATGCGGTCGCCGCGCCGGATGCCGTAGCGCGCCAGGCTGTTGGCGAACTGGTTGGACTGCGCCTTGATCTGATCGAACGTATAGCGCGTTTGCGCCCCGTCGCTCTTTTCATAGATCAGGGCCAGCCGGCCGCTGCCGTCGGCCCATTTGTCGCACACGTCGACGCCGATGTTGTAGGCCGCGGGCACCTGCCACTGGAAGGCGGACACGACTTGCGCGTAGGAATCTGCTCTGTGCAGCATGGTTGTCTCTTGATCGTTATGGTTGTTGCCATGAGAGGCCCGCCGCGGCGGCGGATTGACCCCCGCCTTGCCACGAAGTTGACCGACGCTCAATAATAGGCCCTCGCGCGAACGGCCAGACAGGCCGCCCGCCCCTTTTTCGCCTGTAGCCTGCATGGAAAAAAGCCCAGCCGTCCCGATGCGCC
Source organism: Achromobacter sp. UBA4530 (assembly GCF_002388205.1). Classification (NCBI taxonomy): domain Bacteria; kingdom Pseudomonadati; phylum Pseudomonadota; class Betaproteobacteria; order Burkholderiales; family Alcaligenaceae; genus Achromobacter; species Achromobacter sp. UBA4530. Next base: position 46,993 of record NZ_DGMA01000048.1, on the reverse strand, counting down.
GCCCGCCGGCCAGCGCCAAGTCCGAACAACGCATCCGCGACATCCTGCGGGTCGCGCGCCAGGTGTTCTCCGAAGCGGGCTTTCACGCGGCCACCACCACCGAAATCGCGCAGCGGCTGGGCGTCTCGGAAGCCACCGTCTTCACCTACTTTGGCGGCAAGCGCGAACTCTGCGTGCGCGTCATCAGCGACTGGTACGACGAGATCATCGCGCGGGTGGAGGACCACCTGCCGCACATCCACGGCGCGCGTGCCCAACTGCATTACCTGGTCCACACGCATCTGCGCCATCTGTTGGCCGAAGGTCCGGGCCTGTGCGCCTTCATACTTTCCGAAGGCCGCGCGCGCAACGACGACTTCGGCGACATCTACGCCGACCTGCAGCGCCGCTACACCGCGCCGCTGATGCGCATCCTGGCGCAAGGCCAGGCCGACGGCGACATCCGCCAGGACATGCCGCTGCGGCTGCTGCGTTCGGCGGTGTACGGGCCGATGGAGCACGTGCTGTGGGACGCGATGCGGCGCGGTGCGGAGGTCAATGTCGATGTGGCCGCCACGGCCGACCAGCTGGTCGGTTTTCTGTGGCAGGCCCTGCAGCCGCCGCGCCAGGACGCCCTGGCGCTGGCGCAATTCCGGGGCGAAGTCCAGAACGCGCTGCATCGGCTTCAGTCTTCCGAAAACAGCGACGGCGGCACGTACTGAGGAAAGCCGTTGTAGGTCTCGCCGCGCTCGGCCGGCTGCAGGTTCCACGAATGGCGCGCGTTCGGCACGCCGCCGTCCACCCGGATCACGGTGCCATTGATAAACGCGGCCGCGGGAGACAGCAGGAAGACGACGGCCGCGGCCAGTTCGGCCTCGGTGCCAAAGCGCTGTAGCGGCACCTTGGTTTTCAGCTCGCGCAGCACGCCGCGGTAGTGCTCGTCGTAGCTGTCCATGCCGCTGGATGCAATCCAGCCCGGCGCCACGGCGTTCACCCGCACGCCGGCATACGCCCATTCGCAGGCGGCGGTCTCTGTCAGGTTCCACACCCCCGCGCGCGCCGCGCCCGAGTGTCCCATGCCCGGCATGCCGCCCCAGATGTCGGCCAGCATGTTGACGATGGCGCCGCCGTGCTGGCGCATGTGCTGCGTATAGACCTCGCGCGACACAAGAAAGGTGCCGTGCAGGTTGTTCTGCACGACGGCGTTCCAGCCATTGAGGCTGATGCGGTCCAGCGGCGCGGGAAACTGGCCGCCTGCGCAATTGAAGACGCCGTCGATACTGCCGTGCGCGGTCAGCGCGTCGGTGACGGCGCCGCGTACGCCGGCTTCGTCCCGGATGTCGCAGGGGTGCTGACTGATCCGATCGGCGGCCTCGGGATAGACGCGGACGATTTCCTCGGCCGCCGTGCGCAGTTTGTCCGGGTTGCGACCCACCAGCGCCAGGCCCGCACCCAGTGCCGCCAGCTCATGCGCGGTGCAACGGCCCAAGCCGCTGCCGCCGCCGGTCACCATGATCGACTTGCCGTCAAACAATCCTGGCCGGAATACCGATGCGTAACGCTGATCGGCGGTGCCACTCCCCGCAGGCTGATTCATGTCTGTCTCCGAAAATTTTTTGTTGAGGATAACTCAATCCACTGAAAACAAGCATCGCAACGCCGCGCTTTTGCCCATAGAATCAACCAAATTGATCGGAACACCTGTTGAGCCATCATCAACAACACCGGAGACCGCGCATGACGCTGACCGCACCGCTGGACCTGACCATAGAAGGCCCCCTCGCCCGCCTGACGCTGAACCGGCCGGACATGCGCAACGCGTTCGACGAGACGCTGATCGCCGCGCTGACGGCCGCGATTCAGACTGCGGTCGATGATCCCCAGGTGCGGGTCCTGCTGCTGACGGGCGCGGGCAAGGCATTTTGCGCCGGCGGCGACCTGAACTGGATGCGCAAAATGGGCACGCTGACCGATGCGGACAACCGCAAGGACGCCACGCGGCTGGCGGACATGCTGCACGCGGTCTGGACCTGCCCGAAACCCATCGTCGCCTGCGTCAACGGCGACGCTTACGCGGGCGGGATGGGGCTGGTGGCCGCGTGCGACATCGCGGTCGCGGCGGACAGCGCGCACTTCTGCCTGTCCGAAACCCGCCTGGGCCTGCTGCCCGCCACCATCAGCCCCTACGTCATCCGCGCCCTGGGCGAACGCGCGTCCAACCGCTATTTCCTGACCGCCGAACGCTTCGACGCCGCCACCGCGCTGCGGCTGGGGCTGGTGCATGAGGTGGTCCCGGCGGCCCAGTCGCTTGAGGCCGCCGAAGCGCTCTGCCGCACGCTGTGCGCGAACGGACCGGGCGCCGTGCAGGCCAGCAAGCGGCTCGTGCGCGACTTTGCCGGCCGGCCGCTGGACGCCGCCCTGATTGCCGACTCGGTCGAACGCATTGCGGCGATCCGCAGCACCGAGGAAGCGCGCGAGGGCGTGACGGCTTTCCTGGAAAAACGCGAGCCGGCCTGGCGCAGCACGCCTTAGCAGCGCCCAGGGACGCCGCGCCATTGATGCCATAATCCAGGGCGGATCTTCTGGAAGTCTTATGCCGCAAGCCACACCGCCCGCTTTTCCCCCGCTGAACGCCGAACGCCTCTGGTCGCGCGTCGACACCCTGTCCAAATTCACCCTGCCCGACGTCCCCTGGACGCGCCGCGCTTTTTCGCCGCTATTCGATGACGCGCGCGCCTGGCTGCGTAGCGAGTTCGAAGCCGCGGGCCTGACCACGCGCCTGGACGCGGGCGGCAATCTGGTCGGCACGCGAAAGGGGCGCGATGCCTCGCGCAAACCGATTTCCACCGGCTCGCACTGCGACACCGTCATGGCCGGCGGCCGCTTCGACGGCATCATCGGCGTGCTGGCCGGCATCGAAGTCGCGCACACGATGCAGGAACACGGCATCACGCTCGACCACCCCTTCGAAGTCATCGACTTCCTGTCCGAAGAACCCAGCGACTACGGCATTTCGTGCGTCGGCAGCCGCGCGCTGTGCGGCCAGCTCAGCGCCGACATGCTGGACGCGCGCAATCCGCAGGGCGAGACGCTGGCGCAGGGCATTGCCCGCATCGGCGGCGACCCGTCCGCACTCAACGCCCCGCTGCGCCGCGCAGGCGAAACCGCCGCCTTTGTCGAACTGCACATCGAACAAGGCCCCGTGCTGGAAAGCCGCCAGCTGCCGATCGGCGTGGTCACCAACATCGTCGGCATCCGCCGCGTGCAGATCGTGGTCGAGGGCCAACCTGACCACGCGGGCACCACGCCCATGGACATCCGGCGCGACGCGCTGGTGGGCGCGGCCCGCATCATCGACGCCGCCAACCGGCAGGCCAGCGCGGCCAGCGGCAATCCGCATTACGTCGTCGCCACCGTCGGCCGGCTGACCATGACGCCCAATGCGGCCAACGCGGTGCCGGGCCGGGTCGAGATGACGCTGGAAATGCGCAGCGACAGCAACGCCGTGCTGGACGCCTTTCCCGAAACCCTGATGGCTGGCGTGGCCGACGACCTGAAGGCGCTGCGCCTGACGGCCGGCTTCACGCAGCTCAGCCGCGCGCAGCCCACGGACTGTTCGCCGCTGGTCATGGACGCGGTCAAGGCGGCCGCCGACCAGCTTGGCTACGCGTCGATGCGGCTGCCCAGCGGCGCCGGCCACGACGCCGTGTACATGGCGCCCACCGGCCCCATCGGCATGATCTTCATCCCCTGCCTGAACGGCCGCAGCCACTGCCCCGAAGAATGGATCGAACCCGCGCAACTGCTGGACGGCACGCGCGTGCTGTACCAGTCGGTACTGGAACTGGACCGCGTGCTGCGCGGCGCTTGAGACACACGATGGAACAGATAGAACTCAACGACAGCACTGCCGACCGCTTTCTGCTGGACGCGCGCGGCCTGTCCCTCATCGTCTTTCACAGCCGCACCTGCGGCACCTGCCGCGTGGCGCGGGAGCAGCTTCCGGGCGTGGAACTGCCGGTCGAGCGCATCTGCTGGATCGACGCCGGCGACAACCGCGGCCTGGTCGAGCGCTACGAGGTCTTCCACCTGCCCGCCATGTTCGTCGCCCGCGACGGCGCCTTTTATGGCCCGGTGCAAGCCTCGCTGGCCGAATGGGACCTGCGCCAGCAGATCGGCCTGGCGCTGGACAGCTATCCCGCCGAACTGCCGTGAGCATCACCGCCGCCAAGCCGCTGCGCCTGCCGCTGGACACGCTGGCCACCGGCGCCATGCTGGCGCTGTGCGTGTGCTGGGGCTTCCAGCAGATCGCCATCAAGCTGGTCGCGGACGACATCGCGCCCATCATGCAGATCGGGCTGCGTTCTACCTTCGCGGCGCTGGTGCTGGCCGCGGTCGTGTGGCGCAGCGAGGGGCTGCGGGCATTCACCGACGGCACGTTCCTGCCCGGCCTGATCGTGGGCCTGCTGTTTGCCGGCGAGTTCCTCTTCGTCGCACAAGGGCTGGTCTACACCACGGCCTCGCACATGTCGGTGTTCCTGTACACGGCGCCCATTTTCGCGGCGCTGGGCCTGCACTGGCTGTTGCCCGAAGAACGCCTGAAGCCGCTGCAATGGGCAGGCGTGGCGCTGGCCTTCTGCGGCATCGCGGTCGCGTTCCTGGTCAAGGGCGGCCAGCCGTTGGCGCACGACGGCGCGCGCAACATGCTGCTGGGCGACGCGATGGGATTGCTGGCCGGCCTGCTATGGGGCGCGACGACGGTGGCGATCCGCAAGACGTCGTTGTCCGAAGCCGCCCCGGCCAAGACGCTTTTCTATCAGATGGCCGTGGCCTCGATAGGCCTGTTGGCCTTTGCAGCCGCCACCGGCCATCATGGCATCCGCTATACCCCGGCCGCCGTGCTCAGCGTCGTGTTCCAGTCGGTCGTCGTCGCGCTGACCAGCTATCTGGCCTGGTTCTGGCTGCTGCGTCGGTATCTGGCGTCCCGCCTGTCGATCCTGTCGTTCATGACGCCGCTGTTCGGCGTCAGCTTCGGCGTGCTGATCCTGGATGAACCGCTGGATGCGGGCTTCGTGATCGGCGCGGTGATGGTGCTGGCGGGAATCACGATGGTCAGCGGGGCCGAAATGGTGCGGGAACGGCTGCGCAAGCGTCAGGCGCGGCGCAATTCCCATCATGGTTAACTCGGCTTTTTCCCGGCGGCCCGGGCGGATATAACGGACTTTTGCCGCCACCGGCCTCGCGGTGTCATCCAGCCCGGTGCGCGGCCTCGGCCTGGAGGTCACATGCAACCCTGGCACAGCGACAACCCCGCCCTGTCCCGCGCGTTCGCGCCAGTCTTCGACGAACGCGACGACGCGGATCTGCCCGTTGAAGGCGCCCTGCCCCCCGGCCTGTCCGGCGTCTTCATGCGCAACGGGCCCAATCCGCAATTCGAGCCCGGCCCGGGGTATTCCTATCCCTTTGACGGCACCGGAATGATCCACGCGCTCTACCTGGACGGCGGCCGCGCGCGCTATCGCAACCGCTGGGTGCTGACCGCCGAACTGCAGGAAGAACGGGACGCCGGCCATCGCATCTACAACCCGACGTTCGGTCCGCCCCCCTACGCGAACCTGGCCAATACCAACGTGCTGCGGCACGCCGGCCGCATCCACGCGCTGTACGAAGGCGGCTGCCCGTACGACCTGGACGACGCGCTGGGCACGGTGGGTGCCAACACATTCCAGGGCAGGCTCACCGGCGCGTTCTCCGCGCATCCCAAGGTCGACCCGCTGACCGGGGAGATGCTGGCGATCAATTACGACCTCATGGCGGGCACGCTTGAATACATGCGGCTGGACGCCTCGGGTCGGGTGGACCGCCAGGTGGCGTTTGCATCGCCCTGGCCGGCGCTGGTTCATGACATCGGCCTGACCGCCACCCACGTGGTGGCGTTCGTCTGCCCGCTGGTGTTCGACTTCAGCCGCGGACCGGCGGCGCCCGGGTGGGAGCCGCAGCGCGGCACGCAGGTGCTGCTGGTGCCGCGCGACTGCACCGACGCGGCGCAGATCCGGTGGATCGAAGCCGACCCCTTCTTCAATTGGCACGTTGCCAATGCCTGCGTGGACGGCAACGTGATCGAGGCGGTGCTGCCCTGGCACGATGGCTACGGTCCCGCGTCGCGCAAGCGGCTTGAGATGCACCGGCTGCGCATCGACATGGCAAGCGGACGCGTGGAGGACCAGACGCTGGACGACCAGCCCTGCGAGTTCGGCCGGGTCAACGACGCGTGGCTGGGCCGGCGCACGCGGTTCTGCTATGCCGGGCTGCGGGCCCCGCGGCCGGGCGAAACGCCGCAGCCGGGCGCCTTCGAGGCCTTTGCACGCTATGACGTCGAGACGGGTGCGAAGACCGTGTACTGTCTGCCCGCAGGGCAGACCGCGTGCGAACCGGTGTTTGCCGCCGATCCGGCCGGCGCGGGTGAAGCGGACGGCTACCTTTTGAGCTTCGTGCACACGGAAGACGACGCGGGCGGCCGGTTCATCGTGCTGGACGCGCGCGACCTGGCTGCCGGGCCGGTCGCGCAGGTGCGCCTGCCGCGCCGCGTGCCCGCCGGGCTGCACGGATCCTGGATGCCCTCGCCCGCAGCCGCTTAGCCTCGGGCGCGTCGCTGACTTGGGTCAGATGCGCCGCTGATCCAGGTCAGGTGCACCTTTGACCCAGGTCAGGCGCGCCGCTGACCTAGATTCAACACGATCAGCCCCGCCCCGGCCATCACGAACGCAAACCCCCACCAGTCCGCCGGGGCCGGCCGGTCGCCCACCAGCGCCATCGCGCCCAGCACGCCCACGACCGGCACCATCAGCGTGGTCAGCGCGGCGACAGTGGCGCTGACACGCTCGCTCAGCACGAACCACAGCCAGTACGCGACCGCAGTGCCCAGGATGATGTGAAACGAGAGCGCCCCCGCGACGCTGGCGGTCCAGCCGTGCGTGGGAAAGGATTCGCCGGCGATCAGCGCGCCGGCCAGGGCGCAACCGGCGCCGACGACAAGCTGCCACGCCGTGATGACGATGCGGTCGCCCGCGACGGGCCAGCGCTTCAGATACACCGTGCCGGCTGCCCACCCGAACGCCGCCACCAGGGGAAACACCAGCCCCTTGGCGGCGGCCACGTCGTTGCCCCCGAACACCGCCTGCAGCACCGGCCAGGCCAGCACGGCGACGCCGCACGCACCCAGCAGCAGCGCCAGGCCGCGGCGGCGGTCCAGGCGTTCGCCCAGCACCAGCCACGCCAACAGCGCGGACATCATCGGCATGGTGAAGGTCAACACTGCCGCGCGCGACGTGCTGGTGCTGAGCTGCGCCCAGGCCACGGCCAGATTGAATACGGCCACCGCCAAGACGCCGCCCACCGCGATGCCGGGCCACGCGCTGCGCGGCGGCAGAAGCGGCAGCCGCTTGGCGCCCGCCAGCAGCAACAGCAGCAGCGCGCCGCTGCCCAGTCCCAGCACGCGCAAGGTGAACGGCGGGAAGATCGACAGAATGATCTTCACCGCCGGCCAGTTCAGGCCCCAGAACAGGGCCAATGCCACCGGGATCAGACGCACGCCGCGTGGTCTCCCCCAGCGTTGCTGCCCCGCTCAGTGGTGATCAGCGATGCCAATCCCTGGCGCTGGTTGCCTTCGGCATCGAAGTTGTCCGGGCTGAGCCAGCGCTCGTACGCGGCGCGCAGCGCGGGCCATTCGCTGTCGATGATCGAGAACCACGCCGTGTCGCGGCTGCGGCCCTTGTAGACCGTGGCCTGCCGGAAGATGCCCTCAAAGCTGAAGCCCAGGCGCAGCGCCGCGGCGCGCGACGGCGCGTTCAGGCTGTCGCACTTCCATTCGTACCGGCGGTAGCCCAGTTCGTCGAAAGCACGGCGCATCAGCAGGTACTGCGCTTCCGTGGCGATGCGCGTGCGCTTGAGCTGACGCGAATAGGACACGAAGCCGACCTCGATGACGCCGTTGGGCGCGTCGATGCGCATCAGCGCCAGCGTGCCGACGGCGCGGCCCGTCGCAAGGTCGATGATGGCGTGGTGCATCGGGTCCGGGCTGGCCTGCGCAGCCTCGGCGAACGTCCGGTAGGCGGCCTCGTCGGCAAACGGCCCGACGCCCATGTACGTCCAGTCGCTGTCGTCGGGCGCCTGGCTGAACGCCTGGTACAGATCTGCCGCGTGGCGCTCGGCCGACAGCGGCTCCAGTCGGCAATAGCGGCCCAGCGCAGGGTCGAGGGGCGGACGCGGTCGCGTGGTCCAGCCGGGCAGCGCCGGCCCAATGGGTTGCTGGAAATCGTTGGTGCGGGGTTGCATGCGGCGGTGCCTCGGGAATCGGTTCAGGGCGCGCCGCCGACGGTGGCGGGCGCAACATCCAGGGCCTCACGATATCGGAACCGTGGCATCATAAAAAGTGCCACGAAACTGGAATTTAATAGGGCCATGATCGAAACTTCATTGGGCGATACCGCCATTGCCCCGCTGCTGTCCAGTCCGCTGGCACGCGGCCCGGGTTCGCTGCCGCGCCAGCGCCAGCTTATCCAGCGCCTCAAGCAGGCCATCCTTGCCGGCCAGCTTCCCGCGGGCGGCAAGCTGCCGTCGTCCCGCGCGCTGTCCGAAGAATTGGACATCTCGCGCAATACGGTGCTGATCGCCTACGAGCAATTGACGGCCGAAGGCTACGTGATTGCCGACCGCCAGGGCACCCGCGTGGCGCCGCTGTCCGCCGCCGCCCGCAGCGCCGCGCGCGAGGCGGTCCCTCTCTCCGCGCAGCCGCCAGCCACGGCGCAGCGCCTCTCCCGCATCGTCTCCACGCGCTATACCCACGACGGTACGCTGCCGATGACGCCCGGCACGCCCGCGCTGACGCAATTCCCCGTGAACGCGTGGCGCCGCGCGCAGGACCGCGCCCTGCAGGCGGCGCCGGCCGCCGCGCTGGGCTACGGTCATCCGGCGGGCGAGCCCGCGCTGCGCGAAGCCATCGCTCAATACCTGCGCGTGTCGCGCGGCGTGCATTGCGACGCCTCGCGCATCGTCATCACCGAAGGCGCACAGGGCGGGCTGGCGCTGTGTGTGCAACTGCTAACCAACCCTGGGGATACCGCCTGGCTGGAAGACCCCGGCTACCGCGGCGCCAAGTCCGCCTTCCATGCCGGCGACCTCAATGTGGTGGCCGTGCGCGTCGATGCCGACGGCATTGTCATCCCGGAAAGCGCCTGGACCCGCCAGCCACCCAGGTTGATCCAGACGACGCCGTCGCACCAGTACCCGACCGGTGCGGTGCTGTCGCTGACCCGCCGGCTCGATCTGCTGGAACGCGCGCGACGCGCCGGCGCGTGGATCATCGAAGACGACTACGACAGCGAATTCCGCCACCAGGGCGAACCGATCGCCGCCATGCAGGGGCTGCTGCCGGACGCGCCGGTGCTGTATGTCGGCACGTTCAGCAAGACGATGTTCCCGGCCCTGCGCCTGGGCTTTCTGGTGCTGCCCGAAGCCCTGGCGCGCGAAGCCATGCCATCCATCATCGAAATGCAGCGCGGCGGCCACCGGCTGGAACAGCTGGCCATGGCCGCATTCATTGAAAACGGCCAGTTCTCGCGCCATTTGGGCCGCATGCGGCGCCTGTACCGCGAACGCCAGGCGGCGCTGCGCGAGGCGCTGGCCTTGCATCTGAGGATCGAGCACGAGGTCTTGGGCGGGCACTGCGGCCTGCACCTGACCGTGCGGCTGCCGCCGGCTTATGCCGACACGGCGATCGTGGCCGAGGCGCGCAAGCTGGGCATGAATCCGGGCGCGCTGTCGTCGTTTGCGCTGACGCCGCGCATTGAAGACAACGGCCTGGTGATCGGCTACGGCAACACGGGTGCGGAGCGGTTTCCGGCGCTGGTGCGCCGGCTGCGGGACGTGGCGCTGGCGGTGGCGAAAGCGGCTTAGGACGCGCTAGTCGACCAGCCCGCCCAGCACCAGCAGCGTCATGAACGCCCAGAACAGAAAACCCAGGATGGATCGCCGCAGCAGCGCCTTGATCGCGCCCCACAGGAACATGAGGCCCAGCGCCAACAACACCAGATTGAAGATCGACGGGCTCATGCCCATCGCGCCGGCCAGCCCGCCATAGAAATCGGCCAGCGCGCCGCCCAGCCCGCCGAGCAGCCATTTGATCCCTGCAACGATGGCGCGCAGGCCCTCGCCAAGCATGCCGCCCAGCGTCGCGAAAAATCCGTCGTCGGCGGGCATCAGCGGCGCGTATCCACAAGCATGCGCACGGCCAGGCCGGCCAGCACGGTGCCCATCAGCCAGCGCTGCACCACCATCCACAGCGGACGGCCCGCCAGGAACCCGGCAATGGAGCCGGCCATGATGGCGATCATGGCGTTCACCGACAAGCTGATCACGACCTGCGTCATGCCCAGCGCCAGCGACTGGGTGAAGACGCTGCCGTGGTCGGGCTGGATGAATTGCGGCAGCAGCGACACGTACATGACGGCGATCTTGGGATTGAGCAGATTGGTGAGCAGACCCATCGTGAACAATTGCCGCGGGCTGCTCTTGGGCAGGTCATGCACCTGGAACGGCGAGCGGCCGCCCGGACGGATCGCCTGCCACGCCATGTAGAGCAGGTAAAGCGCCCCGCCGATGCGCAGCGCGTCGTAGGCATAGGGCACAGCCATCAGCAAGGCAGTGATGCCGAACGCCGCACAGGCCACGTAGAAGATGAACCCCACCGCCACCCCGCCCAGCGAAATCAGGCCGGCCTGCGGCCCTTGCGAGATCGAGCGCGACACCAGGTAGATCATGTTGGGCCCAGGCGTGAGCACCATGCCCAGCGCTACCAGGGCGAAAGTCAGCAGATGTGTCAGGTCAGGCATGGAGTGCCGGCGCGTGCCGGTCAGAAGTCGGGTCGTGACTGCACACCTTAGCCGAAAACTGTATCGGAACAGCGGAATTTTCGGGCGGGGTTGGCGGCTCGTCGCGCCGGCGATACAGTGGACCGCTCGACCTTTCCTGTGGAGCGCAGCCCATGCCGAAACGTCATCCGTCCCCGGCAGACAGCCCCGCCGCGATCCGAGTCGGCATCGGCGGCTGGACCTTCGAACCGTGGCGCGGCGTCTTCTATCCCGACGACCTGCCCCATGCGCGCGAACTGGAATACGCCAGCCGGCAGGTCACGGCCATCGAGATCAACGGCACCTACTACGGCACCCAGAAGCCCGCCACCTTCGCCAAGTGGCGCGATGAAACGCCCGACGACTTCGTCTTTTCGCTGAAGGCATCGCGGTATTCGACCAACCGGCGCGAACTGGCGGGCGCCAAGGACTCGATTGCCAAGTTCGTGAACAGCGGCATCGCCGAACTGGGACCGAAGCTGGGGCCCATCGTGTGGCAGTTCGCGCCGACCAAACAGTTCGACCCGGAGGATTTTGGCGCCTTCCTGGAATTGCTGCCGGACAAGGTGGACGGTTTGCCGTTGCGGCACGCGCTGGACGTGCGCCATCCCAGCTTTGCCTGCGAGGAATACGTGGCCCTTGCGCGCCGCCATCACGCGGCGACCGTGTACACCGATAGCGACGAGTTTCCCGCTATCGCCGATCGGACGGCGGACTTTGTCTACGCGCGGCTGATGCGCGCCAGCACGGCCTACAAGGCCGGTTACGCGCCGAAGGCGCTGGACACCTGGGCGGAGCGATTCCGCATCTGGTCACGCGGCGCGGACCCGGACGACCTGCCCCTTATCGGCAAAGCGGCCTCCGGGAAAAAATCGCAGGACGTCTTCGCGTATTTCATCAATGGCGCAAAAGAACGCGCGCCGGCAGCGGCGCGCGCGATGATTCAACGCCTGTAGCGCCGGCGCACGCCGCACGCGCCATCTGGCGCTTGCGGCCCCGCCGGTTCACAGGCGTTATTCCGTGACGGGCGTGCGCATCGTCACGAACTCTTCGGCTGCCGTGGGATGGATGCCGATGGTGTCGTCGAACACCGCCTTGGTCGCCCCCGCCTTCAGCGCCACGGCCAGTCCCTGCACGATCTCGCCTGACTCCGGACCCACCATGTGCACGCCCAGCACGCGATCGGTCTGCGCGTCGACGATCACCTTCATCAGCGTGCGTTCCTGCGATTCGGTCAGCGTCAGCTTCATGGGGCGGAAGCGGCTTTCGAACAGCCGGACCTCGTAGCCGGCTTCGCGCGCCTCTTCGGTGGTCAGGCCCACCGTGCCGATGTTGGGCAGGCTGAATACCGCAGTGGGGATCAGCTTGTAGTCGACCTTGCGGTATTCGTGCGGGCGGAACAGGCGCCGCGCCACCGCCATGCCTTCGGCCAGCGCCACGGGCGTCAGCGGCACGCGGCCGATCACGTCGCCGATGGCCAGGATGGACGGCTCCGCGGTGCGGTACTCGTCATCGACCTCGATGAAGCCATCTTCGCGCAGCTTCACGCCGGTGTTTTCCAGCCCCAGGTTGTCCAGCATCGGACGGCGGCCCGTGGCGTAGAACACGCAATCGGTCTCGATGACGGAACCATCCTTGCAGGTGGCGGCCAGCGAACCGTCGGCGCGCTTGTCGATGCGCGCGACCTCGGTGTTCATGCGCAGGTCGATGCCCTTCTTGACCAGTTCGTCGCGCAGGTGCTCGCGCACGCCCAGGTCAAATCCGCGCAGGAAGAGCGGGCCGCGATACGACTGGACGGTTTGTGCGCCCATGCCGTTGAAGATGGACGCGAACTCCACGGCGATGTAGCCGCCGCCCACGACCAGCACGCGGCGCGGCAGGTCCTTCAGGAAGAAGGCCTCGTTGGAGGTGATGGCGAGTTCCTTGCCGGGAATGTCGGGCACCTGCGGCCAGCCGCCCGTTGCCACCAGAATGTGTTCGGCGCTATAGGTCTTGCCGTTGATTTCGACCTTGTGCGGATCGACGATGCGCGCGTGGCCTTCCAGCAGCGTCACGCCGCCGTTGACCAGCAGGTTGCGGTAGATGCCGTTCAGGCGCTCGATCTCGCGGTTCTTGTTGGCGATCAACGTGGGCCAGTCGAATTTGGGCGCCTCCGCGCTCCAGCCAAAACCGTGCGCCTGTTCGAAGTCTTCGCTGTAGTGCGCGCCGTAGACCAGCAGTTTCTTGGGCACGCAGCCCACGTTTACACACGTGCCTCCCAGGTAGCGGCTTTCCGCCACCGCCACGCGCGCACCGAAACTGGCGGAAAAGCGGGCCGCGCGTACGCCGCCCGAGCCCGCGCCGATCACAAACAGGTCAAAGTCAAATGCCATGGGGTTTCCTTCGCGCGGCCTGCCGGCCGGCGTTCACTGTCCGGGAAAGCTGTATTTAACACCACGGTTGGAATACATTGGCCGCAGCCGGCCACGCGCGCTGGCCCTTCATACGGAGTTCCTTCCATGTCGCTCGAAACCTGGCTGGCCTTCCTGGGCGCTTCCGCCCTGCTCGTCATGCTGCCCGGCCCCACCATTCTTACTGTCATCAGCTATTCGCTTACGCACGGCAAGCGCGCCCGCCTGCCGCTGGTGCTGGCCGTGGCGCTGGGCGATTCCACCGCCCTAGTGCTGTCGCTGCTGGGCCTGGGCGCACTGCTTGCCGCATCCGCGTTCTGGTTCACGGTGGTCAAGACCATTGGCGGCCTGTACCTGCTGTATCTCGGCTACCGGCTGCTGCGCGCCGGCGTGTCGCCCGCCACGCTGCCCGTTGCGACGGCGGCGGGTTCGCGCTGGAAGCTGTTCGCCAACACTTACCTGGTGACCGCGCTGAATCCGAAGGGCATGATCTTCTTCGTGGCCTTCCTGCCGCAGTTCATCGATCCGGCACGAGACGTGACGCAGCAGTTGTGGGTGTTGTCAGCGACGTTTGTCGCCTGCGCCGGCATCAATGCCGCGGCCTATGCGATCTTTGCGGGATCGGCCCGGCGCATGCTGGCGTCGCCGCGCGCGCAGCGCGGCTTCAACCTGGGTGGCGGCGCGCTGCTGTCGGCCGCCGGGGTGTGGGCCTTGCTGGCCCGCCGCGCGTAGCGTGACGAAAAGCACGGCGAAACGCGCGGCCGGCATCCCGCGCGTTTCAATCCGCGCCGCGCCAGGTTGCGCGTTACTTTGCCGCGGCCATCATGTATTCCACCGCGGCACGCAGCGTGGCGTCGTCGGCGGCCGAGCCGCCGCGCGGCGGCATGGCGCCCTTGCCTTTGAGCACGGTAAGCATCAGCGCGTCCGTGCCCTGCGCCAGGAAAGGCGTCCAGGCCTGCTTGTCGCCCAGCTTGGGGGCATTGGCCACGCCGCTGGCATGGCAGACGACACAGGCGGACTTGTAGAGTTTTTCGCCGGCGGGATTGACGGCGGCAACGGTGTCAGCCGCGGCATGCTGGACGGGCAGGCCCGTCAGCGCAAGGGCAAAAAAGAGTCGAGCAAATTTGGGCATGGCGGAGATTCCAGGCTCTAGAAGGGGAACAACCCGGCAAGACGCGCCGCGCGCGCCTTGCCGGCCGGCCATTACTGCGGGATGGGACCCGGCGCCTTGATCTGCTTCATCAGGTCGTCGTTCCACTTGCCCTCGACCTTGATGTGCCCGGCCGCGCCCAGTTCAAAGGCTTCGATCAGGTTGTGGTTCAGGTAGGCGTACACGCCGGGCTGCTTGAACGTGTACAGCGCCGCCCCGGCGGAACCGCCGCGAATGAACCAGGTTTCCAGGTCCTTTTCCGGCGGGTTGTTGAACTTGCCGGTTTCCCAGACCCAGTCGCCATGGCCGCCGATCAGGTGCGGGCGCGTGTCGCGGTTGGCTTGCGAATGGATCAGCAGCACGGTTTCGCCGACCTTGGCGGTGAGGGCGTTGTCGCCCGTCAGTGCGCCGACCTTGCCGTTGAAGACGATGTGCGACGGGGTCAGCTTGCGCATGACTTCCACCGTGTCGCCGTAGCTTTCGGCGAGGGTTGCGTAGTCCTTGTACTTGCCGTTGGCGTCCTTGGGGATGTAGAGGTCGAACTCGCCGATCGTGTAGACGCGGTCGTACTTCAGCGACTTGCCCTGCGGATCCTTCAGGCCATCGCGCGGCAGCACCATGATCGTGCCGCTCATGCCGGCCACGACGTGCCACGGCACCATGCCTTCAGGGGCACAGTGATAGACGAAGGTGCCGGCGCGGTCGGCCTTGAAGCGCAGCGTGGCCTGTTCGCCGGGGTTCACGTTGGTGAGCTTGGCGCCGCCCAGCGCGCCCGTCGCGGCGTGGAAGTCGACGTTGTGCGGCATGGCGTTGGTCTTGGGATTGACCAGGGTCAGCTCCACGTAGTCGCCCTCGTGCACGACCATCGTGGGGCCGGGCATGGATCCGTTGAAAGTCATGGCCTGCAGCGTGGTGCCCTTACCGTCGATGACCATCTTCTTTTCTTCGATGGTCATGGTGAATTCGACAACCTTGGGTCCCGACTTGGCCACCTGCTCATGCGGATGGACCATCGGCGGGGCAACCAGCGTGACCTTGGCGCGCGGCAGCGTGTCCGCATTCTGGGCGGAAGCCAGACCGCCTGCCATCGAGAACATCAGGGCGGCGGCAAGCAAGGTGGGGCGCAACGCGTTCATGTGCTACTCCTCTTTCGGTTTCTTCAAAGCCGAGTCTGTCGGCACCTCCATTGAAGAACCGCGAGCGATCGCGTTCTTTGCTGTAGCGCAAATTCGGGATAACCCTGCGAGCGCCCACACGTTGTCAGGGTGACCCCCAGGTGTCACCATCGACGCGTGGAAAATTTCACCACGCCCATAAGCGGACCGCCATGCCATCGCCCTTATGCCATGCCTTGCTGCGCAACCTCGACCTGTTCAGGCCGTTGTCCGATACGCAGCTTGATGCCGCACTGAAAGACGCCGTTCCATGCCGTCTTGAAGCCGGCGAAGCCGCCTACCGCCAGGGTGCGGAAGGCGCCCATTTCTTCGTGCTGCTGCACGGCTGCCTCAAGGTCACACAAATTACATCGGAAGGCGACCAAGTTGTCGTGAGATATGTCAATCCGGGCGATATGTTTGGCCTGGCTTGCGCCATGCGGCAGTCCTGTTATCCGGCCAGCGTGCTGGCCGTGCAGGAAAGCGTCTGCCTGGCATGGCCGGCAGAAGCCTGGGAAAGCTTCATGGCCAGCCACCCGCAATTGGGTGCGATCGCGCTGCAGACCATGGGGCAACGCCTGCAGGACGCGCACATCCGCATCCAGGAATTGTCCACCGACGAAGTCGAGCAACGCGTCGCGCGCGCCATCCTGCGGCTGGTCCAGCAATCCGGGCAGCCCACGCACGACGGCATCGGCATCAGCTTTCCCATCACGCGCCAGGACGTGGCCGAGATGACCGGCACCACGCTGCATACGGTCAGCCGCCTGCTCAGCGACTGGAAGCAGCGCGGCATCGTCAGCAGCGGCCGCAAGCGCATCGTGCTGCGGTCGCCCGCGGCGCTGACCCGGCTGTCCGAAAACGCGCAGCCCGCCATGGACTGCGCGTCGTGCCTGTCGTGCCGCAGTGGCTCGCCGGCAACGGATGCCGACGCCGCCATGAAAATCAAAGGCGCCGCTCGTACGGCCGCCGATCGTGCGGCTGCCGGTCATACCGCCGGCGATCGCACTGCTGCTGAACTGGCTGCGCACTAGCTTGGCGAGCGCGGGCTCACTGCCCGCATCCGCCGCGACTGCAGTGCAGCGACTGCAGTGCCGCGTGTACAGTGCCGCCTGTGCGGCCTACCCCTCTTCCAGCACCAGCCGCAATCCCAGGTTCGCGGGCGGCACGCCGACTGAACAGGCGCCGCTCTTGGGGTCGCGGATGAAATCCGGCAGATACGCGATGTGCCGCCCCGCCGCGACGCGGATGCCGCAGTTGCGGCTCAGGTCGGCGTCTTCCGGCGACTCCGCCCCCGTTCCCGCGTCCAGCACGCGGCGTGAGTGACAGTCCGAAGTCCAATCCCACACGCTGCCCGCCATGTCCTTGACGCCCGCCGCGTTGGCGCCGTACTGGCCGAACGGCCGCACCGCGGTTTCGGCGCCCTGCCCGCTGCGGCGGCTTTCCTGTTCGTATTCGGCCAGCCAGCGCTGCGCGGGGTCGGTGGGATCCTGGTTGTTGTCCTGCAAGGCCGCGGGCGGTGTTTCTTCGCGATACGCCTCGCCCGCCGCATAGATCCATTCCGCGTAGCGCGGCAAGCGATAGCGCTGACCCGTCGACCCGGACAACCACGCCGCGTAGGCCGAGGCGTCCGACCAGCTGATGCCGGTGGCGGGCAGATCCGGAGAATTGTCCTTGCGGTGTTCCGCGTCCAGCGGTTTGCAGGCGCCGGCGGCCACGCACGCCGCGTATTCCGCTTGGCTGACCTGACGCGTCATGATGGCGACGCCGCGTGGATGCCGCGTGGTGACCGGCGCGGGCGTGACGGGATAACCGTTACGCAGGGCATCACCGGGCGGCTGATGGGTGACTTCACCGGGCGGCAGCCGCGTCAGTTCCGGCAATGCAAAGCGGGCCCGGTCTGCGGGCCCGCAAGCGGTCAACAACATTGAAAGGGCGGCGGCGATCGGAAGGAAGCGCATGCGGAGTTTCTCCGAAGCGCCCGCGCCGAACCGGCGCAGGCTTGGCTTCCATTGGACCGGGAGGCCGCCTTCGCAACGTTGCGCTGGCGCAAAGTCGCGAAGGCGCCGGGATCAGCCGCGCGCGGCCTTGGGGGTGAGCCGCGGTTCGACCAGCGCGGGCTTGCTGCTGAGCAGGCCCAGGATCACCTGCATGACCATCGCCAGCGCGCCCAGCAGGAACACCACGTCGCCGAACGTGCGGCCCCAGCGCAGGGTCTTGAGCAGGTCCTGCTGCATGAAGGCTTCGCTGCGGGCGTACCACATGCCTTCGCTGACGCTGGCATGGAACTGGATCAGGCCCACCGGCAACAGGCTGGTGAAGATCATCAGCACAAGACCGATGTTCATGCCCCAGAACGCCAGCTTCATGAGGCCCGGGTTCAACGCATACTGCGGACGGATGTAGCGCAGCACCAGCAGCGTGAAGCCCAGCGCCAGGAAGCCGTACACCCCGAACAGCGCGGCGTGCGCGTGCACCGGCGTGGTATTCAGACCCTGGATGTAATACAGCGAGATCGGCGGGTTGATCATGAAGCCGAACACACCTGCGCCCAGCATGTTCCAGAAGGCCACAGCCACAAAGCACATCAGCGGCCACTTCAGGTTGTCCATCCAGGCGGCGCGGGTCTTCAGGCGCCAGTTTTCCCAGGCTTCGTAGCCCAGCACGATCAGCGGCACGACTTCCAGCGCTGAGAAGCTGGCGCCGACGGCCATCACGGGCGTGGTCGTGCCCGCGAAATACAGGTGGTGGAACGTGCCGGGAATGCCGCCCAGCATGAAGAGCGAGGCCGAGGCCAGGCTGGCGGTCGTTGCCATGCGGCGCGACACCAGACCCAGGGTCGAGAAAATGAAGGCCAGCGCCGTGGTGGCGAACACTTCAAAGAAGCCTTCGACCCACAGGTGGACGATCCACCAGCGCCAGTACTCCATGATGGTCAGGTGGGTGCGTTCGCCGTAGAAGAAGCCGGCGCCGTAGAAGAGACCAATGGCGCCGACGGAGGCCGTCAGCAGCGCCAGCAGGTTCTTGTCGCCGCCCGGCGTGCGCAGCGCGGGCACGATGCCGCGCAGCATCAGCACCAGCCAGAAGCAGATGCCGGCAAACTTGCCGATCTGCCACAGACGGCCCAGGTCGACGTATTCATAGCCTTGGTGACCCAGCCAGAAATTCAGCTCGGGCGGCATGATCTGCGCAATGGCCAGGTAGTTGCCAGCGAACGAGCCGACCACGACCAGCACCAGCGCCCAGAACAGGATGTCGACGCCGACCTTCTGGAACTTGGGGTCGCGTCCGCCGTTGATCAGCGGGGCCAGGAACAGGCCGGCGGCCAGAAAGCCCGTTGCGATCCAGAACAGGGCGCTCTGGATGTGCCAGGTGCGCACCAGCGAATACGGGAACCACTGCGAGACGTCGATGCCATAGAACTTCTGCCCTTCAACGGTGTAGTGCGCGGTGAAACCGCCCAGCAGCACCTGAAAGCCGAACAGCGCCACGACCAGGAACAAATACTTGCCCAGGGCGCGCTGCGAGGGCGTCAGGGCAAAGGCGGTGAGCGGATCGCGCGCGGGCGCTTGCGGCTCTTCTTCTTCCTGGCCACGCATGAAGGCCCAGGCCCAGACCAGGAAGCCGATGCCCGCCAGCAGCACAACCACGCTGATGATGGACCACATGACGTTTTCAGCGCTGGGCTGGTTGCCGATCAGCGGTTCGTGCGGCCAGTTGTTGGTGTAGGTGACCGACATGCCTTCGCGTTCGGTGGCGGCCGCCCAGGCCGTCCAGAAGAAGAAATGCGTCAGCTGCGTGCGGCGCTTGGCGTCGGGCAGCGTGTTTTCCTTCATGGCGAAGCTCTCGCGGCTGCCTTGCAGGGCGGGCGCATCGGAGAACAACTGCTCGTAGTAAGCCGCCGTCTGTTCGATGGCCTTCGCGCGGCGCGGCGTGATGGTCAGCGTGTCGGTGGCTGCGTCGCTGCGATTGGCGCGGTACTCGGCCTTGAGCGCTTCGCGCAGCGCGGCCTGCTGCGGCGCGGGAAGTTGGGCGTAGGCCTGACCGTGCTCGTCGCGCGCGGCCAGGTCCAGCCAGGCGGTCAGTTCGCGATGCAGCCAGTCGGCCGTCCAGTCAGGCGCCTGGTACGCGCCGTGGCCCCAGATCGAGCCAAGCTGCATGCCGCCGACGGATTGCCAGGCGGTCTGCCCGTCCAGGATGTCTTCGCGGCCGAACAGCGCGCGGCCATCGGACGTCACGACCTGCCCGGGAATGGGCGGCGCCTGGCGGTAGACCTCGCCGCCGTAGAAGCCTAGCAGCGCAAATGTGATCGCCACCACGGCGATCAACGTGAACCATAATTTCCGATACGGACCCATGATGGGAACGCCCTCCTGTGTTGCGGTTGGTTGGGTACGTGTCCTCTTGCGAAATCCGTGCCAGAAAAAAACCACGCCGAATCAACAGCTTGGATTCGGCGTGGTGTTTTTTACTGTTGGCCGGACGGGTATAAATCACCGCCACGGGGTGAATTTGACCCTGCAATACCCTAACGGCCGCCACCCCTACAATCGATCACGCCCGACCTGTTCCCCGCCGTCCGGCTACCCGGACCCTGAAGAAGGAATCGACTGGATGAATGCCACGCCGCTGCACATCGGCATCGTCGCCTGTTCCGCCGAGGGCGCCGCGCTCTGCTACCGCACCTTGTGCGCCGAAGGCGCTCAGCGCATGGGCCCGCACGCCCATCCCGAGATTTCGCTACACACCCATTCGCTGGCGGATTACGTCGCCTGCCTGGACGCCCGCGACCTGGAGGGCGTTGCCGCCCTGATGTTGTCGTCGGCGGACAAGCTGGCCCGCGCCGGCGCGGATTTCCTGATCTGCCCGGACAACACCATCCACCAGGCGATGGACCGCGTCGTGGCGGACTCGCCGCGGCCGTGGCTGCACATCGCGCAGGAGGTCGCCGCCGTGGCGGCGGCGCGCGATTACCGGCGGATCGGCATCCTGGGCACGCACTGGCTGGTGGACAGCGACGTCTACCCCGCGGCCCTGGCGGCACGTGGCCTGGACTACGCGCGGCCGCCGCAGGACGACCGCCTGCTGCTGGGCCGCATCATCATGGACGAGCTGGTCTACGGTGTGATCAAGCCCGCGTCGGTGGCGCAGTTGCAAGGCATCGTCGAACGCCTGAAAGACGACGGCTGCGACGCGGTCGTGCTGGGCTGCACCGAACTGCCGCTGGTGCTGAACGACGGCAATTGCGCCTTGCCCACGCTCGACTCGACCCGCCTGCTGGCGCGCGCCGCGCTGGACCGTGCGCTGGCCCCCCGTCTTTGACGTTGCGCGGGGCGGCACGGCGCCCTGATTCCCGTCAGAGCTGATCCAGCCCGTACTGCCGCAACCGGCCCAGGTCCAGCACCTTGATCTGGTTGTACGCCAGCGCCAGCATCCCCTGGTCGGCCAGCGTCTGCAGCGCCTGGTTGACCCGCTGGCGCGACAGGCCGGTCAGATATCCCAATTCTTCCTGCGATATGGCCAAGGTCAGGTCGGTGGACGGATACAGCTGCGGATTGAACAACTGAGCCAGCGACTGCGCCACGCGCGCGTCGGCATCGAGCAAACGGTGGTTCTGGATGGACGCGATGAACTCGCCCATGCGGTCATTCAACTGGCCGATGACAAAGTGCGAAAACGGCAGGCTCGCCGACAGCAGCGCATGGAAGGTTGCAGCGGGCACCAGCATCACCAGCGACGGCTGGATGGCGACCACGTCGTACTTGCGCAGCTCGCGCTTGATGACGCTGCCCTCTCCGAACCAGCCGCCCGGCGGCACACCGGAGAACGTGCAACTGCGGCCGGACTCGTTGTAGATCGCCAGCTTTAGCAGCCCGCGGCTCACCCCCAGCCAGTAGTCCGACGGCGCATTACGCCGCGCGATCCACGCCCCGCTGCCGACGAGTTCCGCGCGCGAGGTCGCCAGCACCAGGTCCTGGTGCCGTGCCTCCAGCGCACCGAACCACGGAGAGGCCCGGAACAGCGCCGGCAGTTCGTCGGGGGAAACTGTGTTTGAAACATCGGACATGGGAAGAACCGTGTAAAACTTGGGGATTACGCCGCCGGCCGGGGGTCTGTCATGCAGGCGACAGACGCCATTTTCCGGCCGGCCATAAGCTAGGGCAAGCGACGGGGATCAAACCCCGCAGACCTGGATAAGGGGCCACCCTGCCCCATTGGAGACAAGCATGACCGGCATGTTCGATCACGGCCTCGCGCGCCGCGAAGCCAATCACGAAGCCCTGACCCCGGTGGATTTCATCGCCCGCGCGGCGCAGGTCTATGGCCAGAAGCTGGCCGTCGTTCACGGCAAGATCCGCCGCACCTGGGCGCAAACGTATGAACGCGCCCAGCGCCTGGCCGGCGCGCTGGCGCAGGCCGGCATCCAGCGCGGCGATACGGTTGCCGTCATGCTGCCCAACATCCCCGCCATGGTGGAAGCGCACTTCGGCGTGCCCATGCTGGGCGCCGTGCTGAACACGTTGAACACGCGGCTGGACGCGCCCAGCGTGCTGTTCATGCTGGGCCACGGCGAGGCCCGCGCGCTCATCATCGACACCGAATACGCCGACGTCGCGCAGCGCGTCCGCGCCGAGTTCCCACACCTGAAAATCATCTCGGTGCACGACCTGGAAGGCGCCGCCGCCACGTTGCCGGGCGCCGCCGACTACGAAGATTTCCTGGCCGCCGCGCCCGCCACCTACGACTGGAAGCCGCCCGCGGACGAATGGGACGCCATCGCGCTGAACTACACGTCCGGCACCACGGGCGACCCGAAGGGCGTGGTCTATCACTACCGCGGCGCCTACCTGAACGCGGTCAGCAACATCCTCGAATGGGACATGCCCAAGCATCCCGTCTACCTGTGGACGCTGCCGCTCTTTCATTGCAACGGCTGGTGCTTCGCCTGGACCATCGCGGCGCGTGCGGGCGTGAACGTGTGCCTGCGCAAGTTCGATCCCAAGACGGTGTTCGACCTGATCCGCGACGAAGGCGTCACCCACTACTGCGGCGCGCCCATCGTGCAGAGCGCGCTGGCCAACGCGCCGGCCGAGCTGCGCGCGGGCATCACGCACACAGTGCGCACCATGGTGGCGGGCGCCGCGCCCGCGCCAGCCGTCATCGACAAGATGCGGGAGATCGGCTTTGAGCTGACCCACGTGTATGGCCTGACCGAAGTCTACGGACCGGCCGCCGTCTGCGCGCACCAGGACGCCTGGGACGCGCTGGACCCCGAGCGCCGCGCGCTGCTGACCGCGCGCCAGGGCGTGCGCTATCACCTGCAGGCCGGCGTGTCGGTGCGCAACCCGGAAACGATGGCCGAAGTGCCGCGCGATGAGGAAACTATCGGCGAGGTCATGTTCCGCGGCAACATCTGCATGAAGGGATACTTGAAGAACGCGCGCGCGACCGAGGACGCCTTTGCCGGGGGCTGGTTCCACACCGGCGACCTGGGCGTGATGACGGCCGACGGCTATGTCCGCATCAAGGACCGCAGCAAGGACATCATCATCTCGGGCGGCGAGAACATCTCCAGCATCGAAGTCGAGGACGCGCTGTACCGGCATCCCGCCGTGGCGGCGGTAGCCGTGGTGGCCATGCCCGATCCCAAATGGGGCGAGACGCCCTGCGCTTTCGTCGAGCTCAAGCCCGGCTGCACCGCCACCGCCGAAGAGATCATCGCGCACTGCAAGCTGCTGTTGTCCGGCTTCAAGGTGCCGCGCGCGGTACGCTTCGGTGACCTGCCCAAGACCTCCACCGGCAAGATCCAGAAATTCGAGCTGCGCGCCGCGGTCGGCGCCACGTCCGCGATCGACGTGGCCGACCCCGGCAAGCCGGCCTGATCCGCTTAACCCATAAAACCAGGAGCGCCTACGCCATGACGTACCAAGCCCCCGTGAAAGACATGCTGTTCGTGTTGAACCATCTGGCCGGTCTGCAGCAGGTGGCCGCCCTGCCCGGTTTCGAGGAGGCCACGCCCGACACCGCGCAAGCCGTGCTGGAAGAATCCGCCCACTTCGCCGCCGAAGTCCTGGCGCCGTTGAACCACCCGGCGGACAAGGCGCCCAGCACCTGGCAGGATGGCGCGGTAACCACCGCCCCCGGCTTCAAGCAGGCCTTCCGCCAATATGCAGACGCCGGTTGGCAGGGCCTGTCCCACCCTGCCGAATACGGCGGCCAGGGGCTGCCCGGGCTGATCGGCTCGCCGTGCTCTGAAATGCTGAACGCTGCGAACCTGTCGTTCGCGCTGTGCCCGCTGCTGACCAACGGCGCCATCGAGGCCCTGATGACGGCTGGCTCGCCCGAGCTGCGCGAGCGCTTCATCGGCCCCATGATCTCCGGCCAATGGACCGGCACCATGAACCTGACCGAGCCGCAGGCCGGCTCGGACCTTGCCATGGTCCGCACGCGCGCCCAACCGGTGGGCGACGGCACCTACCGCCTGTCCGGCACCAAGATCTTCATCACCTATGGCGAGCACGACCTTGCCGAGAACATCCTGCATCTGGTGCTGGCCCGCCTGCCCGATGCGCCCGAGGGCGTGAAGGGCATTTCGCTCTTTTTGGTGCCCAAGTTCCTGGTCAATGAAGACGGCTCGCTGGGCGCGCGCAACGATGTGACCTGCGTGTCCATCGAGCACAAGCTGGGCATCAAGGCCAGCCCCACCTGCACGCTGCAGTTCGGCGACGCCGGCGGCGCGCTGGGTTACCTGGTCGGCCAGGAAAACCGTGGCCTGGACGCCATGTTCATCATGATGAACGCCGCCCGCTACGCGGTGGGCGTTCAGGGCATCGCCATCGCCGACCGCGCCTACCAGCACGCGTTGGCCTATGCCGCCGAGCGCGTGCAGAGCCGCCCGGTGGACGGCTCGTCGCGCGACGCCGTACCCATCATCCAGCACCCGGACGTGCGCCGTATGCTGGGCACGATGCGCGCCCTGACCGAAGCGGGCCGCGCGCTGGCCTACGTGACCGCCGGCCATGCCGACCTGGCCCACGCCAGTCCCGACGCCGACACGCGCAAGCGCCACCTGGCGATCCAGGAATACCTGGTGCCGATCGTCAAGGGCTGGTGCACCGAGATGTCGATCGATGTCGCGAGCCTGGGCGTGCAGGTTCATGGCGGCATGGGCTTCATTGAAGAGACCGGCGCCGCGCAGTTCTACCGCGACGCCCGCATCCTGACCATCTACGAAGGCACGACCGCCATCCAGGCCAACGACCTGGTCGGCCGCAAGACGCTGCGCGACGGCGGCGCCGTGGCGCGCGCGCTGCTGGACGCGGTACGCCAGACCGAAGCCGACCTTCAGGCCCGCACCGAGCCGGCCGCCGGCCGCATGCTCAAGCCGCTGCGCGAGGCCCGCGAAGCGCTGGCCAGCGCGGTCGAGTTCATTCTTGCCAACGCGGCCGGCAATCCCAATGCGGTCTTTGGCGCCGCGGTGCCTTACCTGCTGCTGGCGGGCACGACGTTCGCCGGCTGGCAGATGGCGCGCGCCCTGCTTGCCAGCCTGGACCTGCAGGCTGAAGACCCGGACTTCCACAACGCCAAGATCGCCACCGCGCAAGCCTTTGCGCTGCACAAGCTGACGCAGGCGCCGGGCCTGGCGGCGGTCGTGCTGGGCACAGCCGAGTACGACGTGCAGCCCTGACGCATTGTCCCGGCCTGCTTGGGCGGGCCGGGCTCAGCGTGTGATCGCCGTCGCGGCCGCCTCGGCGTGGATCCAGGCAAGAAAAGCCTCCACGGAAGGACGCTTGGCGTGCCGCGCCGGGTAGACGGCAAAGTGCGCCTTCACCGCAATGGCCTTGGCCATTCCAAATACCGGCTGCAGGCTGCCCTGCGCCAGATGCATGCCGGCAATGGTGGCGCTTTCCAGCGCCACGCCCAATCCCTGCGCCGCCGCGTCCAGCGACATCTGCGCACGGTCGAAGCGGATCGTGAAGTGATCCGGCGCACGCCGTTCCGAATAGCGCCCGAACCAGTCGGACCACTGAATGACGCTGACGTTGCTCTGGATCAGCGGCACGTCCAGCAACTGGTCGATGCGCTTGATGCCGTGTTCGCGAATGAACGCCGCGCTGGCCAGCGGCAGTATCCGTTCTTCGAACAGCGGCTCCACCACCACATCATCCCAATGCGGCACGCCGTAGCGGATGTCGATATCCGACTGCCCCAGCGCGAAATCACTGTGCGAATGCGCGGCCGACAGGTTCAGCGCCACGTGCGGATGCGCCTCGGCAAACCGCCGCAGCCGCGGCATCAGCCACAAGCTGGCGATGCTGGGCGCGGAGTGCACATACAGGCTGTTGCTGACGCCCTGGCGCAGGTCTTCGGTGGCCGATGAGATCGCCGCAAGCGCCCCGCCGATACGCACCAGATATTGTTCGCCCGCGCTGCTCAGCCGCACCCCGTGCGCGCTGCGCTCGAACAGGCGCACGCCCAGGTCTGATTCCAGCCGCGAAATCTGGTGGCTGACCGCCGACGCAGTCAGGTGCAATTCGGTAGCGGCGATAGCAAAGCTGCGGCGGCGCGCCACGGCTTCGAACGCCAGCAGGTTGACGATGGGCGGCAGCGCAGGCATGGGGTTGTCCCTGACTTCAGATGACGATTCGTCATCTTAGACTGATGACACATCGTTTGTCTTAATGCTAGACGGCCTCCAGAATGGTCCGCATCGATTCCATAACAAGGACAGGAGGAAGACAGATGTTGCTCAAGGACAAGGTGGCCGTGATTTCCGGCGGCGCAGGAATCAACGGACTGGGATTTGCCACCGCCCGCCAGATGGCTGCGCACGGCGCGCGCGTGGTGATCCTGGACCTGGAACGCGCCGCGCCCGCCAGCGCCGCCGCCCGGCTGGGCGACGGCCATCTGGGGCTGGTGGCGGACGTGACCGACAAGACGGCCTGCATCGCAGCCATCGAACAGGCCGTCAAGACGTTCGGCAGGATCGACATCCTGGTGAACAACGCCGGCATTACGCAGCCGGTCAAGACGCTGGAAATCACAGGCGCCGACTACGACCGCATCCTGGACGTGAGCCTGCGCGGCACGCTCTACCTGTCGCAGGCCGTCCTGCCCGCCATGCAGGCGCAACGTTCGGGGTCCATCGTCTGCATCTCGTCGGTATCGGCCCAACGTGGCGGCGGCATCTTTGGCGGACCGCACTACTCCGCCGCGAAGGCAGGCGTGCTGGGCCTGGCGCGGGCCATGGCGCGCGAGTTCGGCGGCGACGGCATCCGGATCAACTGCATCACACCCGGGCTGATCGAAACCGACATCACGCAAGGCAAGCTGTCCGCCGAGCGCAAGGCCGACATCGAAGGCACCATCCCGCTGGCACGCCTGGGCCGGGCGGACGACGTGGCGGGCGCGTGCGTGTTCCTGGCGAGCGACCTGTCGGCGTACTGCACGGGCATCACGCTGGACGTCAACGGAGGCATGTTGATTCACTGATCCGCAGTACCCCACAAAAATTGGAGGAGACATCATGAAAAGCAGAAAAATGCTTCAGGCGAGCCTGGTCCTGGCCGCCGCCACCCTGCTGCCGCTGGCGGCGCAGGCGCAAAACCTCAAGCTGACGCTGGGCCACGGCGCAGCCGTCGGCAATCCCCGCCACGACGCCTCGGTGAAGTTTGCCGAGGTGCTGAAGGCAAAGACAGGCGGGCGCATCGAAGTCCAGGTCGCGCCGTCCGCGCAGTTGGGCGACGACGCCGCCATGGTCACTGCGCTGCGCACGGGCGCCCTGGACATGAGCGCCAACTCCCAGGGCGCCGTCGCCGCCGCCGTGCCGGAGTACGCCGCCTTCGGCATGCCGTTCCTGTTCCCGGACGCCAGCGCGGCATTCAAGCTGCTGGACGGGCCGCTGGGCAAGGAGCTGGCCGAAAAATCGGCCGCCAAAAACCTGATCCTGCTGGGCACCTGGGACAACGGCATCCGCCAGATGACCAACAGCAAGCATCCCATCAACAAGGTCGAGGACATGAAGGGCCTGAAGATGCGGGTGCCGCCCGACGCGACGCTGGTCGACATCATGAACGCCCTGGGCGCGCAGGCGCAGCAGATCAAGTTCGCGGAACTGTATGTGGCGTTGCAGCAGGGCGTGGTGGACGGCCAGGAGAATCCGCTGGTGAACTTCGAGGCCAGCAAGCTGTACGAAGTGCAGAAGCACCTGGCGATGACCAATCACCAGTTCCAGATGACGCCCTTCCTGATGAGCAAGCGCACCTGGGACCGGCTGAGCGACGCCGACCGCAAGGCCGTGCGTGAAGCCGCCGACGAAGCGTCGGCCTTTCAGCGCAAGCTGAGCCGGGACGCCGACACGCGGCTGCTGGCCGATCTGAAAGCCAAGGGCGTGCAGGTCACGACGCCGGACACCGCCGCCTTCGCCAAGGCCACCGCGCCGGTCGACGAAAAATGGCTGGCTGGTCCCATCGGCCCGTACGTGAAGAAGGTTCTGGCCGCGGCGCGCGGCAACTGATATGTCCTTTCGGCCGCCGCCGTCCCGTCCCTCGCGACGGCACGGCGGCGGACCGGCCACAAGGCAGGAGACAACATGAATACCGATCGACACGGACTGGTCGGCAGGGTCATCGACGGCATATGCCGCGTGATCCTGTGGCTGTCCACCACGGTGATCTTCGTGATCCTCGTCGTCAACACCGCACTGCGATACGCAACCGGTTCAAGCCTGGAATGGGCCAACGAGATCCCCGAACTGCTTTTTCCCTGGCTCGTCATGTCAGGGGTCGTGCTGGCCGCGCTGCACAACGCGCATATCGCCACCACGTTCCTGATGGACGCCTTGCCGGCTCATGCCCGCCGCGTGGTCGCGGCCGTGGCCTGGAGCGTGGTCGCCGTCCTGTACGCCACCCTGTCCTGGGCGACGTTCAACATGATCGAGATCGTCCACGACGAAAAATCCCCCATCCTGCAAATGCCCGGCTCGCTCACCTACGGGTGCGTGATGGGCGGCATGCTGCTGCTCGCCGTGCTGGCGGGGCAGTCGGCGTGGCAGAGCTGGCATTGCCGCGACGCTGCGGCGCAGCCCGACGGCGAGCCGCAGGCGCCCGCCGTGCACTGGTGACGGGAGAACAGCCATGAGTGCATTGATTCTGATCGTCTTCATGGGCGCCGCCGTCGCGGCCATGCCCATCGCCCACGCCTTGCTCGTCGCCGCCATGGCGGCCGTCGCCAGCACGGACCGCGTGCCGCTGGACGTGGTGGTCCAGCAGATGGTCTCGCAGGTGCAGAGTTTTCCCCTGATCGCCATTCCGTTCTTCATGCTGACCGGGTCGCTGATGATGGGCGGCAAGCTCGGCGAAGCGCTGGTGGGCGTGCTGTCCGCGCTGATCGGCCGCTATCACGGCGGACCCGCGCAGGTCGGCGTGCTGTCGTCCACGCTGTTCGGCGGCGTGTCGGGCTCGGCGGTGGCGGATGCGTCGGCCATCGGCTCGCTGATGATTCCGTGGCATAAGCGGCTGGGCTACCCGGCCGCCTTCTCGGCCGCCACGCTGGCCGCCGCCGCCACCATCGACATCCTGATTCCGCCGTCGATCCCGCTGATCCTGTTTGCCCTTGCCGCCAATGCGTCGATCGCGTCGCTGTTCGTCGCGGGGATTCTGCCCGGCCTGCTGCTGTGCGGCGGCTTCATGCTGGCCTGCTGGTGGGTGGGCCGCCGCCGCAACTTTCCCCGCGACACGTCGCCCTTCAACGGCGCGGCGTTCCGCCGGCACCTGCTGTATGCCTTGCCCGCCGTCGTCCTGCCGCTGCTGATCATCGTGTTCCTGCGGTTCGGCATTGCCACGCCGACCGAGGTCGCGGTCCTATCCACGTTCTACGCGGGCCTGGTGTCGGCCGTGATGTACCGCGATCTGTCGTGGTCGCGGCTCAATGCCGCCATCGTCCACGCGGGGCTGGCGACCGGCGTGGTCCTGCTGGTGATCATGGCGTCATCGGCCATCGGCTGGCTGCTGACCTTCGACCAGACGCCGCAGGGCATCGCGCATTGGGTCCAGGAAAACGTCCACGCCAAATGGCTGGTCATCCTGCTGATGAACCTGATGATGCTGTTTCTGGGCATGTTCATCGACCTGCCCGCCGCCGTGCTGCTGCTGGCCCCGGTGTTCGTGCCGCTGGCGCAGAGCATCGGCATGGACATGACGCAGCTGGGCGTGATGATGGTCGTGAACCTGGCCATCGGCCTGTACACGCCACCCGTCGGCACCACGCTTTTCATCACCAGTGCACTGGCCAAAGTGAAGGTCGGCCAGACCGTGCGCGAGCTGGCGCCCTTCTATCTGGTCGCCTTTGCGGTGCTGGGACTGGTGTCCTACGTGCCCGCCAGCATCCTGAAATGAACCCCACACCATGAATAGGGAGCTTCGAATGGAGCAGTCCAAATCTTTGAGCGACCTGGCGTCCGCCGCCTGGCGCATCCGCCGCTACGCGGTCCGCATGGGCGAAGTCCAGGGCCAGGGCTACATCGGCCAAGCGCTCGGCTGGGCCGACGTGCTGGCCGTCGCCTACCGCCACGCCATGAACGTGCAGCCGGGCGACGCGCAATGGGAAGGCCGCGACCGCTTTCTCCTGTCGCATGGCCACTACGCCATTGCCCACTACGCGGCGCTGATCGAGGCAGGCGTCATCCCGGAGAGCGAACTCGACACCTATGGCAGCGACGACAGCCGCCTGCCCATGTCCGGCATGGCGACCTACACGCCGGGCATGGAGATTTCGGGCGGATCGCTGGGCCAGGGTCTGTCCATCGGCGTCGGCATCGCGCTGGGGCTCAAGCACAAGCGCAATCCGGCCTTCGTCTACAACTCCATGTCGGACGGCGAGCTGGACGAAGGCTCGACCTGGGAAGCGGCGATGGGCGCCGCGCATCACGAACTGGACAACCTCATCTGCCTGGTCGACATCAACAACCAGCAAGCGGACGGCCCGTCGGGCAAGGTGATGGGATTTGAGCCGCTGGCTGACAAGTGGGCGGCCTTTGGCTGGCACGTGCAGCGCGTGGACGGCAACGACCTGCCCGCCGTGGTCCAGGCGTTCGATACCGCGCGCGCGCTGCCCGACGCCAAGCCGCGCGTCATCCTGTTTGATACCCGGATGGGCAAGGGCATCCCGTTTCTTGAGCAACGCGAGAAAAACCACTTCATCCGCGTCGACCCGCCGGAATGGCAACAGGCGCTCGACATCCTGGACCAGAACCGCCCCACCCCCACGACCGAAGGAGCCTGGTCATGAGCAGCGCCAGCACCCAGCAAAAGCCCCGCCTCACCACGTCCGCGATGATCGCGTCGATTGCCTCGGAGGGGCAGCGCGTCCGCGCGGCGCCCTTCGGCAAGGCGCTGGTCGCGTACGCGGAATCGCGTCCGGACGTCGTGGGCCTGACGGCCGACCTGGCCAAATACACCGACCTGCACCTGTTCGCGCAGGCGTATCCCGAGCGCTTCTACCAGATGGGCATGGCCGAACAGCTGCTGATGGGCGCGGCGGGCGGCATGGCCAAGGAAGGCCTGGTGCCGTTCGCCACGACTTATGCGGTGTTCGGCACGCGGCGCGCCTACGATTTCATCCATCAGGTCATCGCCGAGGAGAACCTCAACGTCAAGATCTGCTGCGCGCTGCCCGGGCTGACGACCGGCTACGGCCCCAGCCACCAGGCCACCGAGGACCTGGCGATGATGCGCGGCATTCCCGGCCTGACCATCGTCGATCCGTGCGACGCGCTGGACATCGAACAGGCCGTGCCGCAGATCGCCGAGCACCAGGGCCCGGTGTACATGCGCCTACTCCGCGGCCAGGTGCCGCTGGTGCTGGACGAGATCGAGGGCTACCGGTTCGAGCTGGGCAAGGCAAAGATGCTGCGCGAAGGCAGCGACGTGCTCATCATTGCCAGCGGCATCATGACGATGCGCGCGCTGGAAGCCGCCGAGGACCTGGCGCGCGACAACATCGGCGTGGCGGTGATGCACAGCCCGACCATCAAGCCGCTGGACGAAGCCAGCCTGGTCGAGGCGGTGCGCTACAAGCACCGGCTGGTGGTCGTGGCCGAGAACCATTCGGTGATCGGCGGACTGGGCGAAGCGGTGGCCAGCGCATTGCTGCGGCACCGTGTACAGCCGGCCGGGTTCCAGCTGGCCGGGCTGCCGGACGCGTTCCTGGATGCCGGCGCCCTGCCCACCCTGCATGACCGCTACGGCATCAGCCGCGAAGCGCTGGCCGGCCGCATCAAGCGCTGGCTGGCGTGATCGGAAAACGGCGGGCGCGCGCGGCTAGATGCGCGCCCGTCCGTCAGCGGGACACACCGCGCGCGCCCCGCGCGGCACCGTCGCCGCCCAGAACCCCAACGCCGCCACGCTGATGCCCGCGCCCAGCACACACACGCCCAGCCAGCCCGCGCGGGCGTACACGGCGGTCGCGGCAATCGACCCCAGGCCGCTGCCCACCGCGTAGAACATCATGTAGCCGGCCACCAGCCGGCTGTGCGCCTGCGCGCTGATGCTGAAGATCATCGCCTGATTGGTCACGTGCAGCGCCTGCAGCGCCAGGTCCAGCGCCAGCACGCCCAGCGCCAGCAGCCACAGGCTGTGGTCCAGCAAGGCGATCGGCGCCCACGCCATGCACAGCAGCGCCAGGCCGATCGCGGTGGTGCGTTGGCCATGCCCGGCGTCGGCCTGACGGCCGGCGCGCGCCGCCATCAGCACGCCCACCACCCCGACCAGTCCGAACGCCCCCACCGCCGTGTGCGACAGCGAATGCGGCGGCGCGCTCAGCGGCAGCACCAGCGCGGTCCAGAACGCGCTGAACGCGGCGAACATCAACAACGCGATCATGCCGCGCACGCGCAGCACGCGTTCCGTGACCAGTAACGTGAAGACGGAACGCAGCAGCGCGCCGTAGCCCAGCCCGGCCACCGGCAGCTGCCGCTGCGGCAGCCAGCGGACCAGCACCAGCGCCAGCACCGCCGACAGAATGGCCGACGCCACATACACTGCGCGCCAGCCCCACAAGTCGGCCAGCGCGCCGGCCAAGGTGCGCGCCAGCAACAGGCCGATCACCACCCCGCCCTGCGCCGCCCCCACGACGCGTCCGCGCTCAGCCGGCGCCGCCAGCGCCGCGGACAGCGCAAGCAGGCCCTGCGTCATCGCCGTGCCCAGCAATCCCAACGCCACCATGCCGGCCAGCAGCCACGGTGCGTTCGCAGACGCCGCCACCGCGGCCAAGGCCAGCACCAGAAGTCCCAACTGCCCCAGCATCAGCCGCCGCCGATCCAGCAGGTCGCCCAGCGGCACCACGAAGAACAGCGCCAGCGCGCAGCCCAGTTGGGTGGCGGTGATAACGATGCCCACAGCCGCCTGGTCCAGGCGGAATTCGCGGCCGATGGCGTCGAGCAACGGCTGCGCGTAATACACGTTGGCGACGCTGAGCGCGCACGCCGCTGCCAGCAGGAAAACCAGCGCGGGCGGCATCGAGGGGGTCGCATCGCCTTCGGGCGGGTCGGATCGGGCGGTCGGGTTCATGATTAATCTGGTTTTATTACAAAACCAGAATGCTAGACCTACAGGTTTTATAATGCAACCAACTTTGTTCTGAAAAACCGCAAGGAGCCCGCATGGTCAAACGCACCAGCCTTGAAGGCGCCGCCTGCCCGGTCGCGCGCTCGCTCGACGCCATCGGCGACTGGTGGTCACTGCTCATCGTGCGGGATGCCTTTGACGGCCTGCGCCGGTTTGGCGAATTCCAGAAAAGCCTGGGCATGGCCAAGAACATCCTGAGCGACCGGCTGCGCACGCTGGTCGCGCACGGCATTCTTGCCGTCGCGCCGGCATCCGACGGCAGCGCCTACCAGGAATACGTGCTTACGGATAAAGGCAAGGCGCTGTTTCCGGTGATCGTCGGACTGCGCCAGTGGGGCGAGGACCACTACTACGGTCCCGATGAGGCGCATTCCACCCTGATCGACCGCCAGCGCGGGCAACCGGTGCAAAGGATGGAGATCCGCGCGCAGGACGGCCGGCTGCTGCACCCCGACGACACTGTCGTGCGCAAGGTGGCGGCGGACGCCTGAGACTATGCGGCTGCCGGCCACCGCCCGGTCGCCAGTGCAGTGGGCGACCACGCATCGAAGCGCCAGCGCAGGGCCAGTGCACCCGGCCGGCGGACCACGCGGCGCACGTGCACGCGCCACAGGCGTTCGGCGCCCTCGAACACGGCGATTTCGGGGCTGTCCAGAATCACCTCGGCGCGCCCCGTCAGTTGCAGCAGGTCGCCGCGTTCAAAGTCGATGAACAGCAGACCGGCAACAGGATTCGCGGCCAGGTTGCCCAGGGTGTTGAAAAAGCGGTTGCCGGAAAAGTCCGGAATGGTCAGCACGTCGCCGTCCACCCGCACGAAGCCGGGCTTGCCGCCCCGGTGCGACACATCGACGGCGTGCCCGGCATAACTGGCGACAAAGAAGGTGTCGGACGCCGAGATCAGCGCGCGCGCCGCGTCATCCAGTCCGGCGCGATCCGGCAATGCGGCGGCAAAGCGCATCGACGGCGAGCGCGAGAAGAAGAAGTCGCGCGACTGGATGTACTGCGGACAATTGCCGAATGATTGCGCCACCGCCACGTCGAAGCGCTTGCCATCCCAGGCGGCGATGCGGCCGTTCATGCGGTTGCGCCGGCGCGTGTGCAGCTCGATGCCCAGCAAGCCGACGGGCTGGCCCAATCCCAACCCGGCGCGCAGCGGGTCGTCCTCGTCAGGCATGGCCGCGATGCGCAGGGTATGCGGGTCCGGCGACACAGCAAAGCCCGGCTGCCCTTCCAGAATGCCGGCCCACGGATCGCCCTGCGGGTCCACGGCGCCGGCCACCACGAACGGCAACTGCGCGAAGAATTCGCGATGCTGATCCGGCATGTAGTCGCGGATGACCTTGCGGCCCACCATGTCCATGCGCGCGGCCACGCCGGCGTGCTCCTGCAAGTGCAGTTCGCCCGCATGCCAGGGAGACGGTGCGGTGTGTTCGGGCAGATTCATGACGGTGTCCTTGCAGTGTGCGCGGGTCTTCAGGCGGCCAGCAGGCCCACGGGCGACGACGCCATGGGAACGAACCGCGGCAGGTTTTCGATGCGCGTGAGCCACGCACGGATGCGCGGATAATCGGCCAGCGACACGTTGCCTTCGGGCGCATGTGCCACATAGGCGTAGCAGGCGACGTCGGCGATGGTCGGCGCACTGCCGGCCAGGAACTCGCGGTGCGTGAGTTCTCCCTCCATCACCCCAAGCAGCGCATGGGCCCGCGCCAACGTGGCGTCCACATCGAGCGGCGCGCCGAACAGCGTCACCAGCCGCGCCGACGCGGGCCCGCCGGCCAGCGGCCCCGATGCCACCGACAGCCAGCGCTGCACGGCGGCCGCGCCAACCGGATCGTCCGGCAGCCA
This sequence comes from Achromobacter sp. UBA4530, assembly GCF_002388205.1. NCBI lineage: Bacteria > Pseudomonadati > Pseudomonadota > Betaproteobacteria > Burkholderiales > Alcaligenaceae > Achromobacter > Achromobacter sp. UBA4530. Next base: position 11,941 of record NZ_DGMA01000048.1, on the reverse strand, counting down.
GGCGCGGCCGCCGTATTGCTTGGCCAGGTACACCAGGATGGCGGTCGAGTCGGCCACTACGACGCCGTTGTCGTCAATGACTGGCACCTGGCCGAAGGCATTGAGCGCCAGGAAATCAGGCCGCTTTTGTTCGCGCTGGCGCAGGTCGACGTCGATGCGTTCGTGCGCGACATCCAGCAGTGACAGCATCAGCGCGACCCGATGCGCGTGGCCGGACAGCGGGAAACTGTAGAACTTCATCGGAGCGGCAGCCTGCGCCGGGGCGGGGTTGGTTTGCATCGGGGATCTCCCTGGTGGATTCGAGACTCCATGTTGGGACCCGCGACGCAAATCCGGAACGGCCGGCGCCGGCAAGACTCTCTTGCGGTAAATGAAATAAACCCGTCAGGTGGGCAGCGCCGCCAGGTCCGCGCGTAGCGCATCCACGCAGAAATCCACAAAGCTGCGCACCTTGGCCGAGCTTTTGCGCCCTTCCGGATACACCAGATGCACGGGCACGGGCGGCATCTCGAAGCCGCGCAGCACCACCTGCAAGGCGCCGCTGGCCAGGTGCGGCGCCACCTGATAGGACATCACCTGCGTCAGGCCCCAGCCTTCGCGCGCGGCCGCCACCGCCGCCTGGAACGACGTCACGGTCAACTGCGATTGCAGGTTAAGGCGGACGGTCTGGCCGGCCTGGGCAAAACGCCACTGCGGCGCGCGTCCTTCCATGGCAGCCGTGATGGTGCAGAAGCGATGCAGCGACTCGGGGTCGGCCGGCTCGCCATGATCGCGCAGAAAGCCGGGCGCGGCGCACACCACGCGGCGGACGTGTCCCACGGGCACCGCCGTCAACGAGGAATCGGGCAGCGCGCCGATCCGCACGGCGACATCGATGTCCTCGTCCACCAGATTGACGACGCGATCCACCAGCAGCGCCCGCACCGACACCTGGCGATGCGCGCGCAAATATCCCAGCACCGCCGGCATCACATGCAGCTCGCCAAACAGCGCGGGCGCGGTGATTGCCAGCGCGCCACGCGGCACCGCCATTGCACCGGCGGCGGCGTCGTCGGCGCGTTCGACGTCTTCCAGGATGCGCCGGCAATCGGCGGCATAGCGGTGGCCGGCTTCGGTCAGGCGCAGACTGCGCGTGGTGCGCACCAGCAGCAAGGCGCCCAGACGACGTTCCAGCGCGGCCACGCTGCGCGTGACGGTGGGCGCGGACATTTCCAGGCGCCGGGCCCCGCCGGAAAAACTGCCCGCGTCCGCCACGGCCAGGAATACGGTCATTTCATGGAATTGGTTCACAGCGAGGCCCGCTCCTGAAAACGCGTGGCCGCCAACGCGGCGACGCTGTCATTGACGCATTGCACCAGGATTTCGTCCAGCGCGGCGCAGACCGGATCGGGCTGCGCCTGCGCGCGGTACAGCGACAATGCGATGACCGGCAAGTCGGGCAACCCGTGTTCGCCCGGCTTCATCACGCGAACGGTGGACGGCAGGCCAAGGGGCGTGCGCACGGCCACTCCCAGCCCCGCGGAAACTGCCGCCCACAGGCCCGAAAGACTCGGGCTGGTGAAGGCAGCCAGCCAGGCAATGCCGGCGCGGTCCAGCGCGTCGGTGGCGCAGCCGCGGAACAGGCAGGGCGACTCGAAGGCCGCCAGCGGCAGCGCGCCGTCCGCATCCGGCACCGGCGCAGGGTGCGCGGGCCCGATCCAGCACATCGGCAGCTCGGCCAGCCGCTGTGCCTGCGGCTGGCGGGCGTCGTGGTCCCAGGCCAGCGCCAAATCAAGCTGGCCCAGCGCGACGCGTTCCAGAAGTTCCGTGTTGCGGGCGACGCGCGCCTCGATCCGGACCTTGGGATGGGCGCGCGCAAAGCGGCCGAGCACGCGCGGCAGCAGCATCTCGGCAAAGTCCTCTTGCAGGCCGAGACGCACGCGGCCGTGCAATTGCGTGCCGCGCACGGCGCGCGCGGCCTGGTCGTTCAGGTCGAGCAGCCGGCGGGCGTAGGCCAGCATGGTCTCGCCGGCATCGGTCAGCGCCAAGCCCCGCCCGTCCTTGCGCAGCAGCGGCACGCCGGCCTGCTCTTCCAGCTTTTTCAGCTGCGCGCTGACGGCCGACGTCGACCGGCCCAGCCGGTCAGCCGCGCGCCCGAAGCTGCCCAGGTCGACGCCCGCGACGAAGCTGCGCAGCACCTCCAGGTCGAACGTGCTCGGTCTCATTCGATAATCCCGATTTTCAAAAGCATTGGTACAAAACTTCCTGATTTTCAGAAGCATGCTAGGCGCGCACACTGGCGCCGTCAATGTTTCTGCAGGCGCCTGCCATGTCCGATCGCCCTACCCTTGTCCGCCCACCTCACCGCTGGAAGGTGCTGGCCGTGGGCGTCTCCGCCAACACCGCGTTTTCCGCCGTCGCGGCCGGCCTGCCTACCACCGCTGTCTTCATGCGGGCTGGCTACCGGCTCGACATCGATCAATTGGCGCTGGCGCTGGGCTTGTTGGGGTTGGGCGTGGCGCTCTTCGAGCTGCCTTGGGGATTACTGACCGATCGGTGGGGCGACCGTCCCGTGCTGCTCGGCGGTTTGGGTTCGACCGCGGCAGCGCTGGCCTGGATGAGCGGCTGGGTGGCGCCGGTGGGCGGCTTCGTGCCCAGCCTCTGGCTGCTGGCCGTGGGGCTGGTGCTGGTCGGCATGCTGGGCGGCAGCGTCAATGGCGCCAGCGGCCGCGCCGTGATGGCGTGGTTCGACGACGGCGAGCGCGGACTGGCAATGAGCATCCGCCAGACCGCCGTGCCGCTGGGCGGTGGCCTGGGCGCACTGCTGTTGCCTTGGCTGGCAGCTAATGCCGGGTTCGGGGCGGTGTTTGGCGTGCTGGCGGTGATGTGCGGCACGGCCGCGTTGCTTGCGGCGTGCTGGTTGCGGGAGCCGGGCGAGCGCGGTGGGGCGAGTGTGGCCGGTGTGCCGGCTGTGCAGCCTATGAAAGTTTCATATGCACCCGCCCCGGCTCGCCCAGCCCGCGGCAGCCCCATGACGGACACCCGCGTCTGGCGCGCGGCGTTCGCCATCGGCATCATGTGCGGCCCGCAATTCGCGGTGCTGACCTTTGCCGCCGTCTTTCTGCACGATGCCCTGCATGCGGGTATCGGCGTGCTCACCGCGGTGATGGTGGCCGTTCAACTGGGCGCCATGGCCGCGCGCATCGCGAGCGGACGATGGACCGATCGCCGCGGCAACCGCCGCGCGTACCTGCGGGGCTGCGCGCTGCTGAGCTTTGCGCTGTACGCGGCGCTGGCAGGCGCGGCATGGGCGGCGGGCGCCAGTCCCACCGGATGGCACGTATTCGCCCTGGCCGTGCTGCTGGCCGCCGCCGGCATTTGCGCGTCGGCCTGGCATGGCGTCGCCTACACCGAACTTGCCACGCTGGCGGGCGCCTCGCGCGCGGGCACGGCGCTCGGCATGGCCAATAGCTGCGTCTATCTGGTGCTGTTTGCCACGCCGCTGGCTATCGCGCATATCGTCGCCGCGAGCTCGTGGCCCGTCGCCTGGCTGATCGCGGGATCCTGCATGCTGGCCGCGCTTCCGCTGCTGCCGCGCGCCGCCGCGCGTCCGGCCACGGATGCCACTACGCGCGGAATTCCTTGCGCAGCCACGACAGGAAAGCCTTGACCGGCGGGTGGCGTTCGCGCCCCGGCGCGCACAGCGCCGTGTAGGCCGACCCCGCGACGCGTATCTCCGGCCGGTAGGGAACCAGCGTTCCCGCGGCGACGCTGTCCGACACCATGACCGAACTGGCCAGCACCAGGCCTTGGCCCGCGATGGCGGCCTGCAGCGCGTAGTGTTCCTCGGTGTAGGCAAGTTCGGCCGCAGGCCGCCGCCAGGCTGGCAGGCCGGCGGCCGCGCACCATGCCTGCCAGCCTTCGTCATACAGTTCCGAATCGCGCCAGCGCACCGTCACCAGCGCGGGCGCACGGCGGCCGGCGTGCGCGATCTGCGCGGGCGCCCCATACACCCCGAACCACTCGGGCAGCGTGCAGGCCGCGTGCAAGCCGGGATAGCGCCGGCGGCTGTAGCGGATGGCGACATCCACGCTGGCGTCCTGCAACAGGTCCACGGGGTCGGGCGACGTGTCCAGGCGCAACTGGTACTGCGGATAGACCTCGTGAAAGCGCCCCAGCCGCGGCACCAGCCACAAAGCGGCAAAGGAATGCGTCGTGGACACGGTCAGCGCGCCGGACTCGGGCGCGGGCCGCAAGGCGTCCAGCGTCTGCGCCACGTCCAGCAACGCGCCATGCACGCCGGCAAACAGACGCGCCCCCTTGTCGGTCAGCCGCACGCCGCGCGGCACACGCTCGAACAGCGCGCAGCCCACATGCCGCTCCAGTGCCTTGACCTGATGCGACACCGCGGTGGGCGTGACCGACAGCTCGGCTGCGGCCAGCTTGAAACTGCGCAGCCGGGCTGCGGCCTCGAACGTGCGCAGCGCAGTGACGGGAAGCGTGGCAAACATGGCGGGAACCTTGGGATGAATTGCATTCATCTTAGTTAAGGAATGATCAGTTGTCGCCTCAAGCCTGCCGGCGCGACCATGCGGCTTCAGATCGTTGTCTTGGATAGGAGCCAAGCATGAATTCAACTCATCGAGTCAAACGCTTGTTGATCTTGGTCGGCAGTCCGCGCCGCGATGGCAATAGCGCCGCCCTGGCCGCATCCGCCCGCCAGGGCGCGGAAACGGCCGGCACGTTGGCGTCGGTGCATTTCCTGGACGACTACATCCAGGGCCTGCTGCCGGACTTGCGCCACGCCAAGCCGCCCGCCGACCGTTACGCCGAACTGTTCCTTGAACACTTCCTGCCCGCCGATGGCGTGCTGTTCTGCACGCCCATCTACTGGTATGGCATGTCCGCGCAGACCAAGGCGTTCTTCGACCGGTCATTCAGCCATTACGCGGGATCCGGGCCAGAGCCGGAACGCGTCAAGGCCGGCATGGCCGGCAAGCGGCTGGGGTTGGCGGTGGCCTCGGAAGAAACCTATCCCGGCGCGGCGCTGGGCATCGTGCATCAGGTGCAGGAATATGCGCGGTATACGCATTCGGATTTCGTGGGCTACGTGCATGGCGCCGGCAACCGGCGCGGCGAGGTGGCGCTCGATCCCCGACGGCCGCTTGCCGCGGCGCAGGCGCTGGGCGCGGAATTCTTCACGCGTAAATACTCAGACTACCGGCTTGAGACGCCCCGCAGTCACAACGTGTGGGAACCGGCCGCGCCGGCCTTGAGCAGCACGCCCGGCGGGCTGCCGTAGACCTGCTTGAACACCCGCGTCAGATGCGCCTGGTCGGCAAACCCGACGGCCTGCGCCGCATCGGCCAACGGGAGGCCGCCGCGCAACAGCACCCGTGCGCGCGCCACCCGCCAGTTGCGAAGCCACGCCTGGGGCGGCAATCCATAGCGCCGGGCAAACTGCTTGACCAGCGTCGTGCGATGGCGGTTTTGCGCTTGCGCCAAGGCGTCCAGGTCGGGTGCGCAGGCGGGATCCGCCGCCATGCGCTCGCGCAGCAAGGCGCATACATCGGCGAGGCCGGCGGCCGGCGCAGCACCGCCCTCCACCGCCTCTCCATGCGCGGCCAGCGTCCCGAACAGGGCCGCCGAAATGCGTGCGCTGCGCTCAGCCGGCGCGATCTCGCCGGGCGCCAGCGCGTCCAGCCATTGCGCGCAAAGCGCGGCATCCGCGATCACCGGCCCCGCCAGCCGCGCACCGTGCGCGTGCAACGTCCGTTCATGATCCCGGAACCACGCGGGATCGATGTAGACCATCCGATAGGCGAGCGCCCCCGCCGCTGTGCCGCCGGTATGCACCTGCCCGGGCGCGATGACCACCAGCTCGCCCGCGCTGGCGGCATGGGCCACGCCCTGCACGGTGAAGTCGCAGCGGCCGTGTTCAATGGCGCCGATGGACCAGGCGTCGTGGAAATGCGGCGCGTAGCGATACGCGCGCAGATCCGCGATCAGTACGTCGCCGGGCAGTCCCGCGCCGCAATGCCAGATATGTTGAGAAACCGCCATGAATTGCCAGCCATTCGCGGCTACCCGAAGTAATGCCCGTCCGCTTTCAGCGAACGGGCCAGGAGCCACGCGTTGCGAGGATTTTCCCCCACCCGGCGGATGGCATACGGCCACCAGTCCGCGCCAAACGGGAGATAGACCCTGACGTTATAGCCCAACCGGCGCAGCGCGATCTGCCAGTCCGGCCGCACGCCGTAAAGCATCTCAAATTCGAAACTGCCGGCAGGCCAGCCGCGCTCCCGCGCCAGGTCGATGATGGCGCCGGCCAGCCGGTCGTCGTGCGTGCCGAAAACCGGGTAAAAGCCCGATTCCCGCGCCTCGCGCGACAGCATGATGGACGCCGCGTCCAGATAGGCCTGGTCGATGCGCGCGCGCCCGGCGTGGTCAAGCTCACGCTCGGGGAACGCACCCTTTACCAGCCGCAGCGAGGTGCGCTGCCGGATCGCCCACGCCAGGTCCTCCGGCGTGCGGCGGCGCCGCGCCTGCAGCGTGAGGCCGGCAGGGATGCTCGCCTCCAACAGCGTGCGATGCAGCGTGCAGGTGCGGTCGCGGATGCTGGAATCTTCCATGTCCAGCACCAGCCAGTCGCAGCCTTGGCCGCCAAAGCGCTGCACCGCCGTGCCGATGCGCCGCGCGTTTTCCTCGCCCAGCGTGTCATCGCGCATGTAGCCGATGGCAGTCGGATCGACGGAGACGTGCACGTCCAGGCCGGCCGCGGCCAGCGCCCGGCATGCGTCGACGGCCTGATTGACGTTATGGTCGATTGCAGCGCGGTCCGCCACGTATTCGCCCAGATAGAAGAGCGAGGCGCGGATGCCGTGCGCCTCGCGCAGCTTCTCGGCGGTCCGCACGGCCTCGTCCACATCGGCGCCGCCGACGAAACGGCGCGCCAGCGACGTCCGGGCGGCCATCGCCCGCATCATGTGGCCGACCGCCGGGCTGCGGGCCAGCGCAATCGTGGTTTTCTGGAAAATGCTCATTGCCTCACCGCGCAAAGCGGCCACTATGCGGCGGCTGCGGGCGCCTGTCTTGAACGCCCGTGAATGCGCGGTGAGTTTGCAGTCACAAGTGCGACAAGCTCGAACGACCGTGATTGCCGGCTAGGCCTTGCCTGCCGCCAGCGCGCGTCCGGCGCCGAACAGCGGCCGCTGCACGGTCTGCGCCAGCAGCACGCCCGCCAGGGTGACCGCGCCACCCAGCAGGTGATAGCTGTGCAGGCGTTCGCGCAGCATCACGAAGGCGGCCAGCGCCGTAAAGAGCGGAAGCAGGTTGATGAAAATGCTGCAGCGGTTGGGCCCCAAGCGCTGCACGCCTTCGATCCACAGATACGACAGCAACACCGAAGAGAAGATGCCCGCATACAGAATGAGCGGCACCGTATTGACGTCCAGCGCCGCTTGCGCTGGCGGCACGCGCAGGTAGAGCGGGAACATGTAGATCAGCGCGAAGATGGACTGCACGAAGGTGGACTGCCAGGCGGGCACCGGCACTTTCCAGTAGCGCAGCAGCACGCCATACAGCGCGTACGACAAGGCGGCCAGCAGCATCAGGCCGTCTCCCACGTGCACACCGTGCTGGAACACGCTGAGCATGTCGCCCTGCCCCACCAGGTACAGGAGGCCCAGGAACGACAGCGCGCCGCCCGCGGCCATGCCGAGCGTCAGCGGATCGCGCAGGATCACCACGCTGAGCAGCATGCTGAGCAGCGGGATCAGCGCGGTCAGGATGGCCATGTTGGTGGCGGTGGTGGTCTCTGCCGCCCGGTAGGACAGCGCCTGGAACACGGCCGCCGACAGCGCGCCGTACAGCGCCAGCTTGGGCCAGTGCCGCAGGATGACCCGGCGGTTGCGCCACGCCGGACGGGCGGTGAACAGCCCCATCAGGAACAGCGCCAGCAGCAGGCGGTAGAAGGTGATGGCGGTGGGCGAGATGGCGCTGGCGGCCATCTTGGAGACGATGACGTTGCCCGCCCAGAACAGGATGGCGAACAACGGAAAGAGAAAGGACATGGCGATGAACTCGAAGGATGGATCGGCTCCTTCGCTGCCGCCGATTGCGGCGGCGAGCAAAGGATGATCGCTATCCTATTGAGCCGGCATCAGCCCGTCTGCCGATGAAATGGCATCGGCTATTGCGAAATGGACATTGCTCAGCGGTCAGGGCCTGAACGGCGCCGGATCCAGCGGCAACTCCATCCCCCCCATCTGCGCGGTCAGCAACGCCGCGCTGCCGCAGGACAAGGTGAAGCCCAACGCCCCCTGACCCACGTTCAACCAAAGATTGTCCGCCGCGGGGCTGCGGCCGATCAGCGGCTTGCCGGTAGGCGTGGCCGGGCGCAGACCCGCCCACGGAATCGCCTGCCGCAGGTCAAGCTGCGGAAAGGCTTCGAGCACCTGCTGTTTGAGCAGACTGATGCGCGCGGGGTCGATGTCAGCGTTGTTGCTGCCGATGTCCACCATGGCCGCGATCCGCAGCACGCCGCCCACGCGGGCGTAGACGATGCGCCGTTCGTAATCGGTGACGCTGATGCGGGGCGCCACGGTGTCGTCCGGCGCCAGCGGCACGGTCAGGCTGTAGCCCTTCAAGGGATAGAGGGGCACGTCGTGGCCCAGCGGACCGAGCAACGCCCGCGTGCCGATGCCGGTGGCCAGCACCACGGCATCCGCGCCGATGTCGCCGTCGCGCGTGTTGACCGCCACGATGCGGCGGCCTTCGCGCTGCAGGCCGGACACGGGGTTGGACATGGCGCACTGCACGTTACCCATCGTTTGCAGGCGGTCGAACAGCGCTTCGGTGAACTGCCGGCAATCGCCGGCTTCTTCGCTGGGGGTGTAGATGGCGCCCGCCAGGCTGGTGCCCATGCCGGCCAGCGCGGGCTCGCGCGCCACGGCCTGGGCGGCGTCCAGCACCTGCTGGTCTGCGCCGTGCGCCGCCTGGTAGGCCACCAGCGCGCGCGCCTTTTCCAGCAGATCGGGGCTGCGGTACGCAATGAGCTTGCCGTTCTTCAGGTGGCCGAACGCCAGGTCTTCCTGTTCCAGCAGCGAGTGCATGACATCGCGGCTGAGGTAGGACAGCGTCAGCATCTGCGCGGTGGACGCCTTGGCCACCGATGCGCGGCAGGCCAGCGCAAACTGCAGGCACCAGCGCCATTGATGCGGGTCCAGCCGGGGCCGGAATCGCAGCGGCGAGTCGTGGCGCAGCAGCCATCCCGGCACGCTGGGCAGCACGCCGGGTCCGGCAAGCGGCGCCACGTAGCTGTAGCTGAGCTGGCCGCCGTTGGCATAGCTGGAGACTTCCGCCGGGCGGGGCTGGCTGTCGACCAGCACCACGTCATGACCCTGGCGCGCCAGGAAATAGGCCGACGTCACACCGACCACGCCGGCGCCGATCACACAAACGCGCATACCGTTATCCAAGAAGACCGCGAACGGGCCCATTCTGTAACGGCCGGCCCCGCGCCGGCAAATGCCAAACGCCGCAGGAGCCATAACCAAACATCATGCCCGGGGCTTCAGGCCACCCGATGCAGCTTGATGATGGCGGCGGCGGTGGGTTCGCGGACCAGATCGGCCAGCGTGTAGCCATTGAGCGTGTCGTAGAACGCCTGCAGCGTCTTTGCCAGCACGCCGGACAGCCGGCACACGCCGTCCAGGGCACAGGGCGGTTCGCGGCAATCGATCAGGGGGCCCTGCTGTTCAAGTTCCCGCACCAAATCGCCCACCCGGTACTCCGTGGCGGGACGGGCGAGGCTGAGTCCGCCGCCCTTGCCGCGCGTGGTGCTGACCCAGCCGCGCTGCGACATGAAGTGCACCACCTTCACCAGATGATTGCGGGACAGGCCGAAGCGATCCGCGATCTCGGGAATCGTGACGGCGACGGGCCGGTCGCGGCATTGCGTCAGATACATCAGGACGCGCAGGCCGAAGTCGGTGAATCGGTTCAGTTGCATGGTGGGTGGGGAGCGTGGACCGGGCGGCCCGGAAACATCAGGCCGCCAGGATACACCGCTCAGGCGCCAGGGCCGCCGGTGCCGAACGCCTCGGCGTGGATGCGGTCTTCGGCCACGCCCAGCCCCAGCAACGCTTCACGCTGGGCACGCATGAACGCCGCCGGTCCACACAGGTAGTAATCGGCGCCGGGGACGATGGCTTCATCGCGAATGGCGTGCAGGTCGACGCGCCCCGTGTGGTCGTAGTCGCGGCCGGCCTGGTCGCCGTGGCCCACCTCTTCGTAGAACACCGCCTTGCGCACGTTGGCGCGGGACGCCGTAATGTCGTTCACGTGCTCGCGCATGGCGTGGACCGAGCGGTTGCGGCAGCCGTGCACGAAGCGGATCTGGCGTTCGTCGTTGGCGCGCACCAGGTGATTCAGGATCGACACCATGGGCGTCAGGCCCACGCCACCGCTCAGCAGCACGACGGGGGCATCGCCGTCTTCGCGCAGGTGGAAATCACCTTGCGGCGGCGCCACGTCCAGCACGCCGCCCTCTTCCAGTCGGTCGTGCAGCGCGTTGGACACGCGGCCCGCCGGCGTCTGATCGCCGGCCGGCTCGCGCTTGACCGAGATGCGCAGGCGATCGTGGCCCGGCGCGTCCGAAAGGCTGTATTGGCGCGGTTGCATCAAGCCCAGTTCCGGTACAAATACGCGCACGGACACGTATTGACCTGGCCGGTACGCCGGCACGGTGCCGCCGTCTGCAGGGGCCAGGTAGAAAGAAGTGATTTCGGCGCTTTCGGGCTGCTTGCCCACGACACGGAACGCGCGCCAGCCCGTCCAGCCGCCCGGCTTGTTGGCCGATTCCGCATACAGGCGCGCCTCTTCGGCGATCAGCAGGTCCGCCAGCTGCCCATAGGCCGCGCCCCAGGCATCGACGAGTTCGTCGGTGGCGGCATCGCCCAGCACTTCACGGATGGAAGCCAGCAGATGCTTGCCCACGATGGCGTAGTGTTCGGGCCGGATGCCCAGGCTGACGTGCTTGTGCACGATGCGCGTCACCACCGGCATCAGCACCGAGGGATCGTCGATGTGCTCGGCATACGCGGTCACCGCGCCGGCCAGCGCATGCTGCTGCGCGCCGCCCGCCTGGTGGGCCTGGTTGAACACGTGCTTGAGTTCCGGATTGTGCTGGAACATGCGCGCGTAGAAATGCTTGGTCAGGGCGACGCCATGAACCTTCAGGACAGGGGCCGTGGCCTTGACCAGCTCGCGGATTTGGGGGCTCAACATCAACTGCTCCTTGAATGGCGAACGGGCTCGCCTTTAAACATATATTTATAATACATCTTTAAATCCGAACGGCGAAATCGGCTTGGCGACGTCGTGCCCCGGCCCGGTTTACACTTCCCGATTACCGCAACACCACAAAGGTTTACCGATGAGCACTGCTACGCTCAAGACCCGCCTGTCCGACGCCGTCAAGGACGCGATGCGCGCCAAGGCCAGCGAGCGACTGACCACGCTGCGTTTCCTGCTGGCCGCCGTCAAGCAGAAGGAAGTCGACGAACGCCGCGACCTGACCGACGCCGAAATCACCGCCATCATCGAAAAGCAGGTCAAGCAGCGCCGCGAGTCGATCGCCGCGTTCGAGCAGGCCGGCCGCACGGAAACCGCCGAGCAGGAAAAGGGCGAACTGGCCGTGCTGCAGGAATTCCTGCCCCAGGCAGCCACCCCCGAGGAAGTGGCCGCCGCCATCGACGCCGCGCTGGCTGAAGTCGCCGCGCAAGGCGTGACGGGCGCGCCCGCGATGGGCAAGGTGATGGCTATCCTGAAGCAGAAGCTGGCCGGCCGCGCCGACATGACGGCGCTGTCGCAGCAAGTGAAGGCCCGCCTGTAAAAAGGTTGACGCCCCCACGCCGCGCACGCTTCGCGCGCTAGCTGCCCCCCCGAGGGGGCTGTCTCG